>JAJYCD010000005.1 GCA_021778635.1 Actinomycetes bacterium
GAGGTCGCGGTCGCCTGGCGCATCAAGGTCCCGATCGTGCTGCCGTCGCTGATCATGACGTCCGTCTTCTCGATGATCGCCACGCTCCAGGTCTTCGCCGAGCCGATGACGCTCCGTCCGCTCACCAACACGATCTCGAGCACGTGGACGCCGCTCATGAAGGTCTACCGCGACGCGTTCACCCGCAACGACATCTACTCGGCCGCGGCCACCTCTGTGGTCATCGCAGCGGCGACCTTCGTTCTCTCGTTCGGGTTCCTGCGCCTCGTGCAGAACCGCGCCTTCAGCCAGGAGAAGTGATCATGGCCACGACTCTTCCGATCCCCTCGCCCGGTGCCGCTCCCGACCTCGCGCCGGCCGGCCGTCGGGCGGAGCGGCCGCCCCTGCGCCCGGCGCGGCGGGAGCGGCCGAGCTACCCGACCACCGTCATCCTGCTGCTCGGGGCGGCCTACTGCCTGCTCCCCGTGGTGTGGGTGCTCGTCGCCTCGAGCAAGAGCGCCGGGGAGCTGTTCTCGACCTTCACGTTCGCGCCGTCGTCGCACCTGCTCGACAACATCAGGACGCTGTCGGCCTACCGCGACGGCCTGTACTGGCGGTGGATGGCCAACACGGCGCTGTACGCGGGGGTGGGCGGCCTGCTCTCGGTGATCGTCTCGGCCGCTGCCGGGTACGGGCTCGCGATGTACTCGTTCGTCGGCAAGAAGGCCATCTTCAACACCCTCCTGGCCGGTGTGCTCGTTCCCGGCGTCGTGCTCGCGATCCCGCAGTACCTGCTGCTCGCGAAGGTCGGGCTCACCAACACCTACTGGTCGGTGCTGCTGCCGAGCATCATCAGCCCGTACGGGATCTACCTGGCCCGGATCTACGCCGCCGCGTCGGTGCCGACGGACGTCGTGGAGGCCGCCCGGACCGACGGTGCCCGGGAGCTGACGATCTTCCGGAAGATCGCCACCCCGATGATGATGCCCGGCCTGGTGACCGTGTTCCTGTTCCAGTTCGTCGCGATCTGGAACAACTTCATGCTGCCGTACATCATGCTCGGCAGCGACCAGCTGTTCCCGATCACCGTCGGGCTCTCGGGACTGCTGAACCAGGGTGCGTCGGTGCCCGCGATGTACACCTCGGTGCTGACCGGTGCCCTGCTGTCGATCCTCCCGCTGATCGCCCTGTTCCTCACCCTGCAGCGCTACTGGCAGGTCGACCTCGCGGCGGGCGCGGTCAAGAGCTGACATGGCCCTAGAGTCACGATCTGTGGACAGACCCGCAGCGAAGAGGCGCCCGACGATCCGCGACGTCGCGGCCGTCGCCGGCGTCTCGCGCGGGACGGTCTCGCGGGTGATCAACGGCGGGCACTGGGTGTCGCCCGAGGCGCTCGCGGCGGTCAACGAGGCGATCAGGACCACCGGGTACGCGACGAACCAGCACGCGCGCAGCCTCGCGACCGGGCGCTCCAACTCGATCGCGTTCCTGCTGACGGAGCCCCAGCACCTGCTCTTCGAGGACCCCAACTTCTCGATCCTGCTGCGGGGCGCGGCGGAGGCCCTCGCGCGGCGCGAGCTGCCGCTCCTGCTCATGGTCGCGAGCACCCCCGAGGAGCGGCGCCGGATCACGGCCTACGTCTCCGCGGGGCACGTCGACGGCGTGCTGCTGATCTCCTCGCACGCGGGCAACCCGATCGTGGCGTCGCTGCTGCGCCACGAGGTCCCGATGATCGCGTGCGGCGTCCCGCTCGGCTTCGAGCAGCAGGTGGGCTACGTGACCGCCGACGACGCCGCCGGCGCCCGCACGATGACGCGGCACCTCGTCGACCGCGGGTGCCGCCGGATCGCGACGATCACCGGACCGATGGACACCCCGGGCGGCACGATCAGGCTCGCGGGCTTCACCGCGGAGCTCGGTGACGCGTTCGACGGGCGGCTCGTGGCGCACGGCGACTACTCGCGTGCGAGCGGTGAGCGCGCGATGCGGGAGCTTCTCGACCGGGCTCCCGACCTCGACGGGGTCTTCGTCGCGTCCGACCTCATGGCGGCCGGGGCCCTCACCGTGCTGCGCGAGGCGGGTCGACGTGTCCCCGACGACGTCGCCGTCGGAGGCTTCGACGACTCGGGGCTCGCCGCGACCCTCGTCCCGCCGCTCACGACGATCCGGCAGCCGCTCGAGCGGATCAGCGAGGAGATGGTGCGACTCCTGCTCGAGGTGATCGACGGCCAGGAACCGGCGGCGATCACGCTGCCCACGGCCCTGGTGGTGCGCGACTCGGCCTGAGGCGCGGCGCGTCCCCGGTCCGTGCGTGCCGGACCGGGGACGTCCCGCCGATCAGCGGCTGAGGAGGACCTTGAGGGCCTTGGTCCGTGCCGCGTTCCCGAACGTCTCGTACGCGGACATGACGTCGTCGAGCCCGAAGCGGTGCGTGACGAACGTCTCGACGGGCAGCTTGCCCTGTGCCACGAGCTTGAGCAGCATGCCGAGCGTGGTCGTGTTCACGAGGCCCATGCTGATCGTGACGTTCTGGATCCACAACCGGTCCAGCTCGAGCTCGACCGACCGGCCGTGCACGCCGACGTTCGCGACGGAGCCCCCCGGCCGCACCAGGCGGGTGCACATGTCGAAGGTGGCCGGGACGCCGACCGCCTCGATCGCGACGTCGACCCCGTAGCCGTCCGTCAGCGCGAGCACCTGCTCCTTCCAGTCCGGATCGCCCGAGTTGACGCCGTGCGTGGCCCCGACCGTGCGCGCGAGCTCGAGACGGCTCGGGTCCAGGTCGATCGAGATGACCTGAGCGGCTCCGTACAGTCCCGTGGTGGCGATCGCCGCGAGCCCCACCGGCCCGGCGCCGACCACGGCGACCGTGTCTCCCGGCTTGACGCGCCCGTACTGGACGCCGATCTCGAACCCGGTCGGCAGGATGTCCGAGAGCAGGATCGCCGCGGCGTCGGAGACACCGTCGGGGAGGGCGTAGAGGGAGGTGTCCGCGAACGGGATGCGGACCTTCTCGGCCTGCGTCCCGTCGATCAGGTGCCCGAGGATCCAGCCGATCCCCGACGCACCCTCGTCCGCCAGGCAGTGCGACGGGTTGCCGCTGCGGCAGTAGCTGCACGTGCCGCACGCGCTGATGCACGACACGATGACGCGGTCGCCGGCGGCGACGTTGGTCACCGAGCCGCCGACCTCGAGCACGGTGCCGACCGCCTCGTGGCCGAGGACCCGGCCCGGGGCGACGGCAGGGACGTCGCCCTTGAGGATGTGGAGATCCGTCCCGCAGATCGTGGCGGTGTCGACCTGCACGATCGCGTCGGTCGGACGGATCAGGACGGGGTCCGGCACCTCGTCCCAGCTCTTGTCTCCCGGACCGTGGTAGACGAGCGCCTTCATGGGATCCTCCCGGATGCACCTCGAACGGGCGAACGGCGATGTCCGCCCGTGCTCCAGGTCTACGCCGAAAAGGGTCCGGGTACGACGCCGGGGCCCGGTGAATCCGTCGGGGGCGGCGAAGGACGCTCAGAACAGGGTGTCGGACGTGGGGCCGGCGAGCTCGGCGGCCGCCATCGCCGGCATCGCGGCCTCACGCGACACGTCGCGGGCGGCCGCACCGGCGAGCAGGTCGGCCTGCTCGTTGTAGTAGTTGCCGACGTGACCGCGGACCCACACGAAGCGCACCGGACCGCTCCGTGCGGTGATCGCGCGCTCGATGCCCTGCACGAGCGCGAGGTTCTGCACCGGTGAGCCGCTCGCCGTGCGCCAGCCCTTGCGCTTCCAGCCGACGACCCACTCGGAGGCGCACTTGATCGCGTACTGCGAGTCGGACTCGATCACGAGCGGCTCGTCGCCCGGGTGCGCCTCGATCGCGCGCAGCACCGCGGTGAGCTCGGCGACCTGGTTGGTGCCTGCGGCGATCCCGCCCGAGGCGGTCGGCCCGTGGTGGTTCACCCAGGCCCACCCGCTCGGACCGCCGGGGTTGCGCAGGCAGGAGCCGTCCGTGCTGACCGTGATCACGGCGGTCAGCCTCCCACACCGACGAGCTCCTCCCGGTGAGGTGATCGCCGCAGGCGGCGCCTGGGCCGGTCCGCGCGCTCTACGATCGATCCATGCGAGCTGAGGACGGAGCGGCCGACGACTCCGTCCTCGTCGGACGGTCCGTCGAGGTCGAGATGCTCGAGACGAGGCTCGCGGCGGCGGTGGCGGGCATCGGGACCGTCGTGCTCATCGAGGGCGAGGCCGGGATCGGGAAGTCCGCCCTCCTGCGCGAGGTCGCGGCGAGCGCCGGCCGGCGGGGTGTTCACGTGTTCGCCGCGGGGACGGCGACGGACCGCGGCCCGGTCCAGCCGTTCGCGCTCCTGGTGCGGACGCTGCTCTCGCTCGGGCCGCCCGCCACGGAGGTCGAGCGCGAGCTCGCCGGTCTGATCGGCAAGTACCGCGAGGACTGGGCGAGGTGGTCGAGCCCGGACCAGACGCTCGACCGCACGCAGATCGAGGAGCTCTTCGCCGTGCTGCTCCTCGAGCGTGCCGCGAACGGCCCCTCCGTCGTGCTGCTCGAGGACCTGCACCTGGTCGACGACGCCTCGCTCCGGGTGCTGGAGCGTCTCGCCGCGGGTGGCGCGATCCCGTCCACGATGCTCGTCGCGACGACTCGGACCGTCCCGCGCCGCCCCGAGCTCGTCACCGCCGTCGCGGCATGGACGCGGGCCGGCGCCGCGCCGCTCGAGATCCCCGCGCTGACCCCGCCGGCGGCCGTCGAGCTGGGGGAGCAGCTCCTCGGCAGCCGCGCGGGACCGGTGCTCCGGGCTCGGCTCTCCGCCGCCGGCGGCAACCCGCAGTTCATCGTGGACCTCGTGGCCGCGGCCCAGGAGTCCGATGCGGTCGTGGACGACGCCGACGGAGCCGTCGAGCTTGCCGGTGGCGTCGTGCTCCGCGACCTCAACCAGCGGCTCTCCGCCCGGGTCGCGTACGTCGGGCACGAGGCCCTCGCCCTGCTGTCGATCGCGGCCGTCCTCGGAAGCTCGTTCCTGGATGCCGACCTCGCGGCGGTCGCCGAGATGCCCGAGGACGAGATCTGGCGCGTGCTGCGGCACTGCTCCGCGGCGGGACTCGTCCAGGCCCGCGGTGGTCGGCTGACGTTCCGGCAGGACCTCGTCCGTGACGCCCTGTACGCGGGACTGACCCCCGCCGTCCGGCGTGACCTGCACCGGCGGGCGTCACGGGTCCTCTTCGAGGCGGGTGCGCCGGCGGCGGTCGTGCAGGAGCACCTCGCACGCGCTGACGACCCGCACGCGGAGCCCGGCTGAGCCGACGGCGCGCACGACCCGTGGCGCCGTCCTACGGTGGACCTGCCCGACGACGCGACCGGGCCGCTACCGTCGCGGCACCGGCCCCGCTCGCCGGCAACCCTGGCCCTGACCGGCCTGTCATCTCACACTCGAAGGAGCACCATGCCGACACGCACCGCACGCACGGCCTGGAACGGCGGACTCAACGACGGCAGTGGCCAGGTCGAGCTCACCAGCTCGGGCGTCGGGACCTTCGACGTCTCGTTCCCCAAGCGCGCCGCCGAGAACGCGGACGGCACCACGAGCCCCGAGGAGCTGATCGCGGCCGCCCACACGTCGTGCTACGCGATGCAGCTCTCCGCGCTCATCGCAGAGGCGGGTGGGACGCCGATCTCGCTGCAGGTCAGTGCCGACGTGACCCTCGCACCGGACCCGGCCGGCGGGTTCCACCTGACCGGGATCCTGCTGACGGTCCGCGGCGAGGTCGACGGTCTCGACGCCGAGGGCTTCGGCGCCGCGGCGCAGTCGGCGAAGGAGACGTGCCCGATCAGCAAGGCCCTGACCGGGGTCCCGATCACCCTCGACGCCGCTCTCGACTGACGTCGCACCGCTGTGCCCCGGGTGTGCGCGCGTCGCACGTCCGGGGCACGGCGGGGTCCCCGAGCGCGCCCTGTCCGTAGGGCGGTGGTCCTCGGAGGGCGGCCGCGCCGAGGTGGGAGACTTCCCCCGTGCCGACCGTGACCGCGACCTCCGACCGTGCTGAGCCCGCCGACCGTTCCGGTGCGGCGGATCTCGTCGCCGCGCTGAGATCGCGCGTGCGCGGCTCCGTCGACGCGTCGACGCGGCGCCGGGCGGAGTACTCGACGGACGCGTCCAACTACCGCGTCGTGCCCGAGGTCGTCGTGCTCCCGCTCGACGTCGACGACGCGGTGGCTGCCCTCGACGTCGCGCGCGAGGCGGGTGCGCCGGTGACGGCGCGCGGGGGCGGCACGTCCGTCGCGGGCAACGCCGTCGGCCCGGGCGTCGTGATCGACTTCTCGCGGCACGTGAACCGGGTGATCGACATCGACGCGGACGCACGCACCGCGCGCGTCGAACCGGGGGTGATCCTCGCGGACCTGCAGCGGCAGGCCGCCCCGCTCGGTCTGAGGTTCGGGCCGGACCCGTCGACCCAGGCCCGGGCGACGCTCGGCGGGATGATCGGCAACAACGCCTGCGGGCCGCGCGCCGTCGCGTACGGGCGGACCGCCGACAACGTCGTCGAGCTCGACGTCGTGGACGGCACCGGCCGGCGCTTCGTCGCCGGGCGCGGTCTCGACCCGGTGCCCGGTCTCGACGCGCTCGTGCGGGCGAACCTCGACATGATCCGGACCGAGCTCGGACGGTTCGGGCGCCAGGTCTCCGGCTACTCGCTCGAGCACCTGCTGCCGGAGCGCGGTGCCGATCTCGCCAAGGCGCTGGTCGGGACCGAGGGCACCGTGACGACGCTCCTCGGTGCCACCGTGACCCTCGTCCCCGTCGCGGCCGCGCCGGTGCTCGTGGTCCTGGGCTACCCGGACATGCCGACCGCCGCCGACGCGGTGCCGGCACTCCTCGCGCACCACCCGCTCGCGATCGAGGGCATGGACGCGCGACTGATCGACGTCGTGCGTCGCGTCAAGGGAGCGGCGGCGGTCCCCGACCTGCCACCGGGCGCCGGTTGGATGATGGTCGAGGTCGGTGGTGCGGACCTCGACGAGGCGATGGACCGGGCGCACGCCCTCGCGAAGGACTCGGGCACGCAGGCCGTGGGCATCTTCCCGCCGGGACCCGACGCCGCCGCGATGTGGCGCATCCGCGAGGACGGGGCCGGCCTCGGCGGCCGGACGCCGTCGCGCGAGCAGGCCTGGCCCGGCTTCGAGGACTCGGCGGTGCCACCGGCGCGGCTCGGCGGGTACCTGCGCGAGCTCGAGGCCCTGATGGCGCAGCACGGTGTCGACGGCCTCGCATACGGGCACTTCGGGGACGGCTGCGTGCACCTGCGGCTCGACATCCCGCTGGAACGTTCGGGCGACCCGTTGCGGACCTTCATGACCGACGCCGCGCACCTGGTCGCCGCCCACGGCGGGTCGCTCTCGGGCGAGCACGGCGACGGCCGGGCCCGCAGCGAGCTCCTGCCCGTCATGTACTCCCCGACGGCGATCGCCGCGTTCGAGGCGTTCAAGGACCTGCTCGACCCGCGCGACCTGCTCAACCCGGGCGTGCTGGTCCGTCCGCGACCGCTCGACGCGGACCTGCGCCGCCCGCGCGCGCGCCCGCTCCCGGCCGTCGCGACCGGCTTCGCGTTCCCGCACGACGCCGGGGACCTCACGACGGCGGTGCACCGGTGCGTCGGCGTCGGCAAGTGTCGCGCGGACACGTCGGCCGCGGGCGGGTTCATGTGCCCGTCGTACCTCGCGACGCACGACGAGAAGGACTCCACGCGCGGCCGCGCGCGCGTGCTCCAGGAGATGGCGAACGGCACGCTGGTCACGCGCGGCTGGTCCTCTCCGGAGGTCGCCGAGGCCCTCGACCTCTGCCTGGGCTGCAAGGCGTGCTCGAGCGACTGCCCGGCGGGCGTCGACATGGCGCAGTACAAGTCCGAGGTGCTGCACCGGCGGTACGGCGGGCGGCTGCGTCCCGTCGGTCACTACGTGCTCGGGTGGCTGCCCCGGTGGATCCGCCTGGTCACGAGCGTCCCGGGCCTCGCGCGCGTGGCCAACGCGGCCCTTCGGGTCCGGCCGCTCGCGCGGCTCGTGCTCGCAGCCGGCGGCATGGATGCGCGCCGTCAGATGGTCACCTTCGCGGAGACGCCGTTCCGCGCCTGGTGGGCGCGCGAGGCCGCGGCCGCGCCGGGTCGACCGGCCGCGGACCCGACGCCGGGTTCGCGGCAGCGGGTCCTGCTGTGGACCGACTCGTTCAGCGACTCCCTCGCACCGTCGGTACCGCAGGCCGCGGTCGCGGTGCTCCGCGACGCGGGGTACGAGGTCCTCGTGCCGGACGAGCAGGCGTGCTGCGGCCTGACCTGGATCACGACGGGCCAGCTCGACGGCGCCCGGCGCCGGTTGACCCAGCTGCTCGAGGTGCTCGGCCCGTTCGCCGTGAACGGCATCCCGATCGTCGGCCTCGAGCCGTCGTGCACCGCCGTGCTGCGCTCGGACCTGCTCGACCTGTTCCCCGAGGACCCCCGGGCCGTCGCCGTGGCCGCGGCGACCCGCACGCTCGCGGAGCTCCTCACCGCGCCCGCGCCCGTCGGACCGGTCGACTGGACGCCACCGGACCTCAGCGGCGTCACGGCGGTCGTGCAGCCGCACTGCCACCAGCACGCGGTCATGGGGTTCACGCCCGACCAGGCCCTGCTGCGGAGGGCCGGGGCGGCGCTCTCCACGCTGGCCGGGTGCTGCGGTCTCGCGGGGAACTTCGGGATGGAGAAGGGTCACTACGACGTCTCCGTCGCGGTGGCCGAGCACGCGCTGCTGCCGGCGTTGCGCGACGCGGCACCGGGCGACGTGTACCTCGCCGACGGGTTCTCGTGCCGCACCCAGGCCGAGCAGCTCGCGGGCGTGCACGGGGTGCACCTCGCCGAGCTCCTCGCTGCCCACCTGCCGACCGGCGCCGTGGGTGACCTCACACGAGGTGGAGCGACGTGACAGGATCGTGTCCATGCTGATCGCCTTCTCCGTCGCGCCGTCGGGCATCGGCGACTCCGTCACCGAGGCCGTCGCCGACGCCGTCCGGGTGGTGCGCGAGTCCGGCCTGCCGAACCACACCGATGCCATGTTCACCACGATCGAGGGGTCGTGGGACGAGTGCATGGACGTCGTCAGGCGTGCGACCGAGGCCGTCGGTCGGCACGGCACGCGGGTCAGCCTGGTGCTCAAGGCCGACATCCGGCCGGGTCGTCAGGGTGAGATCACCGGCAAGGTCGAGCGGCTCGAGGCGCGGCTCGCCGAGGGGTGAGACCGACCGCCGGTCGGGCCCGGCCTCGGGACGCGCGGCCGGTTCCGGCCGATCGGCGGCCGTTCACCCAGGTGGCCCGCGCTCGTTCGTGGCACGGCGGCCAGGTCCCTGGGAATCCTCAGCGGTCCGTGGCACAGTGTCCCGGGGCGCGGCGAGGCGGAGGGACTCCGCCGGTCGCCGCGCACCGGTCGCGGGACGTCGACGGCAGTGACCACGCTGACGGCTGTGACGACTCCGACGAGTGTGACCACACAGGAGAGACGATGCCCATCTTCGAGCTCGACGCAGGACGCCCTGTCCTCGTCCAGCCGATGCAGCCGGCTGCCGGCGCGTTCGAGGCGGAGACCCAGGCGCTGGTCGTCGACCACCTGAGCGCCCTGCTCAACGAGCACGTGTTCCCGGTCGTGCGCAGCCACGGCGCGCCGGGCGAGCCGCAGGTGCTCGCCCTCGACGCGCACGGCCAGCCCGTCGTCGCGGAGGTCGTGCGGGTGCTCGACGGTGAGAGCCTCGTGCGCGCGCTCCAGCACGCGGGCGCGACGTCGCGGCTCAGCACCGACGACCTCGCGCGGGCGTACACGGGCGGTGCCCATGCGTTCGCCGACGACCTCGTCGCGTTCCGCGAGTCGTTGCCGATCGCCGTGCGGAACGCTCCGAGCCGGTCCGCCGGGGCCCGGGTCGTGGTGTTCTGCGCCGAGGTCGCCGAGAGCGTGCAGGACGCGGTCGAGTTCCTCCGGCAGTCCGGACGGCAGGTCGAGGTCCTCGTCGTCGGCGTGGTGCGCGGGCACGACGGTCGTCGACTGCTCGACGTGTCACCGCTCGGTGCGCCCGCGCTGCTGCGGCGTCCGACCGAGCCGGCGTCGCACTGGGTCGGTCCGGGCGACGCGTTCGCCGACGCGATCGCCTACGACCCGTCGCGGACGGGTGCGCGCGAGCGCCGGCTGCCGCGACCGCGGCCCGACATCGTCTCGACCGGCCCGTACCTCGGTGACTACCAGGGTTCCGGGGTGCCGACCGGCCAGCACCTCGTCGTCACGGGTCAGAACCCGCTCGTGCCCGCGGTGCCCGGCCCGCGCGCACCGGAGAGCGTCGGGTCGCCCTTCGCGCCGGCAGGCACGCCGCGGCCACGGGGCGCGGAGGACGGCCCGGTCCGGGTGCCGACGGCCGAGCGGCTCGGATCGGCGGGTGCGCATCGCGACCGGCCGGGCGAGGACCGTGGCGCCCTCCCGGACCGCGCCCCCCGCACGAGCTCCCCGGGTTCCCCGCTGAGCGCGATCGCGCGTGAGCTCGGGGGCGCGACCCTCGTCTGGGTCCGGGAGCGGCGCGGAGAGAGGTTCGAGGCGCAGCTCCGCTCCGATGGCACGCTGCAGCTCGCCGACGGGAAGATCTACCTCGACCCGGACGCTGCGGCGCGGGCCGCGAGCGGCGTCGAGCGCGACGTCGACGGCTGGCGCACGTGGCGCGTCGGCGAGCGCGGCCCGACCCTCGCCGAGGCAGCCGCCGGGGTCTGACCGCTCACTCCCAGCCGTAGGCGGTCGTCCACCTGGTGATCTCCATGAAGTACCGCTCGCGTGCCGACTCGCGCGAGAGCGAGAGGTCGTGCAGGCCTCCGGCGATCCGGACGACGGTCACGACCGGACCGAGCTGGACCGCCCGTCGCACGATGAGCTCGACGTCGAGGACGATGTCGGCCTGCCGCATGTCCTCGTGCCACCGCGGGCTGATGATCGTGCGGGAGGACGCGAGGACGAGCACGGGCGAGCTGACGTGCAGACCGCGGGAGACCTGGGCGTGGCCGTCGAGGATCGCGCGCAGCCACCCGGCACGCACCGGGAACGACGGCGTCGGACGCCATCGCTGCTCGTACTCCCACTCGCCGCCCTCCGCGCTGCGCACCGTCCGGGCGTTGAACCCGGGATCGATGTTCGGCATCGGGGCCCGTGGCTGGTACCGCGCGAGCTGCCGGACCGCCGGTGCGCTGATGTGCCTCGCGACGGCCGAGCCCTGGAGCTCGAGCCACGGGCTGTTGAGGATCAGGCCCGAGGCCTCGCCCGGGTGGCGGTCCGCCCAGAGCGCGAGGACCAGGCCGCCCGTCGAGTGCCCCATGAGCGTCACGCGGGACCGGACACCGTGCTCGGCGCGGATCACGGCGAGCGCGGCGTCGAGCTCCTCGTCGTACGTGCGCAGGTCCTCCACGTAGCCCGGGGTCTGGTGCGGTCGCAGGCTCCTGCCGTACTTGCGCAGGTCGAGCGCGTAGAAGGCCACCCCGCGGCCGTGCCAGTAGGCGGCGGTCCGGGTCTGGAAGAAGTAGTCGGACCACCCGTGCAGGTACAGCACGACGAGCGTCGCGCGCTGGGGCTCGGGCACGGGTGGCGAGTACCGCACGAGCGTCGCGACCACGTCGCCCTCGTCGTCCGGGTCGAGCCTGAGCGTGAGTGCGTGGAAGTCCGGACCGAGCACGTCCTCGACCCACTCGCGGGTCGTCGGCGGACCCTGCGGCGCGCGAGGGGCGGCGGTCGCGGGACTGTCGGGTGCTGCGGGTCCGGCGGGTGTCACGGGCGCAGCACGATCTTGCCGAGGTGCGCGCCGGAGGCCAACCTGCCGATCCCGCGGGCGGCGTCGGCGAGCGGCAGCTCGCTGTCGATCACGGGACGCAGACCGGTACGCACCATCAGGGCGAGGACGCCCTCGAGGTCGTCCTTCGTGCCCATCGTCGCGCCCACGACGGAGAGCTCGAGGAAGAAGATCCGCTGGAGCTCCGCCGGGCTCGCGTCGCCGGAGGTGGCGCCGGCGACCACGATCGTGCCGCCGGGACGGAGCGAGCGGACCGAGTGCGACCAGGTCGCCGCGCCCACGGTCTCGATCACCGCGTCGACGCGTCGTGGGAGGCGGGCCCCCGGTTCGACCGCGAGGGTCGCACCGAGCGCGATCGCCCGGTCGCGCTTGGCCGCGTCCCGGCTCGTGGCGACGACCTCGATGCCCGTGGCGGCGGCCAGGGCGATGGCCGCCGACGCGACCCCTCCGCCGACCCCCTGGACGAGGACGCTGTCGCCCGGGGAGACGTGGGCACTCGTGAAGAGCATCCGGTACGCCGTCAACCAGGCGGTCGGTACGCACGCGGCCTCGGCGAACGTCAGGTCCGACGGCTTGTCGACCAGGTTCCAGGTCGGCACCGCCACGTGCTCGGCGAGCGTGCCCGGGTAGCGCTCCGAGAGGATCGTGCGGCCCTCCGTCGGTCCGACCCCGTGGCCGTTCGCCCCGATCACGGCGTGCACCACGACCTCGCGACCGTCGGCCGCGACCCCCGCGGCGTCGGTGCCCAGGATCATCGGGAGCTGCTCCGCACGCAGCCCCACGCCGCGCAGCGACCAGAGGTCGTGATGGTTCAGCGCCGCCGCGCGGACGTCGACGATCGACCAGCCGGCGGGTGGCTCGGGAGCCGGGAGGTCGCCGACCTCGAGCCCGTTCACCGGGTCGTGCGGGTCGAACCGAGCGGCGTACGCAGCGAGCATGCGCCCAACCTATGCCGTCGGCCGGTCGGGCGGTGGGCGTCGCGTCGTCCGGTGCCACGCCTCGGGCGTGCGCCGGGCCGACCTGGTCGCCTCCGCTACAGCACCGGGAGGAGGCGTCCCAGGTCGGGGACGCCGTCGGACGTGTAGACCGGGCGCAACGCCTGCGCGAGGACGTCGACGTCGTACGGGATGCGCCCGGCCGCGAGCCGGAGCCAGAGTCGAGGCTCGGCCACCTCGAGGTCCCACCCTCCCCGCGCCACGACGATGTCGAGCAGCGTCTGCGCGACGAGGTCCAGCGCGACCCGGTCCACCGGCTGGGCCACGACGTGGGGGAGCGAGCGCGCGAGGTCGTCCGCGTGCACGACGAGCTCGATCACCCGCGAGACGACCATCTCGGTCAACCGCACCGGACCGCGCCTGGCCTGCACGACCTGGTCGACGCCGAGCTCGTCGATGCGACGGAACGCCTGTGCGGCGCGCCGGTCGACCTCGCCCAGCGGGTCGTGCGCGATCTCGGTCGCGAGCTGTCGGGTGACCTCGCTGATCTGCGCCGCCCGGCCCGCGTAGGTGCCGAGGTACTCCGCGAGCGTCAGCGGGACGGTGCCCTCGGGCGCGGCCTCGACGACGGCGAGCGCCTCCATGGCCCGACCGAGGTGCGCGATGAGCTCGGCGACGTTCCAGCCGCCGAGCACGGAGCCGCGGTCCCCGACCTCGGGGTCGAGGTCGTCGATCCAGCCGCGCAGCAGGTCCCACTGGCGGTGCAGGGCGTCGGTCGCGGTGCTCAGGTCCGTCGGCATCGCGCCATCATCGCAAACGGGCTCCGCGCGGTCCCCATCAGGAGCCGATCGATCCCGAGCCGGTCCCGGTGCCCGTGCCGCGCGCGGTGTCCTGCGCCAGGAACTCGGCGACCAGCGGACCCACCTGGTCCTCCTCGATGAGGAAGCCGTCGTGCCCGAACTCGGAGTGCACCATGCGGACCGGCCCGGCCCCGTGGATGCCCTGCGCGATCCGCTCGGACTGCGCCGGGGGGAACAGCCGGTCCGAGTCGACGGCGACGACGAGCGTGCGCGCCGTGATCGTCCCGAGGGCGGCCTCCACGCCGCCGCGGTCGCGACCGAGGTCGTGCGTGAGCATCGAGCGCGTGAGCACGACGTAGGTGTTCGCGTCGAACCGCCGCGCGAGCTTGTCGCCGTGGTGGTCCAGGTACGACTGCACCGCGAAGCGGCCGCCGGTCATCGGGTCCTCGGCACCCTGCGGGATCCGACCGAAACGCTCGTCCAGCTCACGGGCGCTGCGGTACGTCGCGTGGGCGATCTGACGCGCCAGGCCGAGTCCCAGGTGCGGACCGAGACCGTCGGGGGCGTCGTAGTAGTCCCCACCGTTGAAGTTCGGGTCGGCGGCGATCGCCGAGAGCTGGGTGTGGAACGACGCGATCTGGTCGCCCGAGATCTGTGCGGCGGTCGCGATCGGGGCGATCGCACGGACCCGGTCCGGCGCCGAGACGGCCCACTCGAGCACCCGCAGCCCGCCCATCGAGGCCCCGATGACCAGCGCCCAGCTCGAGACGCCGAGGTGATCGGTCAGCGCGAGCTCGGCCGCGACCTGGTCACGGACCGTCACGTGCGGGAACCGGCTGCCCCACGGGTCGCCGTCGGGTGCGATCGAGGACGGACCGGTGGTGCCCTGACAGCCGCCGAGCACGTTCGGGGCGACGACGAACCACCGGTCGGTGTCGAGAGGGGCGCCCGGACCGACGAGTGACGACCACCAGCCCGCGGTGGGCTGGCCGGGCCCGGCGTCACCGGTGACGTGCGCGTCGCCGGTGAGCGCGTGCAGGACGAGCACGGCGTTGTCGCCGGCCGCGTTGAGGGTGCCCCACGTCTCGTAGGCGACGCGGACCTGCGGCAGTCGCCCGCCGGCCTCGAGCTCGAGAGGTCCGAGGTCTGCGAAGCGTCGACCGGCCACGGGGTCTCCTTCGTGCCAGGCGGCGCTCGCGGGCGCGGGTGAGTGCAGGAGGCGCCGTGCCGACCGTCGACGAGGCGGCAGGTCGGAGGGGTTCCCGCTCTCCGTGGTCCGGTCGTACGGGTGCGATGCCATGGCGTCCCCCTGGGCAGCGGCAGGACCGCCCGGGCCGAGCGGGCCGGCCACCGGGGTGGACGGGTCGCTCGGCACGGGCCGGACTCCTGCGGGTCGCGGAAGCATGCGGATTCAGGCGCCCTTGGCGGCGCGGAAGCCCGCCTCGAGGTCGGCGAGGATGTCGGCGACGTTCTCGATGCCGACGCTGAGTCGTACGAGTCCGGGCGTGATCCCCGACTTGAGCTGGTCCTCGGGGGTGAGCTGCGAGTGGGTGGTCGAGGCGGGGTGGATCACGAGCGACCGGACGTCCCCGATGTTGGCGACGTTCGAGTGCAGCTCGAGCGCGGAGACGAAGGCCTGCCCGGCCTCGGCGCCGCCGACGACCTCGAACGCGACGATGGCCCCGGCGCCTCGGGGCGCGTACTTGAGCGCGTTCGCGTGCCACGGGCTGGACGCGAGCCCGGCGTAGTGCACCGTGGTGACGTCGTCACGCGCCTCGAGCCACGCGGCGACCTTCTCGGCGTTCGCGACGTGGCGCTCGACGCGCAGCGACAACGTCTCGATGCCCTGGGCGATCAGGAACGCGTTGAACGGGGAGATCGCGGAGCCGAGGTCGCGCAGCAGCTGCACGCGCGCCTTGAGGATGTACGCGAGGTTCGCGCCGAGGATGCCGCCGACCCCGAGGTCGCGGGCGTACACCAGACCGTTGTAGCTCGGGTCCGGTGTGTTGTAGTTCGGGAAGCGTGCCGGGTCCTGCGCGAAGTCGAAGTTCCCGGAGTCGACGATCACGCCGCCGATGGCCGAGCCGTGACCGCCGAGGTACTTGGTCGCCGAGTGGACCACGACGTCGGCACCGAACTCGATCGGGCGGATCAGGTACGGCGTGGCGACGGTGTTGTCGACGACGAGCGGGACGCCGACCTCGTGCGCGATGCCCGCGACCGTCTCGATGTCGAGGATGTCGGCCTGCGGGTTGGGGATCGTCTCGCCGAAGAAGAGCTTGGTGTTCGGCTGGACGGCGTCGCGCCAGGCCTGCGGGTCGTGCGGGTCGGTGACGAACGTCGTGGTGACGCCGAGCTTGGCGAGCGAGTACTGCAGCAGGTTGTACGTGCCCCCGTACAGGCTCGGGCTCGCGACGACGTGGTCGCCGGCCTCGGCGATGTTGAGGATCGCGAACGTCGTCGCGGCCTGGCCCGAGGCGAGGAGCAGTGCGCCGACGCCGCCCTCGAGGCTCGCGATCCGGTTCTCGACGACCTCCTGCGTCGGGTTGCCGATGCGCGTGTAGATCGGGCCGAGGTCCTTGAGGGCGAACCTGTCGGCGGCGACGCCGGCGTCCGGGAAGACGAAGGACGTGGTCTGGTAGATCGGCAGGGCGCGCGCGCCGGTGGTCGGGTCCGGCGTCTGGCCGGCGTGGATCTGTCGGGTCTCGAAGGACCAGGCGTTGTTCATGGGGTGCCTCTCGGTTCTGGTCGCGGGGACGGTGGCCGACGTCGCGGTCCAGCCGCCCCTGCACGGGGTGGGTGGGTGGCGCACGTGGTCGTCGTGCCGGGACTGGTGGAACCTGGCGGGGCGGAGAGAGTGGTCGAACGAGGCCAGATCACCGGTACGAGGGCACAGCCGAAGGTGCGCGGTCAGCGACACATTCGGCGGGACATGAGGCGACAGTACGAGGTATCGGGGCTTCGACGGAACAGGCGTCTCAAGATGTGGGATGAGTGTCCAGATGGCGGCGAGCGCCCCCGCGGGGATGACGTCTCGGGGCGCGGCTGACCAGCGTGCGTCCGAATGGTCCCGCATCGTCCCGAATTCACAACGGTGTGACTCGTGTGGCTGGTGTGACAGGTGTTCACTTCCGTGACTCGGGGGGCTAGCGTTCGACAGGCGCGGTGAGGTGTTCGTCCAGGTCACCTCGGCGCCGCCGCCCGACGTACGGCCGACCAGGCCGCTCCGAACGGTGTGCGCAGCGAGGGTCGACATCGGTGAGGACTACGTGACACGCGAGACACGGACGACCGGGCACGGCCGGTCGCGGGCCCTCCATGCCACTCTTGCCGTCGCCGTCGGGCTCGCCGTCGGACTGGCGCCCACGTCGACCGCCGTCGCCGACCCGAACAACCCGACCGCGCAGGACGTCCAGACCGCGCAGCAGGCCGTCACCGCCAAGGCCGCCGAGGTCGCGCAGATCGAGCTCCGGCTCGCCGAGGTCTCGGCCGTGAACGACACCGCGTGGCAGAAGGTCCAGATCGCCGGCGAGGCCTACACGCAGGCGCTCGTCAACCGGGACGCGGCGGCCAAGACCGCGGCCGACACGACGGCCCACCTCGCCGAGGCCAACGCCGCGATGGAGAAGGCCCGCAAGCTGCTCGTCGGCATCGCCGTGCAGTCGGCACGCAACGGCGGGTCGATGGACATGGCTGAGGCGGTGCTCGTCTCGGGCGGATTCCAGGAGGTCGTCGCCCGGACCACGGCCCTGCAGCGTCTCGGAGCGAAGGCCGACGACGCAGCGCAGAGCTTCCAGGCGGCGAAGCTCGTGGCCGACACGCTCAAGCAGCGTGCCGACGTGGCGCTCGCGGCCCAGAGTGCGACCGCCGCCGCCGCTCAGCAGGCGCTCGCCGCGGCGCAGAAGTCGCAGACCGACGCCGAGGCCGCGGTTGCGACCGCGGCCACCGACCGCCAGAACCTCATCGCGCAGCTGGCCGTCGTGCAGCAGACCAGCGTCGCGATCGAGAAGGCGCGACAGGACCAGATCGACGCGGAGCGTGCCGCGCGCGCGGATGCCGCAGCCAAGGCCGCGCGCCTCGCCGCGCCGCCGGCGGCGCCCCCCGCCGGGACCCCGCCGGTGACGACGACTCCCGTCTCGACGCCACCCTCGACCACTCCGCCGGTCTCGACTCCGCCGGTCTCCACTCCGCCGGTCTCGACGCCCCCGGTCTCGACCCCGACGTCGTCGGACCCGTACGGTCTCGGCACGGGAGTCAGCCGCGGCAGTGCGGCGGCCGGCCAGGCCGCGGTGGCGTGGGCGAAGAACCAGCTCGGCCTCCCGTACGGGTGGGGCGCGACCGGGCCGGGATCGTACGACTGCTCGGGACTCGTGATGCGCGCGTGGGAAGCCGCGGGTGTCTCGCTCAACCGGACGACGATGGACCAGTACCGCCAGGTCAAGAAGATCAGCTACACCGATCTTCGGGTCGGTGACCTGGTGTTCTGGGGCTGGGACGCGACGAACCCCGACTCGGTGACGCACGTCGCGCTGTGGCTCGGCAACAACCAGATCCTCGAGGCGCCGCGGACCGGGCTCGACGTCCGCATCACGACCATGCGGTGGTCGGGCACGATGCCGTACGCGGGCCGCCCCTGACGCACGGGGACGTTCACCGAGCGGTCCGATGCGCCCCGCGTCGGTCAGTTCCCGTCAGTGCCCGTCAGTGCCCGTCAGTGCCCGTCAGTGCCCCTCAGTGCCCGCTGAAGCCCCCGTCGATCGCCCGCTGGCGCGAGCGCTCGATCTCGGCCTCCGCCTCGGCGCGCCCGGTCCAGTGCGCACCCTCGACGGACTTGCCCGGCTCGAGGTCCTTGTAGACCTCGAAGAAGTGCTGGATCTCCAGGCGGTGGAAGTCGGAGACGTCGTCGATGTCCTGCCGCCAGGCCGCGCGCTGGTCCCCGGTGGGGACGCACAGCACCTTGTCGTCGCCGCCCATCTCGTCGCGCATGCGGAACATCCCGAGCGCGCGGCACCGGATGAGGCACCCGGGGAACGTCGGCTCCTCCAGCAGCACGAGGGCGTCGAGCGGGTCACCGTCCTCGCCGAGGGTCCCCTCGATGAAGCCGTAGTCGTCCGGGTAGCGCGTCGAGGTGAAGAGCATGCGATCCAGCCGGATGCGCCCGGTGGCGTGATCCACCTCGTACTTGTTGCGCTGGCCCTTCGGGATCTCGATCGTGACGTCGAACTCCACTGTTCTCCTTCGCAGGCACGTCAGGCCTCGCCGGGTGGGCGCAGGCGCTCGCAGCACAGGATCGTCGCCGTGCCGCGATGCCGCAGGGCGACTCCTGGGAACTAGTGTGACGCACCGAGGCGCGTGCGCGCGCAGACGGTGACGCGGGGCCGCCCCCTGCACGAGCATGCGGGAGGTCGGTGGTCGTGCGACGGTCCCGTGCCCTCGGCGTCGTCGCCCTGGTCATGGTGGTGGTCGCGGGCGCGTACGCCACGGCCGACGCATACGACCTCGTCCCCGGTCTCGTCACGCTGGCGCCGGCGCCTGCACCGGCAAGACCGTTCCCCACCGCACCGGGAGCGGTGGCGCCGGCGCCGATCACCGCGCCCCTCGGCCTGCTCGCGGCGTCGGCGCCGGTGCCGTCCGACGCGCGGGTGGGCGCCGCGGCCCAGGCGCTCGTCGACGACCCCCGCACCGGTGGCTCGGTCGGCGTGCTCGTGGCGGACCAGCTCACCGGTGCCGTCCTCGCCTCGGTCGAGCCGGGGGTCGCACGGACGGCCGCCTCGACCACCAAGCTGCTCACCGCGACGGCCGTGCTCGGTCGGCTCGACCACGCCCGCACGCTCGACACGCGTGTGGTGCAGGAGAGCGCCGATCAGATCGTGCTGGTCGCAGGCGGCGACATGATGCTCGCGCCAGGAGCCGGCCGACCGGATGCCGTGAACGGACGAGCGGGTCTCGGCGACCTGGCGAAGCAGGTCGCGCGTGCGCTCACGTTGGCCGGTCGCACGACGGTCCGGCTCGCGTACGACGACCACCTGTTCACCGGGGACGCCGTGAACCCGGGCTGGGCGCCCACCGACGTCGCCGACGGCTACGTCGCTCCGATCACCGGTCTCGCGGTGAACGCCGGCCGGACGACCGACGCCGAGTACGCGCCGCGATCGACCACGCCGTCCCTCGACGCGGCCCGGACCCTCGCAGCAGCGCTCGCCGCCGACGGCATCACCGTCACGGGCACGCCCGCACGGGTCGTCGCGACGCCAGGCGCGCCCACGCTCGGCACCGTCCGCTCGGCGCCGCTCTCGGAGCTCGTGGACTACGACCTGCACGTGTCCGACAACACGATCGCCGAGGTGCTCGGGCGGCTGGTCGCCCTGGACGAGGGGCTGCCGCCCAGCTTCGGCGGAGCGGCCGCAGCCGTGCTGGAGGCCGTCCGGGCCGACGGCCTCGATGTCGCGGGCACCCGGCTGGTGGGCACGAGCGGGCTGGCGCCGGCGACCCAGGTGACACCTGCCCTGCTCGTGGGCGTACTGCGACTCGTGACCGACCCGGCGCACCCGCTGCTGCGCGACATCGCCGTGGACCTGCCGATCTCCGGACTGAGCGGCACCCTCGCCGATCGGTACACGTCCTCTCCCGCACGCGGCCTCGTCCGGGCGAAGACGGGCAGCCTGACGTCGGTCACCTCGCTCGCGGGAACCGTCCAGGACGCGGACGGTCGGCTCCTCGTGTTCGCGGTGCTCGTGGATCACGCGCCGGCGACGGGTCAGGCGGCGGCGCGGGAGGCGGTCGACGCGTTCGTGAGCCAGCTCGCCGGCTGCGGCTGCCGGAGCTGACCGGTCGCCGGGACTCGCGCGGGCGGGTCGGACGCGGCGGCGCCGGCGACCGGCCCGAGGGCGACCGCCGGGAGAGCGGTGGGCCGGGCGGCTACGGTGGCGAGATGAACGACGACGACCGTGGCGCCCCGGCGATCGACTGGGACGTCGCGGCGGGCGTCGCCGCACGGCTCGTGCGCCCCGGACCGGCGGCCACCCGTCCCGAGATGGCCGACCTGGTCGAGGGCCTCCGGGCGGCCGCGGCGGAGGCCGTCGTGCACGTCGAACGGATCACCGAGCTCCGGCCCGACGGCGAGCCGCGTGCGAGCGCATCGACGCACGGCCCGGGCACCGGAGGGACGACCGTCCGCACGCTCGTGGTCGACCGGAGTGCCTGGGCGCGAGCGAACGCACGGATGCTCTCGGTGATGACGTCAGGGGTCCACGCGACCGGACGCCCGCGCGCGGTCGCGCGATGGTCGGCGGGGACGCAGGTCGGCGCGGTGCTGTCGCTCGTGTCGAGCCGGGTGCTGGGCCAGTTCGACCCGTTCTCCACGGCACCCGGCCCGGTGTCCATCGGTCCCGGCCCGGGCACCCTGCTCCTGGTCGCCCCGAACGTCCTCCGGATGGAGCGCGTGCTCGACGTGGTCCCTCAGGACTTCCGGCTCTGGGTCGCCCTGCACGAGCAGACCCACGCGGCGCAGTTCGGGACGGCTCGGTGGCTCGCCGCGCACCTGCGGGACCGCGTGACGGCGATGCTCGCCGACCTCGTCGCGGACGACGACTCGCCCGGCGTCGGTGCGGCGCTCACGCGGGTGTTCGGAGCACTGACCGGGAACGGCCCGGTGGGCGTCGACGCGGTCCTCACGCCGACCCAGCGCGAGTCGTTCGACGAGCTCGGCGCGATCATGGCGCTCCTCGAGGGCCACGCGGACGTGATGATGGACGCCGTCGGACCGGACGTCGTCCCGACGGTGCGGCTGATCCGCGAACGGTTCGACCGGCGGCGGCACGCGACCGGGCGCGGGGACGCGGTCGTGCGCACCCTGCTCGGGGTCGACCAGAAGATGGCGCAGTACCGGGACGGAGCGGTCTTCGTGCGGGCGGTCACGCGCAGCGTCGGAACGTCCGGGCTGAACGCGGTCTGGTCCGGCCCGGACGCGCTCCCGTCCGCCCGCGAGATCGCCGACCCCCGTGCCTGGGTGCGTCGTGTGCACGGCTGACCGCCGCTCCGGCACCGAGGTGCGGCCGTGACCGGACCGGAACCGGCGGTCGCCCGAGCACGCCTCGCGGTCCGGTCCGAGGTCGACGACCTCGCGCCGGGCAGCCTCGTTCTCGTCGCGTGCTCCGGCGGGCCCGACTCGCTCGCGCTCGCCGCCGTCACGGCCTTCGTCGCGCCGCGCGTCGGGCTGCGCGCGGGCGCCGTCGTCGTCGACCACGGTCTCCAACCGGGCAGCGACCGCGTGGCCGCCGAGGCCGCTCGCGCCTGCCGGGACCTCGGCCTCGCGCCGGTCGTCGTCGTCCGGGTCGTCGTCGGCCGGTCCAGCGGTCCCGAGGCGGACGCCCGCGACGCGCGGTACGCCGCGTTCGACGAGGCGGCGACGACGCTGGGTGCGCGGGCGATCCTGCTCGGGCACACCCTCGACGACCAGGCGGAGCAGGTGCTCCTCGGACTTGCGCGCGGCTCCGGCGCACGGTCGCTGTCCGGGATGCCCACCCGGCGCGGCCTCCTCCGACGCCCGCTGCTCGCGCTGCCGCGCACCGACACGATCGCGGTGTGCGCGGCGGTGGGTCTCGTCCCGTGGGACGACCCGACGAACGCCGTCCCGTGGGACGCCCCGACGAACGCCGTCCCGTGGGGCGACCCGACGAACGCCGTCCCGGGGCACGACCGTCCTGGCGGCGTACCGCTCCGCTCCCGGGTGCGCCACCAGGTGCTCCCGATCCTCGAGCAGGTTCTCGGCCCGGGCGTCGGACGCGCGTTGGCGCGCACCGCGGATCAGCTCCGGGAGGACGCGGATGCGCTCGACGCCCTCGGCGAGGCGCTGCTCTCGGGCGCCAGGGTCGACGACGCGGCCCGCGTCGTGCTCGACGTCGCCGTCGTCGCGGGTGCGCCTGTGGCGATCCGCACGAGAGCCCTGCGCGCGGCGCTCGTCGCGGCCGGCTGCCCGTCGGGATCGGTGTCCCGCGCGCACGTGCTCGCGGTGGATCGGCTGCTGACCGACTGGCACGGTCAGGGCCCGGTGGCCCTCCCCGGCCGGGTCACCGCGCGTCGACGATGTGGCAGGCTTGAGGTCGGGCCGGACGCTCCGATCGAGGCACCGGCTGCCCCGACCCGAGGAGAGCTGTAGCGGTGGACCCTGTTGACATGGGCGACGACCTCGCCGGCGTGCTGCTGAGCGAGGTACAGATCGCCGCGCGGCTCGACGAGCTCGCGGCGCAGATCGACCGTGACTACGCGGGCAAGGCGGTGCTGGTCGTCGGCGTCCTCAAGGGAGCCGTCATGGTCATGGCCGACCTGGTGCGCCGCCTGCACACCCCGGTCCAGATGGACTGGATGGCCGTGTCGTCGTACGGCTCCGGCACCAAGTCCTCCGGCGTGGTGCGGATCCTCAAGGACCTGGACACGGATCTGACCGGCCGGCACGTGCTCATCGTCGAGGACATCATCGACTCCGGGCTCACGCTGTCGTGGCTGCTGGCGAACCTGCGCAGCCGCGGACCCGAGAGCGTCGAGATCGCCACGATGCTCCGCAAGCCCGGTGCGGCGAAGGTCGAGGTCGACGTGCGGTACGTCGGCTTCGACATCCCGAACGAGTTCGTCGTCGGCTACGGGCTGGACTACGCCGAGAAGTACCGGAACCTCCCGTTCGTCGGGACCCTGGCCCCGCACGTCTACAACCACTGACCGACGAGCGACGCGGGTCCCGATCCTGCCCTGGGCGAACACGCACAGGTTCTGACAGACCTAGCGTGTACGTTCGAGCCGTTCTGCCGTGCCGACCGGAGGGATGAGGGGACATTCCCCGTCGCCGATGAATCTCAAGCGCCTGACCCGAGGACCCATCCTGTGGATCGTCCTCGCCGTCGTGATCCTCTGGACCGCCGCCAGCATGCTCGTGGGCACGGGGGTGCAGCAGATCGACACCTCCGACGGGCTCAAGCTGCTGTCGGAGGGCAAGGTCCAGCAGGCGCAGCTCGTCGACGTCGAGCAGCGGGTGTCCCTCACGCTCAGCTCCGACTTCACGGTCAACGGGGTCGACAAGGGCAAGAACGTCGAGTTCTACTACATCGCTCCGCAGGGTCCGGACGTCGTGGCTGCCGTCACGAGCGCGAACCTGCCCAAGGGGTACAACTCGACCGTCCCGACGACGCCGTGGTGGAGCAGCCTGCTCGGGATCATCATCCCGATGCTGCTCATCCTCGGGTTGTTCTGGTTCCTGATGTCGAACATGCAGGGCGGCGGCTCGCGGGTGATGAGCTTCGGCAAGTCGAAGGCGAAGCTCGTCAACAAGGAGTCCCCGCAGGTCACGTTCGCCGACGTCGCCGGTGTCGACGAGGCGGTGGAGGAGCTCCGGGAGATCAAGGACTTCCTCGCCGACCCGGCGAAGTTCCAGGCGGTCGGCGCCAAGATCCCCAAGGGCGTGCTGCTGTACGGGCAGCCGGGTACCGGCAAGACGCTCCTGGCCCGCGCCGTCGCAGGCGAGGCCGGGGTGCCGTTCTACTCGATCTCGGGGTCGGACTTCGTCGAGATGTTCGTCGGCGTCGGTGCGTCGCGCGTGCGCGACCTGTTCGACCAGGCCAAGCAGAACGCCCCGGCGATCATCTTCATCGACGAGATCGACGCCGTCGGTCGGCACCGCGGCGCGGGCATGGGCGGCGGGCACGACGAGCGTGAGCAGACCCTCAACCAGATGCTGGTCGAGATGGACGGGTTCGACGTCAACGCCAACGTCATCCTGATCGCGGCGACCAACCGCCCGGACATCCTGGACCCGGCGCTCCTGCGCCCGGGACGGTTCGACCGCCAGGTCTCGGTCGACCCGCCCGACCTCAAGGGGCGGCACCAGATCCTGACCGTGCACGCCAAGGGCAAGCCGATGGCGGACCACGTCGACCTCGAGGCCGTCGCTCGGCGCACGCCCGGCTTCACCGGTGCGGACCTGGCCAACGTGCTCAACGAGGCCGCCCTGCTCACCGCGCGCCTCGGCAAGCAGCAGATCGACGACTCCGCCCTCGACGAGGCGATCGATCGCGTCGTGGCCGGGCCGCAGAAGCGGACCCGGATCATGAAGGTCTCGGAGCAGAAGATCACCGCGTACCACGAGGGTGGCCACGCCCTCGTGGCGACCGCGCTGCGGTACACAGACCCGGTGACCAAGGTGACGATCCTGCCGCGCGGTCGTGCGCTCGGCTACACGATGGTGATGCCGCTCGAGGACAAGTACTCGACGACGCGCAACGAGCTGCTGGACACGCTCGCGTACGCGATGGGCGGACGCGTCGCCGAGGAGCTCGTGTTCCACGACCCGACCACCGGCGCCTCGAACGACATCGAGAAGGCCACCGCGACGGCGCGCAAGATGGTCACCCAGTACGGCATGAGCGAGAAGATCGGGGCCATCAAGCTCGGTCAGGACTCCGGCGAGGTCTTCATGGGCCGCGACATGGGGCACGGTCGCGACTACTCGGAAACCGTCGCCGCGACGGTCGACGTCGAGGTGCGTCGGCTCGTGGACGCGGCTCACGACGAGGCGTGGCAGATCCTGGTCCAGTACCGGGACGTGCTCGACGCGCTCGTGCTCGAGCTCCTCGAGAAGGAGACTCTCAACCAGGCCGAGCTCGCGGTGATCTTCGCCCCGGTGGTCAAGAGGCCAGCGCGTGACGTGTGGTTGTCGAGCGACGACCGCGCCGTCTCCGAGCGTCCGCCCGTGCTGACGCCGGACGAGATCACGGCGGCGTCCGAGATGTCGGCAGCCGCGACCGACGCGGAGGGCTGACCGGTGGCGCCAGACGCCTCGGCCGGGAGCGAGATCCCCCCGCGGCACGACGCTCCGACCGGGTACGACGCCGCGCGCGTCGAGGTGGCGATCCGCGAGCTGCTGCTCGCGGTCGGTGAGGACCCGGACCGGGAGGGCCTGCGGGACACTCCCGCCCGCGTCGCGCGCGCCTATGCGGAGACCTTCGCGGGCCTGCGGCAGGATCCGGCAGACGTGCTCAGCACGGTGTTCGACATCGGGCACCAGGAGATGGTCCTCGTCAAGGACATCGAGGTGTACTCGACGTGCGAGCACCACCTCGTCCCGTTCCACGGAGTCGCCCACGTCGGGTACATCCCGTCGGCCGACGGTCGCATCACCGGGTTGAGCAAGCTGGCGCGGCTGGTGGACATCTACGCGCGGCGCCCGCAGGTGCAGGAGAGGCTGACCAGCCAGGTCGCTGATGCCCTGGTCGAGCACCTCAACCCGCGCGGCGTGATCGTCGTCATCGAGTGCGAGCACCTGTGCATGTCGATGCGCGGGGTCCGCAAACCCGGGTCACGGACCGTCACGTCGGCCGTGCGCGGGCAGATGCGCGACGGGACGACGCGGGCCGAGGCGATGAGCCTCATCCTCAGTCGGTGAGCCGTCACCCCTAGGCTGGCTGTCGTGATCGCTGGACCGTCCGTTCGTCACCCGCGTCCGCTGCCGGACCGGCTGGCACGGCTGCAGCGCGCTCTCGTGATGGGGATTGTCAACGTCACGCCGGACTCGTTCTCCGACGGCGGCCGTTGGCTCGATCCCGATGCGGCGGTCCGGCACGGGCTGGACCTGATCGCCGAGGGTGCGGACCTCCTCGACGTCGGCGGTGAGTCGACCCGTCCCGGCGCGGTCCGGGTCGACGTCGAGGAGGAGCTCGCGCGCGTGCTCCCCGTGGTGCGCCGGCTCGCTGCCGAGGGCGTCGCCGTGAGCGTCGACACGACGCGGGCCGAGGTCGCCGAGCGAGCCGTGGACGTCGGCGCCGTGATCGTCAACGACGTCTCCGGTGGACTGGCGGACCCGGCGATCCGGGCCGTCGTGGCCCGCACCGGCGTGGTGTACGTCGCGATGCACTGGCGCGGGCACTCCGACGTGATGGCCGACCTGACGCGCTACGACGACGTCGTCGGTGACGTGCGGGCCGAGCTCGCCGAACGGCTCGCCGAGCTCCGGGACGCCGGTGTGCGCGACGATCAGGTCGTGCTCGACCCTGGTCTCGGCTTCGCCAAGGAACCCCCGGACAACTGGCCGCTCCTCGCCCACCTGGACGCGCTCCTGTCGCTGGGTCTGCCGGTGCTCGTCGGAGCCTCGCGCAAACGGTTCCTCGGGGCGCTCCTGACCGGTCCGGACGGCCGGCCCGTCCCGCCGGACCACCGCGACGCCGCGACGTCGGCCGTCTCGGCACTCGTCGCCGCGAGCGGCGCATGGTGCGTTCGCGTCCACGAGGTGGGAGGCTCGGCGGACGCCGTCCGTGTGGCCGCCGCCTGGCGTGCGGCGTCGGGGACCCAGGACAGGTCGTGAGGAATGACACGAGAGGCACCAGCATGAATGCGGCGTCAGCGGGACACCCGGGCCCGGCACTGGACAGTGCGGGTCGCCAGCTCGACCAGGTCCGTCTGGTCGGCATCTCCGCGGTCGGCCACCACGGCGTGTTCGAGCACGAGCGTCGCGAGGGTCAGACCTTCCGGGCGGACGTGGTCGCCCATCTCGACACCCGGCGTGCCGCGGCGACCGACGACCTCGCGCACACCCTTCACTACGGCGTGCTGGCCGAGCAGATCGCGGGTGTGCTCTCGGGGGAGCCTGCCGACCTGATCGAGACGGTCGCCGAGCGCATCGCCGCGACGGTGCTCGCCCACGCGCAGGTCGTCGCGGTGGACGTCGCGGTGCACAAGCCGCAGGCCCCGCTGACCGTGCCCTTCGAGGACGTCGTGGTCAGCATCCGCCGCGACCGCAGCAAGCTCCCGGCCGCGGAGCCGTGGACACCGGCGACGGTCGCGACCGGGCCGACCGTGCGGGTACCGCTCGCTCCGACCCCGACCGCGGTGCTGCCGGTCGTCGAGGCGGTCGCCGAGCATGCGGCGGACGCCGCGACCGGCGAGCTCGGCGGACCGGCGGGCACGGGAGCGTTCGACGTGCACCCGGACGTCGACGCGCCGTCCACCGGGCTGCCGGCACCGGGTGAGCCCGCACCGTCCGCGCTGGCCGCACTGATGGCGATCCCGACCCTTGCGCCGGCACCCGCCTCGCCCGTGAGCCCGCCTGCACCCGTCCCTGTCCCCGCCCTCGCGCCCGCCGGGCTCTGGCCGTCGACCGGACTCGCACCGACCGGCCCCGCGACGGACGCCTCGGGCGCGGTGGCGCAGGAGCTCGGCTCGCCCGTGGGGGGTCGGTCGGCCGACGTGCTCCCCGCGGGTCCGCGGCCCAGCCCGGAGACGCAGACGCCCCCTCCTGTCACCGACGCGCTCGATGACGTCCCTGACGGTCCGATCGACGTCGTCCTCGCCCTGGGGTCGAACCTCGGCGCGCCGCAGGACATCCTCCGCGAGGCCGTCGCCGAGCTCGCGGAGGTCGACGGGGTCGAGGTCGTCCGGGTGTCTCCGCTCGCGCGCTCGGCGCCGGTGGGGGGCCCGGAGCAGCCGGACTACCTCAATGCGATCGTGCTCGCCCGGACGACCCTCGCACCGCGCGCACTGCTGCGGGTCGCGCAGACGATCGAGGCCGCGCACGGGCGGGAACGCGTCGAACGCTGGGGCCCGCGAACCCTGGACATCGACCTCATCGTGTACGGGTCGACCCTCGCGGTGACCGACGACCTCGAGCTTCCGCACCCTCGCGCGCACGAGCGCGCGTTCGTGCTCCAGCCGTGGGCGCAGATCGCGCCCGATGCCGTGCTCCCGGGTCTCGGGGGCGGACCTGTCGCCGCGCTGGCGGCCACGGCACCGGACCGCGGCGGCATCCGCTGGCTCGCGCTCGACTGGCTCGTGCCCGCGGTCGAGCACCGGGCGTCCGAGGCTCCGGCGTCCGAGGGCGCGATGCCCGAGGACCGGGTGTCCGAACCTGCCGCTGCCGCGGACCGACCCGCCGACGCGATGCCGGCCTGGTTGCCGCGGACCGCTCCGGCGGACCCGCGCGACGACTCACCGACGTCCTGGATCCCGTGATGCAGCGAACCCGGTGGCAGACCCTGATCACCGTCGCGGTCACGACGACGGCTCTCGGTTGGCTGGTGCTGCGCCTCCTGGACCGCACCGCGGTGCAGCCGCCCCCGGTGCCCTGGCTCGTGTGCGTCGTCATGCTCGTGATCTCCGGCGTCGTGCTCACGATGGGGTGGCAGGTGCGGCAGTTCCTGGCCGGGAAGCGCCCGCAGCTGAACCCGATCCGCGCCGCCCGCACCGCGGTCCTCGCGAAGGCCTCCTGCTACACGGGGGCTCTGCTCGCCGGCTGGTACCTCTCGCAGGTGCTCGCCGTCGTCGGGAACCTGTCGATCGCGTCGCAGCGGGACCGCGCCCAGGCCGCTGCGGTTGCCGCCGTGACGGCGGTCCTGATGGCGGCGGTCGGGCTCCTGGTGGAGTGGTTCTGCCGAGTCCCGCCGCCCGACGAGCCGGAGAAGGAACCGCCGGGATCGGAGCAGGCGGCCCGTTGAGCGGTGCGAGACTAGGGGCCATGTCCACCCCGCACCGCGGTCCGTTCGATCCCGACGACGTCGTCTGGAACCCGGTCTCGGCGAGGCTCGCGTCGGCGCGTCTCGTCGTCGCCTGGCTCGTGGTGGTCGTCGTCCTGCTCCCGTCGGTCGCGTTGGGGCTCGCGGTCGGGGCCGTGTGGTCGTGGCTCCCGGCGATCGTCGTCGTCCTGGTCGCCGTCTGGATCACGCTCCTGATCCCGCGTCAGGTCCGCGCGATCGGCTACGCGGAGCGCGCTGACGACCTTCTCGTGCGCCGCGGGATCATGCTGCGCCGGCTCGTCGTCGTGCCCTACGGGCGGATGCAGTTCGTGGACGTGCAGGCGGGTCCGGTGGCGCGGAGGTTCGGGGTGGCAGCCGTCCAGCTCCACACCGCCTCCGTCGGGACCGAGGCGTCGATCCCCGGGCTTCCCCCGGACGAGGCGGACCGGCTCCGTGACCAGCTCGCGTCTCGCGGTGAGGCGAGGTTGGCGGGGCTGTGACCGTCGCACCACGGCGCGCGGACGCCCAGGCGTCATCTCGCGGGCAGGGGGACGCTGCCGTCGCACCGACCAGCGGCGCCGTCTGGCGTCGGATGCACCCGATCACGCCCGTCCTCAAGGGGTGGCAGATCGTGGCGGTCCTCCTCGTCATCGTGGGGAACCAGGTCGGGGACAACGTCGTCAACGCCCAGCGGTTCCTCTCGGACGGGGGATGGCGGTGGGTGCTGCTGGTCCTCGCGGCGACGGCCGTGGTGGGCGGGGCGTGGGCGTCGCTGGCGTGGCGCATGACGAGCTACGCGGTGGACGAGCAGGCGGTGCACCTGCGCACCGGGATCCTTCTGCGCCAGCGGCGTCAGGCGCGGCTCGATCGGCTGCAGGCCGTCGACGTCGTCAAGCCGTTCCTCGGCCGGCTCTTCGGGCTCGCGAAGCTGACCCTCGAGGTCGCCGGCGGCAGCGGATCGGCCGTCGAGCTCGCGTTCCTCAAGGAGAGCGAGGCGGACGCCTTGCGTGCGGAGCTCCTCGCGCGTGCCGCCGGCATCCATCGGACGACGGGCGACGACCCGGCCCCGGTCGCTCCGGAGCAGGAGGTGTTCGAGCTCGCGCCGACCCGGCTGATCGGCTCGCTGCTCCTGTCCAGCACGACGTTCGTCCTGGTCCCGGCGTTGATCGGACTGACGATCTGGGCGGTCCACGTCCAGGAGGTCGCCCCCGTGCTCGCGATGCTGCCGGCGGTCCTCGGCGTCGGTTCGGCCCTGTGGTCCCGCTTCGCCCGTGAGTTCGGGTTCCGTGCCGCGATCTCTCCGGACGGCATCCGCTTGCGCCACGGTCTGCTCGAGCAACGGGCCCAGACGGTCCCGCCGGGTCGTGTGCAGGCGGTCCGTGTCACGCAGGGTCCGCTCTGGCGAGGCAAGGACTGGTGGCGGGTGCAGATCAACGTCGCCGGCTACGGGATCGGCAAGGGGGCCGAGGACGCCAACGTGCTTCTTCCGGTCGGCAGCCGGACGGAGGCGATCCACGCGATCTGGCTGGTGCTGCCCGATCTCGGGGTGCCCGACCCGCGAGAGACGTTGCAGGTCGCGCTCTCGGGTTCCGGGGCGGAGCACGGCTTCCTCACGATGCCACGGCGGTCGCGGTGGCTCGACCCGTGGGGCTGGCGACGCCGTGGGGTGCTGGTGACCGATCGCGCGCTGCTGATCAGGTCCGGGTGGTTCGTCCGGCACCTGATCCTCGTGCCGCACGAGCGGATGCAGTCCCTGGCACTCCAGCAGGGGCCGTGGCAGCGCACCTTCGGGGTCTCGTCGGTGAGCGTGCACTCGACCCCGGGTCCGGTCTCCCCGATGATCGCGCACCTGGACTCCGCCGACGCGGCGCGCCTGCTCACCGCGCAGGCGGACCGCGCCCGGGTGGCGCGCGCCGGGGCCGGTCCGGAGCAGTGGATGTCTCGCCCCGTGAGCGGGACGGCCGACCATGGCTGAACCGTTGCGCGCGGCGTCGCGGCCCGGGCGCCTCGACGTCGGCGTGGTCGGCGCCGGTCGTGTGGGCGCGGTGATCGGCAGCGCGCTGCGCGGCGCCGGTCATGTCGTCATCGGCGCGAGTGGGATCTCGGCGGAGTCGCGCGAGCGCATCGACACGTTGCTCCCGGGCGTGCCCGCTCTCGAGGTGCCCGACGTCGTCGCTCGGGCCGACCTGGTTCTTCTCGCGGTCCCGGACGATGCCCTCGCCCCTCTCGTGTCGGGACTCGCGGAGGTCGGTGCCTGGCGTGCGGGGCAGATCGTCGTGCACACGTCGGGCCGCTACGGCACCGGAGTCCTGGAACCGGCGCGGTCCGCGGGCGCGATCCCGCTCGCGATCCATCCGGCGATGACGTTCACCGGGACCTCGCTCGACCTCTCGCGGCTCGTCGGGTGCTTCTTCGCGGTCACCGGCCCGGGCCCGGTGCTGCCGATCGGGCAAGCCCTCGTCGTGGAGATCGGTGGCGAGCCGGTGGTGCTCGCGGAGCAGGACAGGCCGCTGTACCACGCGGCGCTCGCGCACGGCGCGAACCACCTGGTGGTGCTCGTGGCGCAGGCCGCGCAGGCGCTGGCCGCGGCGGGGATCGACGAGCCCGGCCGGGTCCTCGCCCCGCTGCTCACCGCTGCGTTGGACGGGGCGCTCCGCTCGGGCGACCAGGCGGTCCGGGCGATGACGGGACCGGTGCCGCGTGGTGACGCCGGCACGGTCCGCGACCACGTGCGCGTCCTCACGGACTTCGGGGTGGTCGACGGCTCGCTCGACGTCGTGGACACCTACCGGGTCCTGGCCCGGTCGGGGACGCGGCGGGCGCTCGCGGCGGGCATGCTCAGGCCCGAGGCCGCCGGGGCGCTGCTCGACGCGCTCGCGGTCGGCGCACATCCCGACACCTCCGAGGACGACTCATGACGCAGACCCCGCACGCCGGTCGACCGGTGCTCGTGACGACACGTGAGGAGCTGTCCGCTGCCCTCGCGCCCGCCCCGACGCGGCGTGCCGTGGTGATGACCATGGGCGCCCTGCACGCCGGTCACCTCGCCCTGGTGGAACGGGCCCGACGGCTCGCCGACCAGGTCGTCGTGACGATCTTCGTGAACCCCTTGCAGTTCGGTCCGGCCGAGGACCTCGACCGCTACCCGCGTGACCTCCAGGGCGACCTGACGCTCCTCGCGGCGGCCGGTGTCGACGTCGTGTTCGCGCCGACGGTCGAGGTCGTCTATCCGGGTGGGGACCCGACGGTGACGGTGAGTGCCGGCATCATCGGGGAGGTGCTCGAGGGTGCGGCCCGCCCGGGGCATCTCGACGGCGTCCTCACCGTGGTGCTCAAGCTCCTGCACCTCGTCCGGCCCGACGTCGCGCTGTTCGGTCAGAAGGACGCGCAGCAGCTCATGGCCGTGCGGCGCATGGTGCAGGACCTGGACGTGCCGGCGCGGATCGAGGCGGTTCCGACGGTGCGTGACCCGGACGGCCTCGCGCTGTCCTCGCGGAACGCCTTCCTGAGCCCTGAGGACCGGTCGCGGGCGTGCGGACTGTCCGCGGCGTTGTTCGCCGGTGCTGCGCGTGCCGCGTCGGGAGCTGACGCGGTGCGGGCGGCAGCGGCAGCGGCGCTCCGGTCCGCCGGCCTCGAGGTCGAGTACCTGGCCCTCGTCGACCCGGTGACGGTGGCCGAGGTCGATGATCGATACGCGGGCGAGGCCGTCCTCGCGCTCGCGGCACGAGTAGGGTCCACGAGGTTGATCGACAACGTGCCGTTGACCCTGCGGTGAGGGCGACGCACACGAGGCGGCCGGACCGGCCGGGGAGCGAGGGAGGCCGGATGACCACGCTGCAACGTCCGATGATGATCGGGAAGATCCACCGCGCCACGGTGACGGCGTCCGACCTCCACTACGTCGGGTCCGTCACGGTCGACGCCGATCTGCTCGACGCAGCCGACCTGCTGCCCGGTCAGCAGCTCGACGTCGTCGACGTGACCAACGGCGCCAGGCTGACGACCTACGCGATCGCCGGTGAGCGCGGTGCGGGCCAGGTCTGCGTGAACGGCGCGGCGGCGCACCTCGTGCACCCCGGGGACGTCGTGATCCTCATCGCCTACGGGCTCCTCGCCGATGCGGAGGCGCGTACCTACGAGCCGCGTGTCGTGTTCGTCGACGTGGCGAACCGGATCGTGGAGGTGTCGGCCGAGGCAGGGCAGGTCCCGGACACCGCCGAGGGCCTCCTCCCGAGCGGCCTTCCGCTCGCGGCGACCCGCGCGTGACGGCCGCCGTCGGCCGTCCGGTCGCTCCTGCCGCCGACTCGACCATCGACGCGGTGCCGGTGCGCTTCGCGACCCGCCTCGCGGCCCCGGCCCCGGGCTGGACGGCGGAGGCCGACGTCGTCGTCGTCGGATCCGGCGTCGCCGGGCTCACCGCGGCCCTCGAGCTACGGACCCGGGTTCCACGCGTGCTGCTCGTGACGAAGGGCGAGCTGTCGTCCGGGTCGACGGTCTGGGCCCAGGGCGGGATCGCCGCCGCTCTTGACCCGTCGGACTCGCCGGCGGCGCACCTCGCGGACACGCTCGTCGCCGGGGCCGGGCTCTGCGACCCGCGCGCCGTCGAGGTGCTCGTCACCGAGGGCCCCGCGCGGGTGCGCGAGCTCGTCGCGCGCGGCGCGAACTTCGACCGCGACCCCGCGGGGGAGCTCGCGCTGGCCCGGGAAGGTGGCCACCACGCGGACAGGATCGCCCACGCCGGTGGTGACGCGACCGGCGCGGAGATCTCGCGCGCATTGCTCGCCCAGCTCGAGGCGGTCCGCAACGACCCGGGGATCGAGATCATCGAGCACGCGCTGGTGCTCGACGTCCTCACCTCCGCGCCGGGTGCCGACGGTCGCCCCGGGGCCGCGTGCGGTGTGACGCTGCACGTCATCGGCGCCGGGTCGCGTGACGGTGTGGGCGCTGCGCTCGGGCGGGCCGTCGTCCTCGCCACGGGTGGTATCGGTCAGGTCTTCCGTTCCTCGACGAACCCTGCCCAGGCCACCGGTGACGGCATCGCGGCGGCGTTGCGTGCCGGCGCGGTCGTCGGCGACCTCGAGTTCGTGCAGTTCCACCCGACGGTGCTGTGGTTGGGTTCCGCGGTTCGGGGCCAGCTGACGCTGGTCTCCGAGGCGGTGCGCGGCGAGGGTGCGTACCTCCTGGACGTCGACGGCGCACGGTTCATGCCGGCCGTGCACCCGATGGCGGAGCTCGCACCGCGGGACGTCGTCGCGCACGCGATCATCCGGCAGCTCGAGCAGAGCGGTTCCGACCACGTCTGGCTCGACGCCCGGCACCTCGGCGCGGACTTCCTCCGACGGCGCTTCCCGACGATCACCGACAGGCTCGCGGACCACGGCATCGACTGGACCACGGAGCTGGTGCCGGTCGCGCCGGCGCAGCACTACCACTCCGGGGGGATCGTGACGGACCTGGTCGGTCGGTCGAACGTGCGAGGTCTGTACGCCGCGGGGGAGGTTGCGTGCACGGGCGTCCACGGCGCCAACCGGCTCGCGTCGAACTCCCTCGTGGAGGGCCTGGTCTTCGCGCACCGAGCCGCACGCGACATCGTCGAGAGGGTGGCATCGGGCGAGCTCTCGCGCCAGGAGCCCGTCACGCGACCGGGGTCGAGTGCGCTCGTGGCCGCGGCGTCGCGCTCGCGGGTGCAGCAGATCGCGTCCGAGGGGCCCGGTGTCATCCGGTCGGCGAGCGGACTGACGGCCGCTGCGGAGAAGCTCGCCGCGGTGCGCACGGATGCGGACCTCGCGTCCGACGTCGTCGCGGTCCCGCAGACCGCGGAGTGGGAGACCACGAACGTGCATCAGGTCGCGTCGGTGCTCACGCAGGCCGCGCTCGCGCGCGGGGAGAGCCGTGGGGGACACTTCCGTGTCGACTTCCCGGTGCCTGACGACGCCTGGCAGCTTCGCCTGAACCTCCGGCTCGATCCCGACGGACTGCTCGAGATCGCGCCGACGCCCCTCGACTGAGCGCCCGCGACCCGTGGACGCCAGTACGGTTCTGGGGTGACCGAGAGCCGCGCGAGACCGTCGAACCATGGCACGACCGATCGACCGGACGGTCGTCCGGCGACCGGCCTCGATGCGCGCCCGGGTGCTCGCGCCGAGCCGGACCCGGGCGCGACGCCGGTCGCCGGACGCGGACGTCGCCCTCCGACGGCACCGGTCGTCCCCGGTGGGCTCGACCCCGCCTGGGCAGCCCGCACGGTCGCCGTCGCCCTCGACGAGGACCTCGGTCCGGCGCCGGGTCGTGACGTGACGACCCAGGCCACCGTGGCGCCGCGCGAGCCCGGTGTCGCGCACCTGGTCGCACGTGCCCCCGGTGTCGTCGCAGGGCTTCCGCTCGTCGCCGAGGTCGTCGGTCAGGTGGCCCGGCGGTTCGGCCTCGAGCCGGCCGGCGTGGAGGTGCTGATTCCGGACGGCGTTGCGGTCGCACCGGGCGAGGTCCTGGCCGTGCTCCGCGGCCCGGTGCAGGTGCTCCTGATCTCCGAGCGGACGGTGCTGAACCTCGTGTCGCGCGCCTCGGGCGTGGCGACCCACACGCGTCGTTGGGCGGATGCGCTCGACGGCACGGGCGCCCGGGTGCTCGACACCCGCAAGACGACTCCAGGCCTGCGCGAGCTCGAGAAGTACGCGGTGCGCTGCGGCGGCGGCACCAACAAGCGCATGGGGTTGTACGACGTCGCGATGGTCAAGGACAACCACGTGGTCGCCGCAGGGTCGGTCTCGGCGGCGGTCGCGGCGGTCCGGGCGCACTTCCCCGACGTCGACGTCCAGGTCGAGGCGGACACCCGCGATCAGGCACTGGAGGCCCTCGACGCCGGCGCGCGCTTCCTGCTGCTCGACAACATGGCGACCGGCGTGCTCACGGACGTCGTGGCGGCGGTCCGGGCGCGCGAGGGAGAGGTCGGGCGGGTCGAGCTCGAGGCGACCGGCAACCTCACGCTCGACCGGGCGCGGGAGGTTGCCGCGACGGGGGTGGACTACCTCTCGGTCGGCGGGCTCACCCACTCGTCCCCGATCCTGGACCTCGCGCTCGACCTGGTCGCACGCGGCTGACACCGCGCGCCGGCTGACACCGCACGCCGGCTGACACCGCACGCCGGCTGACACCGCGCCCGGAGGTGCCTCGAGCCCTGCGTGTACCGGGCCCGAACTCCGAGCTGCGAGCCCCGAGCCCCGAGCCCCGAGCCCCGAGCCGAGAATCCCGAGCCGCGAGCCCCGAACCCCGAGCCGAGAATCCCGAGCCGCGAGGCGAAGCACCCCTCCCGCGCGCGTCGTCCCTGCCGGCGTCCCGCACGCCGTGGGAGCGATCCGCGCGGCGCGGCGCGACGATCGTCCGCCGGTAGGATCGCCAGGTGACCGAGACGGACAGCACCCAGCCCGACGAGGACCTCCCCGAGCAGATGCGGGTCCGGCGCGAGAAGCGGGAACGCATCCTGTCGCGAGGCGCGGACGCCTACCCGGTCGCCGTCCCGCGCACGCACACCGTCGCCGAGGTGCGCGCCGGTTGGTCCCACCTGGAGACGGGGGAGGAGACCGACGACGTCGTCGGCGTCGCGGCGCGCGTGGTCTATCTGCGGAACACCGGAAAGCTCTGCTTCGTCACGATCCAGGACGGCGAGGGCCGTCGTCTTCAGGTCATGCTGAGCCAGGCCGTGGTCGGCGAGGAGTCGTTGTCGACGTTCAAGGCCGATGTCGACCTCGGAGACCACCTGTTCGCCCGCGGCAGGGTCATCAGCTCGAGGCGGGGCGAGCTCTCGGTCTTCGCCGACAGCTGGCAGCTCGCGGCCAAGGCGTTGCGGCCGCTCCCGGTGCTCCACAAGGAGCTCTCGGAGGAGGCGCGCGTGCGCCAGCGTTACGTCGACCTGATCGCGCGACCGGCGGCACGGGACATGGTTCGGGTGCGCGCCGGCGCCGTCCGGTCGTTGCGCGAGAACTTCCACCGGCGTGGATTCCTGGAGATCGAGACGCCGATGCTGCAGACGATCCATGGTGGTGCGGCCGCGCGCCCGTTCACGACGCACATGAATGCGTTCGACATCGACCTCTTCCTCCGGATCGCACCGGAGCTATTCCTGAAGCGCGCCGTCGTCGGTGGTGTCGAGCGCGTCTTCGAGATCAACCGGAACTTCCGCAACGAGGGCGCCGACTCCACGCACTCGCCCGAGTTCGCCATGCTCGAGGCCTACGAGGCCTACGGCGACTACGACACCATGGCCGCGCTGACGCAGGACCTGGTGCAGACGGCCGCGTCGGAGGTGCTCGGGACGACGGTCGTCACCCTCCCGGGGGGCGAGGAGTACGACCTCGGCGGTCAGTGGACCCAGCTGTCCCTCTACGACTCCCTCTCCGAGGCGATCGGCGAGCACATCACGCACGAGACCACGGACGCACGCCTGCTCGAGCTCGTCGAGAAGTTCGACCTGCAGATCGACGTGCGGCGCTCGAACCACGGCAAGCTCGTCGAGGAGCTCTGGGAGCACCACGTCGGTGACCACCTGTACGCGCCGACGTTCGTCCGTGACTTTCCCGTCGAGACCAGTCCGCTCACGCGTGACCACCGCACGGCGCGTGGACTGGTGGAGAAGTGGGACCTGTACGTGCGCGGCTTCGAGCTCGCGACGGCCTATTCGGAGCTCGTCGACCCGGTCATCCAACGTCAGCGATTCGAGGCCCAGGCGCTGCTCGCGGCCGCGGGCGACGACGAGGCCATGGTGCTCGACGAGGACTTCCTCGCCGCGATGGAATACGCCATGCCCCCGGCGGGTGGCATGGGGATGGGCATCGACCGCCTGCTCATGGCGCTGACCGGGCTCGGCATCCGCGAGACGATCACGTTCCCTCTCGTGAAACCTCAGGCCTGACGCGAGGCGTCGTAGACTCGTCGGGTGAACGCCTTTCTGCTCGCCCTCGCGGCTCTTGTTCCCTCGATCGGTGTCGGCTTCCTGTTCTATCTCGCCATTCGCGCGCTCGTAAATGCGGACCGCACCGAGCGGGCCGCACTCGCGAAGCTTGCCGCGGAGGAGCGTGCATCGACCACGCACTCCGAGCGGCACGCCGGTATCTGAGCCCCGTTATGTGGCGGATTCCGTGAAAACTGCGCCCGGAGCCCGCGTTTGGCTTTGACGGTGCAATCGGTGGGTGCAATCATTTACGCACCACCCGGGATCCACCGAGCAGCATGAGGTAACGAAATGGCACAGAAGGTTCAGGTCCTGCTCGTCGACGACGTCGACGGCAGCACCGCAGACGAGACGGTCACATTCGCCCTGGACGGCGTTTCCTACGAGATCGACCTCACGAGTGCGCACGCGGCCGAGCTGCGGGACGCGTTCGGGTCGTGGCTCGGCCACGCACGTAAGGTCGGCGGGCGCGCCACGGGCCGATCCGCCGTTCGCGGTCGCCGGACCTCGAGCGGGGCGAGCGGCGAGGCGACGGCGATCCGTGAGTGGGCGCGCGCCAACGGGCACGACGTGTCCGAGCGCGGACGCATCTCCGCCGAGGTCCGCGCGGCGTACGCAGCTGCGCACTGAGGTCACACGCCGCCCGCATCACCCGCGGCGCGTCCCCGACGCGCCGACTCCCGGGGGCGGAGTCATGCGGAGGGCGCGATGAACGACGACAGCGCCCGCGGTACCAGGAGGATCCCGGTACCGCGGGCGCTGTCGTCGTGCGTGCGACCTCGTCAGCGGCGGGCGGTCAGCTCGCGCACGGCCGCGTACTGCTCGCGCACGACCGGTTCGAGGGCTCCGGAGTAGACCGAGACCGCGGAGGTCGTCCACTCCGGGGGGCGGTCCCCGCCCGCGAGCACCCACGCCGCCTGGCGAGCCGCACCGTCCGCCACGTACTCGCCGGGAGCGGGCACCGTGACGTCGAGTCCGAGGACGCTCGGCGCGATCTGCCGAACCGCCTCAGACTGGGCGCCTCCGCCGATCAACGAGATGCGGCCGACGGGCACCCCTTGCGCCCGGAGCGCGTCCAGGCCGTCGGCGAGGGCGCACAGCATCCCCTCGACCGCCGCTCGCGCGAGGTGCGCCGACGTGGTGTTCTGCAGCCGGAGCCCGTGCAGTGCGCCGGTGGCGTCGGGCTTGTTCGGCGTCCGCTCGCCCTCGAGGTACGGGACCATGACGAGGCCGTCGCTCCCGGCGGGCACGGAGAGCGCCAACCGGCTCAGCTCGGCGTGATCGACGCCGAGCATGCGGCACGCGGCGTCGAGCACGCGTGAGGCGTTCAGTGTGCAGGCGAGCGGCAGGAAGGCCCCGGTCGCATCGGCGAACCCGCTGACCAGGCCGGTCGCGTCGGTGGTCGGCCGTGCCGACACCGCGGAGACGACGCCCGAGGTGCCGATCGAGATCGCGACGTCCCCTTCGGCGAGACCGAGGCCCAACGCGGCGGCTGCGTTGTCACCTGCCCCCGGTCCGAGGGCGAGCCCGGAGCCGAGCGGCCCGCGCGAGGTTCCCACCCGCTCCGACGGCCCCGCGACGCGGGGGAGCAGGGCATCGTGGCCGAGCGCGAGAGCGAGGAGATCGCGACGGTACGTGCCCGTGGACGGGTCCCAGTAGCCCGTCCCCGAGGCGTCGGAGCGATCGGTCACGAGCTGGGCGAGCCCGTCGGGCGTGCCCGGGCCGTGACCGGCGAGCCGCCATGTCAGCCAGTCGTGCGGGAGCGCGACGGCGGCGGTGCGCGCGGCGTTCGTGGGCTCGGCGCCCGCGAGCCAACGCAGCTTCGTGACGGTGTAGGACGCCACCGGAACGGAACCGGTCGCGCGTGCCCACGCCTCGCTGCCCGTCTCGGGGCCACCGAGGTCGTCGATCAGGTCGAGCGCGGCCTGGGCCGAGCGCGTGTCGTTCCAGAGCAGCGCATCGCGGACGACGGCGCCGTCGGCGTCGAGCGCCACCATGCCGTGCTGCTGGCCGCCGACGGCCAACGCGGCGACGTCATCGAGGCCGCCGGCATCGGCCACCGCGACCTGGAGCGCGTCCCACCACGCCGCGGGAGCGACCTCCGTGCCGTCCGGATGGCTGGCACGCCCGCTCCGCACGAGAGCACCGGTCTCGGCGTCGCGGATGACGACCTTGCAGGACTGGGTGGACGAGTCCACCCCGGCGACCAGCGTCATCGCTCGGTCCTTCCGTGTGTCGGTCCCCCGACGCACGGGGGATGGTCAAATGGAGCGTTCCGCACGCAACACGCGGGCGTGTCGCGGCGGAACGCTCCAGCTGACCGGGGTGGGGTGGGGTCAGCGGGCGCCGAGCGCGTGCTCGAGGGCCAGCTGGTTGAGCCGCACGAAGGCGTACCCGCGAGCGGCGACGGCTTCGATGTCGAGCTCCTCGAACGCCGCGGGGTCGGCGAGCAGGTCGGCCAGGGTCTCGCCCTCGGCGAGCGTGGGCTCGGCGAGCTCGTAGACACCTGCGACCTGGAGCGCCTCCTGGACCTCCGGGTCGGCGCGGAACGCCTGTGCCCGCTCCTTGAGGAGGATGAACGTGCTCATGTTCGCGGCGGCCGAGGCCCACACGCCGTCGAAGTCCTCGGTACGCGAGGGCTTGTAGTCGAAGTGGACGGGCCCGTCGTAGCGCGGGCCGCCGCTGGGGAAGCCGTTCACGAGCAGGTCGACCGTGCCGAAGGCCGAGAACAGGTCGCCGTGGCCGAACACGAGGTCCTGGTCGTACTTGATGGACTTCTGGCCGTTGAGGTCGATGTGGAAGAGCTTCTCTGCCCACAGCGCCTGAGCGAGCCCACCGGTGTAGTTGAGGCCGGCCATCTGCTCGTGGCCGGTCTCCGGGTTCAGGCCGACGATGTCGCCGTTCTCGAGCTGGGCGATGAAGGCCAGCGCGTGACCGACCGTCGGCAGCAGGATGTCGCCGCGCGGCTCGTTCGGCTTGGGCTCGATGGCGATCTTCAGCCCGTAGCCCTTCTCCTTGATGTACCCGGCGACGGTGTCGATGCCCTCGCGGTAGCGGTCGTGCGCGGCCTTGAGGTCCTTCGCCGAGTCGTACTCGGCACCCTCACGGCCGCCCCACATGACGAACGTCTCGGCACCGAGCTCGGCGGCGAGGTCCACGTTGCGGATGACCTTGCGCAGGCCGTACCGGCGCACGGTGCGGTCGTTCGACGTGAACGCGCCGTCCTTGAAGATCGGGTGGCTGAACGTGTTGGTCGTGATCATCTCGACCTTGATGCCGGTCTCGTCCAGTGCGCCCTTGAAGCGGGCGAGGATCGAGTCGCGCGTCGCGGCGTCCGAGCCGAACGGCACGACGTCGTCGTCGTGGAACGTGACGTACGAGGCGCCGAGCTCAGCGAGCTTGTGCACCGACTCGACCGGGTCGAGCCACGCGCGTGACGCGCTGCCGAACTGGTCCTGGGCGTTCCATCCGACGGTCCACAGACCGAACGAGAACTTGTCCTGCGGGGTGGGCTTGCGCACCATCGTGAGCTCTCCTCGTCGAGATTAGTTGGTTGAATGAACTTATCCACGAACGGCGCTATGGTCAAGCCATGACGGACGACGACGCCCAGCCGGGGAGCGGGAGCGCGACGCCCCTGACGTCCCCCACGCCCGCGGGCGGACGCTCCGGGCAGCACCCGGGTCCCGCGCGACAGGGCACCTTGCGCGAGCACAACCTCCGCCTCGTCCTGGGCCACGTGTTCGACGCGACCGAGCCGCCGTCGCGTGCGGACATCGCCGCGTCGACGCACCTCACGCGAGGGACCGTCTCGGCGCTGGTGGACCAGCTCGTGCAGTCCGGCCTGGTCGCGGAGCTCGCTCCGGTGGCGGCTCGACGCGCGGGCCGACCCGCGGTCCCGCTCGCGCCGGCGCGACGCACGCTCGCGGCGATCGGCGCCGAGGTCAACCTCGACTACATGGGCTACCGGGTTCTCGACCTCGCCGGTGACGTGCTCGCCGAACGCATCGAACGCGGCGACTTCCGGGGGAGCGACCCGGCCCAGGCGCTGCGGCGCCTGGGCGACATGCTCGCCGAGGTGACGCTGCGGCTCGGCCGGGAGAGGGTGCCGATCGTCGGGTGCTGCCTCGCGCTGCCGGGCCTGGTGGACCGGGTGACCGGACCGTTGCGGATCGCGCCGAACCTCGGCTGGACCGACGTCGACGTGCTCGGCCTGCTGGCTGACCACCCGGCGCTCTCCGGGGCGAACCTGCTGCTCGGGAACGACGCGAATCTCGCTGCTCGAGCGGAGTCCCGCGCGCAGGGGGTCGCCGGGGACTTCCTTCTCATCGTCGGTGAGGTCGGCATCGGCGGCGCGATCGTGCTGGACGGCGAGGTCTTCGCCGGACGTCATGGGTGGAGCGGCGAGATCGGGCACACGACCGTCGACATGAGCGGCCCGCGGTGCTCGTGCGGGGCCTCGGGATGCCTCGAGCAGTACGCGGGGAAGGACTCGCTGATGCGTGCGGCCGGTCTCGATCTCGACCTCCCGATCGAGGCGTTGCGCGACGCGGCCGACGCAGGGGACCGTGCGGCTCTGGCCAGCCTCGACCGGGGCGGCGCCGCGCTCGGGGTCGCCATCGCGAGCTTCGTGAACCTGATCGACGTCGAGCAGGTCGTGCTCGGCGGCACCTACGCACTTCTCGGGGACCACCTGCTCTCCCGGGTCCGCGAGAAGGTCCGGTCGCGGGTGATCTCGGCGCCGTGGGGAGGCGTCGACGTCCGGCTGACGGCGTCCGACGAGCACGCGACGCTGACCGGGGCTGCGCTCGCCGTGCTGCACCGACTCACGTCCGACCCGTCGGCCTGGGTCTCGGCCGAGCTCGACGGCGGCGAGGCGAGCGACCTCGTGCCCTCGCGCGCACGTGGAGCCGCTCCTGCGGCTCCGACGACCGTTGCGGTCACGGCGTAGTTGCAGACGCGTTAGCAAATCGTTACGTTCAGGACTTGAACACAGGCCCCTCGGCGCAATAAGTTCACTCGCACAACAAAATGTGAGGCCTCGGTGGCCGATCGGGACGGGTCCAGAGTGGGACCCGCGACGAGAAGCATCGGGGGGCGCGAGGCTGCGCCAGCGCGAGTCCCGGGCGGTCCGGGCCGTGCAACCACAGGAGGGTCGACGAAGATGTCTCTCAAGAAGACCAAGCTGGTCGCGGCGATCGCAGGTGCCGCGCTGCTCGTAGGTGGCCTGGCCGCCTGCAGCTCGACGAAGACGGCCACGCCCGCCGCGACGGGTTCTGCCGCCAGCGCTGGCGGCCTGATCGGCATCGCGATGCCGACCAAGAGCCTGCAGCGCTGGAACAACGATGGCGCCCACCTCGACGAGCTGCTCAAGGCTGCCGGCTACACGACGAGCCTGCAGTACGCCGACAACAAGGTCGACCAGCAGATCACCCAGCTGCAGAACATGATCAACCAGAACCCGAAGGTTCTGATCATCGCCTCGATCGACGGCACCGCGCTCGGCCCGGTACTCGCCACGGCGAAGGCCAAGAACATCAAGGTCATCGCGTACGACCGTCTCATCAACGGCACCAAGGACGTCGACTACTACGCGACGTTCGACAACTACAAGGTCGGCCAGCTGCAGGGGCAGTACATCGTCGACACCCTCGGTCTCGCGGCGGGCAAGGGCCCGTTCAACCTCGAGCCCTTCGCCGGATCTCCGGACGACAACAACGCCAAGTTCTTCTTCGCGGGCGCGTGGGACGTGCTGAAGCCCTACGTGGACAGCGGCAAGCTCGTCGTCCCGTCGGGGAAGGTCCCGGCCTCTGACGCCGAGTGGACGAAGGTCGGCATCCAGGGCTGGGCCACCGCCACCGCGCAGTCCGAGATGGACAACCGCCTGAACTCGTTCTACACGGGCGGCAAGAAGGTCGACGTCGTGCTCTCCCCGAACGACTCGCTGGCGCTGGGCATCGAGCAGTCGCTCGATTCCCACGGCTACAAGGTCGGCTCCGACTGGCCGCTCGTGACGGGCCAGGACGCCGACCAGGCGAACGTCAAGAACATGCTCGCGGGCATGCAGGCGATGACGGTCTGGAAGGACACCCGCACGCTGGGTGACCAGGTCGCGAAGATGGTCGACCAGATCGTCAAGGGCCAGACCGTGACGGTCAACGACACCAAGACGTACAACAACGGCAAGATCGTCGTCCCGTCCTTCCTCCTCCCCCCGCAGGTCGTGACCAAGGCGGACGTGAAGACCGCTCTCGTGGACTCGGGCTTCTACACCGCCAGCGACCTCGGTCTCTGACGAGCCCTCCCGCGTGACGACGCCGGGGCCGGGCCTGCAGGGTCAACACCCGCAGGTCCGGCCCCGGCCGGGACGCGCTCCCTCCCGATCGAGCAGACAGCAGGCAGAAATGTCGACCGACAACATCATTCTTGAGATGCGCGGGATCACGAAGACGTTCCCGGGTGTCAAGGCACTGCAGGATGTGACTCTCAACGTCACGCGGGGACAGATCCACGCGATCTGCGGCGAGAACGGCGCCGGCAAGTCGACGCTCATGAAGGTGCTCTCGGGCGTCTACCCGCACGGCACCTACGAGGGTGACATCGTCTTCGAGTCCGAGACCTGCGAGTTCAAGGGCATCCGGGACAGCGAGCACCGCGGCATCGTCATCATCCACCAGGAGCTCGCGCTCAGCCCGTACCTCTCGATCGCCGAGAACATCTTCCTCGGGAACGAGCAGGCGACCCGCGGCGTGATCGACTGGACCAAGACCAACGCGGAGGCAGCCAAGCTGCTGGCCCGTGTCGGCCTCTCCGAGTCCCCGGACACCAAGATCATGGACATCGGCGTCGGCAAGCAGCAGCTGGTCGAGATCGCGAAGGCGTTGTCCAAGCGCGTCAAGCTGCTGATCCTCGACGAGCCCACCGCGGCGCTCAACGACGAGGACAGCGCCCACCTGCTCGACCTGGTGCGCAGCCTCAAGGGCCAGGGCATCACGTCGATCATCATCTCGCACAAGCTCAACGAGATCGCGGCGGTCGCCGACACCACGACGGTGATCCGCGACGGTCTGACGATCGAGACGCTCGACATGAACGGCGTCGAGCCGGTCTCGGAGGAGCGCATCATCCGCGGCATGGTCGGTCGCTCGCTCGACAACCGGTTCCCCGAGCGTTCCCCGCGGATCGGCGGCGAGGTCCTGCGGATCGAGGACTGGACCGTGCACCACCCGATCGACCAGAGCCGCAAGGTCGTCGACGGCGCGAGCCTGATGGTCCGCAAGGGTGAGGTCGTCGGGCTCGCCGGCCTCATGGGCGCGGGCCGCACCGAGCTGGCGATGAGCGTGTTCGGGAGGACCTACGGGACGAACGTCTCCGGGCGGATCTTCAAGGACGGCCAGGAGATCCACACCCGGAGCGTCGGCGAGGCGATCCGTCACGGCATCGCGTACGCGACGGAAGATCGCAAGCGGTACGGCCTCAACCTCATCGAGGACATCAAGCGCAACATCACGTCCTCGGCGCTGGGCAAGCTGTCGCGCCACGGGGTCGTGGACCGCGAGGAGGAGACCCTCATCGCGGAGCGGTATCGCAAGGACATGAACATCAAGACGCCGTCGGTCGACGCGATCGTCGGCAAGCTGTCCGGCGGGAACCAGCAGAAGGTCGTGCTGAGCAAGTGGATCTACGCCGACCCGGACGTGCTGATCCTCGACGAGCCGACGCGCGGGATCGACGTCGGCGCCAAGTACGAGATCTACACGATCATCAATGCCCTGGCCGACGCCGGCAAGGCCGTCGTCGTCATCTCGTCCGAGCTGCCCGAGCTTCTCGGGGTCTGTGACCGCATCTACACACTGAGCCAGGGCCGAGTGACCGGCCAGCTCTCCCGCGCCGAGGCGACCCAGGAGTCGCTCATGGCTCTGATGACCAAGGAAAAGGAAGTGACGTCGCGATGACCGCCGTCAGGGAGTATCTCGGCCGCAACATGCGCCAGTACGGGATCATGGGCGCGCTCGTCGCGATCGTCATCCTCTTCGAGTTGACGACCAGTGGTCGCCTCCTCATGCCGGACAACGTCGCCGCGCTGGTTCAGCAGAACGCCTACGTGATGATCCTGGCGATCGGCATGGTCATGGTGATCGTCGCCGGCCACATCGACCTGTCCGTCGGCTCCGTGGTCGCCTTCGTCGGCGGCGTCATCGGCATCGCGATGGGCAAGTGGGACATGCCGTGGCTCCTTGCGGTGCTCCTCGGCATCGTCGTCGGGGCGCTCGTCGGGGTGTGGCAGGGCTACTGGGTGGCCTACGTCGGGATCCCGGCGTTCATCGTCACGCTTGCCGGGATGCTGATCTTCCGCGGGCTCGCGATCGTGCTCGTCGGAACCACGATCGCCGGCCTCCCGACCGGGTTCGTCGCCATCAGCAACGGCTACCTGCCCAACCTCCTTGGCTACACCGGGAACAGGGATGCGCTCACGCTCGTCCTCGGCCTCGTCGCCATCGCCGGTCTGGTGTTCTCGCAGGTGCGGGCTCGCACGACGCTGAGGAAGCACGACCTCGAGGTCGAGCCGATGGTGGCGTTCGCTGGCAAGCTCGTCCTGATCGCCCTGCTGCTCGGTGCGATCACGTGGATCCTGTCGGGCGCCACCGGAATGCCGATCGTGCTGATCATCGTGGGTGTGCTCATCCTGGCGTACACGTTCGTCCTCGGGCGGACGGTGTTCGGTCGCCACATCTACGCGATCGGTGGCAACCTCAACGCGGCGATCCTGTCCGGTGTCAACACGCGCCGCGTGAACTTCGGGATCTTCGTCAACATCGGGGCGCTCGCCGGTGTCGCCGCGATCGTGACCACCTCGCGTGCGGGTGCCGCGGTGGCCGCCGCAGGCGACAGCTTCGAGCTCGACGCGATCGCCGCCTGCTTCATCGGTGGCACGGCCGTCACGGGCGGCGTCGGCAAGGTCTCCGGGGCCATGATCGGTGCCCTCATCATGGGCGTCCTCAACATGGGCCTGTCGATCATGAACGTCGACCCGTCCTGGCAGAAGGCGATCAAGGGCCTCGTGCTCCTCGCCGCCGTCGCCTTCGACCTGATCAACAAGCGGCGCGCAGCCGGTCGCTGACCGCCCGCGTCGATCGCACGACCGGCATCGACAGCGCCGGGTCCCGTACTGCACGGGGCCCGGCGTCGTCGTGCCTAGGATCTGCAGGTGAGCAGCACGCACCTCGATCTCTGGATCGGCACGTATCCGCGGGCCGGCGCAGGCAGCCCCGCAGGTCGTGGGGAAGGGGTCTGGCGCGCGCGGTTCGACCTCGCGACGGGCTCGTGGCGGGAAGCGCGCCAGGTGACGGACCTGCCGGCGCCGTCCTTCCTCGTCGCGCATCCGTCGGGCGCCGTCCTCTACGCCGTCGGCGAGACGGCCGACGGCACGGTGACCGCGCTCGCCACCGACGGCGTCGAGAGCGCGGCCGGCACGCTCCGGACGCTCGGCACCGTTCGGTCCGGCGGCGACGACCCGTGCCACCTGCTCCTCTCGTCGGACGCCCGGACGCTCTACGTGTCGAACTACTCGTCCGGGACCATCGGCGTGCTCTCGCTGACGCCGGAGGGGGGCTGGAGCCCCGAGGTCGTCGCGGCGGGCGGACCGGTCCAGGTCTTCGGTGCGGAGGACTCCGCGTCATCCGGTGTCGGGCCCGAGTCGGAGCGGCAGGACGCGCCGCACGCGCACGCGACCATGGTCGCCCCGGGTGGGCGACACCTGCTCGCGACGGACCTGGGGACGGACGAGCTCCGGAGCTTCCGGATCCGGCGCGACGGGCGGCTCGACGCCGACGGGATCGCGCTCCGGCTCCCGGCCGGGACCGGGCCCCGACACCTCGCCGAGGGACCGGGCGGCCACGTCTACGTGGTCGGCGAGCTCGACAGCTCGGTCCACGTCGTGCGCTGGGACCCGACCGCCGCCGCGCTCGTGCAGACCGTCCCGGCGTGCACGGCAGGGCCGCGAGCGGACGGCCAGGGGGTCCGCGCACTGCCGTCGCACGTCCAGGTGGTCGGCGGCGTGGCCATCGTCTCGGTCAGAGGTGCGGACGTCCTCGCGACGTTCGCGGTGAGCCCTGGTGGATCGCGCCTCGACCCCCTCGGCGAGCGGCCCAGCGGGGGGACCTGGCCGCGCCACTTCGCCCGCGTCGGAGGCGTGACCGTGATGGCGAACCAGGTCTCGTCGACGGTGGTCGTGGCGCGCGACGCCGAGGCCGGCACGCACCGGCTCGAGCTGCCGTCGCCCGCGTGCGTCGTCCCGATCGGGACGTGACGCGGTGCCCCACGCCACCCATCGACAGCTCCGGGTCGCCATGCTGTCCGTCCACACCTCGCCGCTCGACCAGCCGGGCATCGGCGACGCCGGCGGCATGAACGTCTACGTCTCAGGGCTCTCGCACGCGCTGGCCCGGCGTGGCGCGCGCGTCGAGATCTTCACGCGGGCGACCTCCTCGGCGCTCCCGGAGACGGTGGTCCTTCCCGGGACCGACGCGGACGGCCACATCCTCGACCGGGAGCAGGCCCGGGCGATCCTGCTGGGCGACGAGGTCGAGGTCGGCGTGGTGCCGCCGGTCCTGGTGCACCACGTACCGGCGGGGCCGTTCGAGGGGCTCGACAAGAGTGACCTGCCGGGGCAGCTGTGCGCGATGACCGCGGGCGTGCTGCGATCCGAGGCGGCCCGGGCGGCCGGCTGGTACGACGTCGTGCACTCGCACTACTGGCTCTCGGGACAAGTGGGGTGGCTGGCGGCCGACCGGTGGGACGTGCCGCTCGTGCACACGATGCACACGATGGCCCGGGTCAAGAACGCCTCTCTCGCGCCGGGAGACACCCCCGAGCCGCACGGGCGCACGATCGGCGAGGAGCAGGTGGTCGCGGAGGCCGATGCCCTCATCGCGAGCACGGACGCGGAGGCGCGCGACCTCGTCGAGCTGTACGGAGCGGATGCGGACCGGGTCCACACGGTCGCACCCGGCGTCGACCTCGACCTGTTCACGCCGGGTGACCGGATCGCCGCGCGCGCGCGGCTCGGGCTCGACGCGTCCCGACCGGTCGTGCTGTTCGCCGGCCGTGTCCAGCCGCTCAAGGGGCCCGACGTGCTCGTACGCGCGCTCGCCGTGCTCCGGGCGAGCGGTCGCCCGGTGCCGACCCTCGTGGTGCTCGGCGGTCCGAGCGGTCGCCCCACGGCGGTCCGCGAGCTCGCCGCCCTCGCGGCCGTGTCCGGCGTGTCCGAGCAGCTGACGATCCGGCCGCCCGTGCCTCGCCCGGCCCTCGCCGACTGGTACCGCGCGGCCGACGTGGTCGCGATGCCGTCGCGCAGCGAGTCCTTCGGACTGGTCGCGGCGGAGGCCCAGGCGAGCGGGACCCCAGTCCTCGCGACCCGCGTCGGGGGCCTCCGGTCCGTGGTCGCGGACGGCGTCTCCGGTCGGCTCGTCGACGGTCACGATCCGGAGGCCTGGGCGGATGCGATCGCCGCGATGCTGGCGGACGATGCCGCGCGGGCGATCCTCGGCCGCGGCGCCCGCGAGCATGCGCAGCAGTTCGGGTGGGACGTCGCGGCCGAGGCGGTGCTGCGCGTGTACGACGCTGCGCGCGACCACCGCGCCGCACGGTAGGCAGCGTCCGTCGCGTGCGGCAGGCGGGCACCGTCGGGAGCGCCGGGAAGCCGGCATCGTCGGGAGCGCCGGGAAGCCGGCACCGTCGGGAGCGCCGGGAAGCCGGCATCGTCGGGAAGGCGGGCATCGTCGGTGCGCGTTCCACGGGCCGGAAGTCCTTCCGAGGGGCCTCCGTGGATGGGGCAGGATAGGAGCCATGACCTATACCCTCGTGCTGCTCCGCCATGGCGAGAGCGAGTGGAATGCCAAGAACCTGTTCACCGGCTGGGTGGACGTCGCGCTGTCCGAGAAGGGCGTCGCCGAGGCCACGCGAGGCGGGACGCTGCTCGCCGACGCCGGCGTGCTGCCGGACGTCGTGCACACGTCGCTGCTTCGCCGGGCCATCACGACGGCCAACCTGGCGCTCGACGCGGCCGACCGCCACTGGATCCCCGTGCGGCGCAGCTGGCGGCTGAACGAGCGCCACTACGGGGCGTTGCAGGGCAAGGACAAGAAGCAGACTCTCGCCACCTACGGCGAGGAGCAGTTCATGCTCTGGCGTCGCTCGTACGACGTCCCGCCGCCCGACATCGAGCTCGGCTCCGAGTTCTCGCAGGACGCCGACCCGCGCTACGCCGGCGAGCCCGTCGTGCGCGCCGAGTGCCTCAAGGACGTCCTGGACCGGGCTCTGCCGTACTGGACGAGCGACATCGTGCCGGACCTGCAGGCGGGCAAGACGGTGCTGGTCGCCGCGCACGGCAACTCGATCCGCGCGATCGTCAAGTACCTCGACGACATCGACGACGAGACGATCGCCGGTGTCAACATCCCCACCGGCATCCCGCTGCGGTACGAGCTCGACGAGGAGACCCTGAAGCCCGTCCTCACGGGCGGGACCTACCTCGACCCCGATGCCGCCGCCGAGGCCATCAAGGCGGTCGCGAACCAGGGACGCTGACGCCGTTTCACCCGACGACGACGGGGAGGAGCCGTGAGGCTCCTCCCCGTCGTCGTCTGTCGGTGTAGCTGGTCGTGCGTCGGCGCGGACGCGCGCCGACGCCGCGGTCAGTGCGAGACGGTCGAGTCCTCGGCACCGAAGTCCCCGGTCACGAGGTAGGTCACCCGCCGCGCGATCGAGACCCCGTGGTCGCCGAACCGCTCGTAGTACCGCCCGAGCAGCGTGACGTCGACGGTCTCCTGCGGGGTGCCCGTCCACCCGCCGCCGAGGAGTGCGGTGAAGGTGTCCTCGTGCAGCGCGTCGAGGAGGTCGTCGTCGCGCTCGATGTCCTCGGCAAGCGCGAGGTCGTGCGTCTTCAGCAGGGTCGTCGTGCGCCGTGCGACCCGGCACGCGGCGTCGTGCATCTCGGCGAACGTGCCGGACAACGACGGCGGGATCGCCTCGTGCGGGTAGCGACCGCGGGCGACCTGGGCGACGTGCCGCGCGAGGTCACCCATGCGCTCGAGCGTCGCGCTCATGCGCAGTGCCGAGACGACGACGCGCAGGTCGGTGGCGACCGGCTGCTGCTGGGCGAGCAGGTGGATGCATCGCTCGTCCAGGTCACGCTCGAGCGCGTCGATCGCCAGGTCGTCGGTGATCACCGACTCGGCCACCTGCAGATCGGCGTTGAGCAGGGCGTTGCCCGCGCTGGTGATGGCCCGCTCGACCCGCTCGCTCATGGTCGCCAGGTCCTCACCGAGCTGCCGCAGCTCGGCCTCGAAGATCTCCCGCATGTCATCCCTCTCGTCGTGCAGCCGTCCCGAATCGTGCCAGCAGGAGGTGAACAGGTCGGACCGCCCAGGTGAACATCCGACGTCGCACCCACGCGGGACCGGGCGGGCGCCATCGTAGCCGCCGACAGTGACCGTACGCTGGCCGTGTGGACGAATTCTCGATCGTACTCGCCGGCCTTCTCGGGCTGCTCACCGGCGTCGGGGCGACCCTGGCGTTCCGGTTCAGCGAGCGCACCCAGCGAGCCGTGCCCACCGCCGAGCCGCGCGAGCTCGACGAGGGCCTCGTCCGTGTGCTGTCGGTGCTCCGGTCGGCGGCGGTCGTGCTCGACGAGACGGACCGCGTCGTGCGGGCGAGCCCGCCGGCGTACGCGCTCGGGATCGTCCGGGACGGGCGGTTGGTGCACGCAGCGATCCAGGACCTGATCACGGACGTGCGGACGACCGGCGAGATCCGCGACGAGGAGCTCGAGCTCCCGCGCGGACCGGTCGGCCGGGGGATGGTCATGCTGCAGGTGCGGGTCGCGTACGTCGGCCCGGGTCTGCTGCTGGTGCTCGCCGAGGACCGCACCGAGGCGCGGCGGCTCGAGGCGATCCGGCGCGACTTCGTCGTCAACGTGTCCCACGAGCTCAAGACGCCCGTGGGTGCGCTCGCGCTGCTCGCCGAGACGGTCGAGTCCGCCGCCGACGACCCAGACACGGTGCGGCGCTTCGCCGGCCGGATGCAGCAGGAGTCGATCCGGCTCTCGGCGCTCGTGCACGAGATCATCGAGCTGAGCCGGTTGCAGGTCGCCGGTGCGCTCGACGGTGCCGCGCTCGTCCACGTGGACGACGTCATCGCCGAGGCGGTCGACCGGGCACGGACGCGCGCCACCGCGAAGCAGATGCGCCTCGAGGTCGGCGGTGAGCGCGGCGTGGTCGTGTACGGGGACCACGGCCTGCTCGTCACCGCGGTCCGGAACCTGCTCGACAACGCCGTGGCCTACTCCGGGGCCGGTACCCGCGTCGGCGTGGGGGTGCGGACCGAGTCCGGGCTGGTGGAGATCGCGGTGGTCGACGAGGGCATCGGCATCGCGGAGCGGGAGCAGGAGCGCGTGTTCGAGCGCTTCTACCGCGTCGACCCGGCGCGCTCGCGCGACACCGGCGGCACCGGCCTCGGGCTCAGCATCGTCAAGCACGTCGCCGCGGACCACGGCGGTGAGGTCACGATCTGGTCGCGCCCCGGGCGCGGCTCCACCTTCACGCTCCGGCTCCCGGCAGGGGACGTCACGCAGCACCGGCCGGGCGTCGGCCTGGCCGGACCCGCACGGCCATCCGACCTCGACCTCCGCGCTGCGGGACAGCCGGTCGACGAGACACCGCTCACCAAGGAGGTGGATGCGTGACCCGCATCCTGCTCGTCGAGGACGAAGAGTCCTACCGCGACCCGTTGACCTACCAGCTGACCCGCGAGGGGTACGACGTGATCGCGGTCGGCAACGGGCTCGACGCGCTCGAGGCCTTCGACGCCGACGGTGCCGATCTCGTCCTGCTGGACCTGATGCTTCCAGGGCTGTCCGGCACCGAGGTGTGCCGTCGGCTGCGGTCGCGCAGCAACGTGCCGGTCATCATGCTCACCGCGAAGGACAGCGAGATCGACAAGGTCGTGGGGCTCGAGATCGGCGCCGACGACTACGTCACGAAGCCGTACTCGTTCCGCGAGCTGCTGGCGCGTGTGCGGGCCGTGCTCCGGCGTCAGCAGGTGCCGACGGTCGACGACGAGGCAGGCGAGGGCGTCCTGGAGGTCGGGCCGGTGCGGCTCGACGTCGAGCGCCACACGGTGACCATCGCCGAGCGCGCTGTGCCGTTCCCGCTGAAGGAGTTCGAGCTGCTCGAGTTCCTCATGCGCAACGCAGGTCGGGTCCTGACCCGGGGACAGCTCATCGACCGTGTCTGGGGCTCGAACTACGTCGGCGACACCAAGACCCTCGACGTCCACGTGAAGCGTGTGCGCGCGAAGATCGAGGAGGACCCTGCGGCACCGCTGCTCCTCCTGACGGTCCGTGGGCTGGGGTACAAGCTCGTGGACGACGACGCCGCAGGGCGCAGCGGGGGCGACGGCGCGGTCATGTCGGGGCGGCAGTGAACCGGCGATGACGAGCTCCCGCCGCGTGCCGTTCACCACGTGTTCACCGTCCGTTCATCGCGACCAGGCGAATCGGACACCTGTGGTCCCTACCCTCGCGGAGCGGACCGGACGATGGTGAAGGCGAGCACCGGGCCTCGGCCCACCGTGAGCGTCGGCTCCGTCGCGGCGTGATCCTCGCCGGTCCCGGTCGTGCGACCGGGACCGGAAACCACTACCGTCGGACGTCCCAGGAAAGGATCGCAGGCCGTGGCCAAGCGCATCGACGTCAAGGACCTCAACGTCTACTACGGGCAGTTCCGCGCCGTCGAGGGCGTCACCATGAGCATCGAAGCGCGCTCGGTGACGGCATTCATCGGTCCGTCCGGCTGCGGCAAGTCGACGTTCCTGCGGACGCTCAACCGCATGCACGAGGTGCTCCCCGGCACGCGGGTCGAGGGTGAGGTGAACCTCGACGGTCTCGACCTCTACGGCAAGGACGTCGACCCGGTCGCCGTGCGCCGGACGGTCGGCATGGTGTTCCAGCGGCCGAACCCGTTCCCGACGATGTCGGTGTTCGACAACGTCGCTGCGGGGCTGCGGCTCAACGGGGTCAAGAACAAGGGCGAGCTGAGCGAGGCCGTCGAGCGGTCGCTGGTCGGCGCGAACCTGTGGAACGAGGTCAAGGACCGCCTCCAGAAGCCCGGTGCGAGCCTCTCGGGTGGCCAGCAGCAGCGGCTGTGCATCGCCCGCGCGATCGCGGTCCGGCCCCAGGTGCTGTTGATGGACGAGCCCTGCTCTGCGCTGGACCCGATCTCGACGCTCGCGATCGAGGACCTGATCCACGACCTCAAGAACGACTACACGATCGTGATCGTGACGCACAACATGCAGCAGGCCGCGCGGGTATCGGAGCGCACCGCGTTCTTCAACATCGCCGGCACCGGATCGCCCGGGCGGCTCATCGAGATGGACTCGACGGCGACGATGTTCTCGTCACCGTCGCAGCAGGCCACCGAGGACTACATCTCCGGCCGCTTCGGGTGATCGCGACCGCGTGACACGGTGACACGCCGGCCCGGCGTCGCCGCGCGGGTCCGCCCCGCGTCGGGGTGGGGGTCAGCCCTGCGTCACCGCGGACGCCGGCCCGGCGTCGCCGCCGGGTCAGCCCTGCGTCGGGGTGGCGGTGGGCACCAGGTCGGTGTACTCGGGCAGCGACCCGTCGAGGACCGGAACGGACACCGTGTGCTCGCCGCCGATGCCGGACACGAGCTGGACCGACGCCACCGCGCCCGGGGGGACGGTGACCGCGGCGATCGAGACGGAGGTCCTCGTGATACCGACCTCGGTCACGCGTGCCGCCTGGGGCGACAGCAGGACGGTCTCGCCGGCGCCGACGTGCACGGTGACCGGCGTCGCGCCGTCCGGTGTGAGCGTGACCGTGTCGGCGACCTTGCCGCTGTTCGTGAGCGCGCCCAGGAGCGCGCCGGGAGCACCCTTCTGGGCGGCGAGGATCATGAGGTTCTCGGCGGTCAGCCCGCTCGCGAGGTCGACCCGGACGCCGTCCGAGGCGCTGTAGGCCTTCTGGGTCGTGATCGGGTTCGTCGCCGAGCACCCCGCCAGGAGGAGAGCACCGAGGGCGATCGCCGGCATCAGCACCGTCCGAGCTCGGGGGCGAGCGGACAGGGTCGGTCGCAAGGCGGTCACGGTGGCTCCTCGTGAGGGTCGGGCCGGTGGAGGGATGGCCTGCCGGGGCGACGGGGCCGCAAGGCCCCGGGGCGGACGCCGGGTCGGGCAGGTCAACCACGCGCATCATAGTGCGCCGACCCGGGCGACCGTGATCCGCGTGCGACGCGGGCGTGCGCGTCCGCACCTGTCCTGGGGCGCATCGTCCCCCGGCTTCGCTCCGCCCGCGGTCCGGCCCGCGGATGACAGGCGAGCGCCCCGGAACCGCAAGGCGCACCTGTTGCGTCGGGTCCGGTGCCGTTGACCTGCGGTAACACCCTCGGAACGGTCATGGGAGGGTAAAGACCCCCGTCAGCGGCGTGGTAAGATCGAGTTCCGCGAAAGGGGAAATCTCCACATGACTTTCACAGTAGGCGAGACCGTTGTCTACCCGCACCACGGCGCCGCGCTGATCGAGGAGATCAAGACCAGGACCATCCGCGGAGAGGACAAGCTCTACCTCAAGCTGAAGGTTGCGCAGGGAGATCTGACGATCGAGGTCCCGGCGGAGAACGTCGACCTCGTCGGCGTTCGTGACGTCGTCGGCCAGGAGGGTCTCGACAAGGTGTTCGAGGTGCTCCGCGCTCCCTACACCGAGGAGCCCACCAACTGGTCGCGTCGGTACAAGGCCAACCTGGAGAAGCTCGCCTCGGGCGACGTGATCAAGGTCGCCGAGGTCGTCCGTGACCTGTCGCGTCGGGATGCCGACCGCGGTCTCTCGGCAGGCGAGAAGCGCATGCTCGCCAAGGCGCGCCAGATCCTCGTGTCCGAGCTCGCGCTCGCCGAGCACACCGAGGAGGAGAAGGCGGAAGCCATCCTCGACGAGGTCCTCGCCTCCTGAGCTCACCGGACGCCCACCGGACGCCCGACTCGGGGACGTCATGACGACCGCTGCCATCCTCACCGCTGCCGGCTCGGGCTCGCGCCTGGGGTACGACGAGCCGAAGGCGCTCGTCGGTCTCGGCGGTCGCCCGCTCGTGGCCCATGCCGCGCGTCGGCTCGTCGCGTCCGGCGTCGTCGACGTGCTCGTCGTGACGGCCCCCCGCGCGCGCGCCGACGACGTGACGCGTGCGCTCGCCGCCGAGGACCTGCCCATACCCGTGCGGGTCGTCGAGGGCGGCGCAAGTCGCCAGGCCTCGGTCGCCGCCGGCCTCGCCGCGCTGCCGCAGGAGGTCGATGTGGTGCTCGTCCACGACGCCGCACGCGCCCTCGTCCCCCCGTCTCTCGTCGCCCGCGTCGCCCAGGCCGTGCGGTCGGGGCACCGGGCGGTGATCCCCGGGGTGCCGGTCAGCGACACGATCAAGCAGGTCGGCGAGGTGTCGGTCGAGGGTGCGCCGGTGCTCGCCACGGTCAGCAGGGACCGGCTGCGGGCCGTGCAGACGCCGCAGGGCTTCTCACGCGAGCTGGTCGACCGCGCCCACGTCGCGGGACTCGTCCGCGCAGCGAGCGAGGCGACCGCAGCGACGGACGACGCCGCGCTCGTCGAGGCGATCGGGATCGGGGTCTGGCTCGTGGACGGCGCCGAGGACGCGTTCAAGATCACGACCCCGCGGGACCTCGCCGCGGCGGAGCTGGCGCTGGCCGGCCACCTCGCCGTCGACGAGCTCGAGCAGGTGGAGGCCGCCCTCGTCGCGCTGCGCGCGGAGCGTCGGTCGCCCGTCCCGGAAGGCCGAGATCGGTCACCCGCCCCGGAAGGCCGAGATCGGTCACCCGTCCCGGAAGGCCGAGAACCGACCGAGAGCGACGCCGTGCCGGACGACGAGGCCGCCTCGTGATCCTGCCGCGCGTCGGGATCGGCGTCGACGTGCACGCGTACGCGTCGACGGACTCGGCACGCGTGCTGCATCTTGCCGGCCTCGAGTGGCCCGGGGAACGCGCGCTGGAGGGGCACTCCGACGCGGACGTCGTGGCGCACGCCGCGGCCGACGCCCTGCTCTCGGCCGCCGGGATCGGCGACCTGGGGTCGAACTTCGGGACGTCCGAGCCCGCCTGGGCCGGTGCCGCCGGTGCGGTGCTGCTCGCGGAGGCCGCGCGGCGGGTGCGCGCAGCGGGGTACGAGATCGGGAACGTGGCGGTCCAGGTCATCGCGGCGAGGCCGCGGGTCGGAGTCCGTCGGGCCGAGGCCGAGCGTGCCCTCGGTGCGGCGATCGGCGCACCGGTCACGGTGTCGGCAACGACGACGGACGGGTTGGGGCTGACCGGACGCGGCGAGGGCGTCGCGGCGGTGGCCACCGCGCTGGTCGCCGCAGCCGACTGACCGCGACCGTGCTCCGGCGAGCACCGGCCCCCGCGACCAGGACCCCACCGAGGACGAGGACGCCGAGCGCGAGGTCGACGAGCGTCGGTGTCTCGTGCAGGACCAGCCACGACGCGGCGATCCCGACCACCGGGACGAGCATCGAGAACGGCGCCACCGTGCCGGACGGGTGCCGCGCCATGAGCGCGGTCCAGATCCCGGACCCCGCGAGCGTCGCGACCAGCACGGTGTAGAGCAGACCGCCGAGGGCAGGGATCGCCGCGGGCCGACCGAGCGTCGCGATCGAGCGACCGATGGCCGTCGGCCCGTCGACGACGAGGGACAGCGCGAGCATCGGTACCGGCGGGACGACCGCCATCCACAGCATCAGTCGCCAGGGGCTGTCCGCGGCCGCCTTCCGGTTGCACAGGTTGCCGACGGCCCACCCCAGCCCACCGAGGAGCGTGAGCAGGACGGGGACGAGCATCGCCCGCCCGCCCGCGTCCGCGCGGTGCAGCGCGATCCCCGCGAGGCCCAGCGCGGCGATGCCGATGCCGACCAGCCGACGCGCGGTGAGCCGCTCCCTGAGCAGGACCGCCCCGAGGAGCACCGTGAACGGGGCCGAGGACTGCAGCACGAGCGACGCGAGACCCGTCGGCATGCCGACGTCCATCGCCAGGTAGAGGAACGCGAACTGGAGGACACCGAAGCCGATGCCGTAGCCCAGCAACCAGCGCCACGGCACCACCGGGCGCGGGACGAGCACCACGACGGGGATCGCGATGAGGGAGAAGCGCAGCGCCACCAGGAAGAACGGCGGGAACTGCAGGAGGGAGAGGTGGATGGCCGGGAAGTTGAGTCCCCACAGCACCGCGACGAGCAGCGCGAGCAGACGGTCACGTGCAGGCATGAGGTGATCGTCACCGACGCCAATGCTTCAGCACAATCGAAATGTTGTGAAGTATCTCTGTAGCATTGCTACATGGATGTGCATCAGCTCGAGGCGCTGCGGGCGGTCGGCGATCGGGGCAGCGTGACCTCGGCGGCCGAGGCGCTGCACTGCACGCCGTCAGCGGTCTCGCAACAGCTCAAGCTGCTGCAGCGCGACGTCGGCGTGCCGCTCACCGAACGGGTCGGACGAGGACTCCGGCTGACCCCCGCGGGCGACGCCCTCGCGCGGGAGGCGGTCGGTGTCGCGATCGCGCTCGAACGCGCAGCGGCGGCGGTCGGCGCCTTCCTCGACCAGCCGACGGGCGTCGTGCGGGTCGCCGCGTTCCAGAGCGCGGCACAGATGCTCCTGCCGGGTCTGCTCAGCCGGCTCGCGGACCACCCGGAGGTCGTCGTCGAGTGCAGCGACGAGGACGTCGCCCAGGACGCGTTCGTGCACCTGACGAGCGAGTTCGACGTCGTGGTCGCGCACCGGGCCGACCGCGGCCAGGAGTGGGCCGGTGCCGCCGACGGGCGTGTGCTGGTCGTCCCGCTGCTCCGCGAACCGCTCGACGTCGCGCTGCCGCCGGACCACCGCCTCGCGGACCGGGCCTCGGTGACACCGCAGGATCTCGCCGACGAGGAGTGGATCACCGTCCGCGCGGGTTTCCCGGTGGCGGCGGTGCTCGAGGCGGTCACCGCTCGCTCCGGAGCGTTCCCTCGGGTGCGACACCGCATCAACGACTTCCACGTGGCCGAGGCGCTGGTGGCTGCCGGTCACGGCGTCTCGCTCCTGCCGCGGTTCACCGCGGACGACCGCGGCGGCACGCGGTTCCGGCTCGTGCCGCTCGTGGGGGTCCGGGCCGGCCGTCAGATCGACGCACTCGTCCGGCCCGACCGGGCGGAGCGGCGCGTCGTCCGCCTCGTCCTCGAGACGCTCCGCCGTCACGCGCGCGCCGTCGCGGGCTGACGGGTCCGATCAGCCACGGGGTCCGCTCAGCCGCGGGGTCCGCTCAGCCGCGGGGTCCGAACACCCGGTCGGTGTAGGGGTTCGCGAATCGGCCGGTCGGGTCGTGCATGGACCGGACGGCGCGGAAGTCGTCGAACCGGGGGTAGAGCGTCGCGAGGCGCTCGGCGTCGAGCCAGTGGAGCTTGCCCCAGTGCGGTCGGCCGTCGACCTCGGCCATGATCCGCTCGACGGCGCCGAAGTACCGCCGGTACGGCAGGCGGACGTACTGGTGCACCGCGACGTAGGCCGACTCGCGCGCGTGCGCGGTCGACAGCCACACGTCGTCCGCCGCCGCGAACCGGACCTCGACGGGGAACGGCACGTGCTCACCGGTGCGCCGGATCCAGCGGTCGACCTCGGCGAGGACGTCGACCAGGGCCGCCCGAGGGATCGCGTACTCCATCTCCCGGAACCGCACGCGGCGCGGGGTCACGAACACCTCGAAGGACGGGGCGGTGAACCGTCGGGCCGACAGGGCACGCGCCGCGACCTGGTTGACCACGGGCGTCACGCCGCGCGCGACGGCCGTCAGCCGGTTCGTCGCCTCGAACACCGTGTTCGAGAGCAGCTCGTCGTCGATCCAGCCGCGCACCCGGCCGAGCGGCGGTGCAGCGCTGCGGCTCCGCGGGTCGATGCGGTTGTTGCGCTTGGTCAAGGCGCGGCGGGTGTGCGGGAACCAGTAGAACTCCAGGTGATCGTTCGACTCGACGAGCCCGTCCGGACCCTCGAGCGCGTCGAGGACCTGCTCGAGGGGCCAGGGCTCCTCGACCGCCTCGAGCGAGAACGCGGGCACCGCCTCGATCGTCACCGCGGCGATCAGCCCGACGGCGCCCAGACCCAGGCGCGCCGCCTGGAAGAGCTCACCGTGCTGATCGGCGTCCACGTCGAGGACATCGCCCGCAGCGGTGACGAGTCGCAGACCGACGACCTGCGTCGCGAGCCCACCGAGACGCGCGCCCGTCCCGTGGGTGCCGGTCGAGATCGCGCCGGCGATCGACTGCCGGTCGATGTCGCCGAGGTTGCGCATCGCCAGGCCGTGGACCGCCAGCGCACGGTTGAGCGCGCCGAGCCGGATGCCCGCACCGACCGTGACGTACGCGGTCCCGTCCGGACGGGGTCGGACGCTCTCGACGTCGGCGACGGCGTCCAGGCTCACCAGGATCCCGTCGGTGGCCGCGGCGCCGGTGAACGAGTGGCCCGCACCGACGACGCGCACGGGTGACGGGCCGGCCTCCGTGACGACCCGGACCAGGGACTCCACGTCGCGCGGACGCTCGACACGGAGCGGGGTGGTGCGTTCCGTGCGGGCCCAGTTGGTCCACGCGGATCCCGTTCGCGGGGTCGTTCCTGGCCGGCTCACGCACGCGATCCTTCTGGTCGCGAGTCGGCCTCGTCAAGGAAGTGGCACTTGACGAGGGGAGACGTACCGGTTGGGATGGGGCTCGAGCGTGTCCGGGGATGGCGGTGCCGACCTCGTGGGACAGTCCGGGGGGATGCATGAACCGCATGTCGGTCGCAGAGCGACGCCAACAGCTCGTGGGCGCTGCGCTCACCGTGGCGCGCACGCACGGGATCGACGCGGCGACGGTGCGGGCGGTGGCCACCCAGGCGGGGGTCTCGCTCGGCGTCGTCCACTACTGCTTCGAGGACAAGTCGGAGCTGTTGCGCGCCGTCGCCGAGCAGGTGCCGGGTGAGGCATCCGCACCGGTGATCGAGGCGTTGCCGGAGCGCGCCACGATCGTCGACGCGCTCGCCATCGCGGTCGAGACCTTGTGGCGCACCATGCGGGAGAACCGCGACGCGCGCATCCTGAGCCACGAGCTCACGGTCGCCGGGTTGCGCGACGACGGCCTCACGGACGTCATCCAGACCCAGTACGCGCAGAGCCGGGCGACGGCCGAGCTCTTCCTCACCCGGATCGCCGAGGTCACCCGGGTCGAGTGGACGGTCCCGCTGGGACCGTTGTGCCGCAGCATGGTCGCCGTGGTCGACGGGTACTCGCTCGGCTGGCTCGTCGACGGCGACGACGACGCGGCGCGCAACGGGCTGCACGGCTACGCGCGCTATCTCGCGGGCCTGACGAGGCCGTCATGACCGACCCGCGCCGCGCGGCCGGGACCGGCACCCTCGCCCGGGCGCGCCTTGCCGTCAGTGCCGCGTTCGCCGCGCAGGGCTTCGGCTTCGCGGCGATGCTCACGAGCGAGCCGGGGTTCAAGGAACGCTTCGGGATCGACGACCTCGCCATCACGCTCGTGATCCTCGGGGTCTGCGTGCTCGCGGGCCTCGGCAGCGCGACCGCGGAAGCCGTCGCGCACCGGTGGGGGAGCGCACGCGCCCTCGTCATCGGGTTGGTCGTCGCCGCCCTCGGTGTCGGGACGGCCGCGCTCGCCCCGGACCGGGTGCTCTTCTTCGCCGGGTTCGGGGTGTACGGCTGGGCGCTCGGGCAGGTCGACGCCGGGACCAACATGCAGGCGGTCGCCCTGCAGCACCGCTACGGGCGCAGCATCCTGACGTCGTTCTACGCCGCATGGTCGGCCGGGGGGATCCTCGGCGCGCTCGTCGTCTCCGCCCACGTCGCTGCCCACATCCCGCAGCAGGAGGCGCTCCCGGTGGTGCCGGTGGTCGCGCTCGTCGCCGCTGCGGTCGTGCGTCGGCACGGCTGGCGGGACACCCCGCAGGAGACGTCCGGCCCGAGCGCCGTCGCGGCGGCGGACCCGCGCCCGTTCGTGATCCCGTGGTCCGGGATCCTGGTCCTCGGACTGGCGATCGTCGGGTACTACGTCGCCGACACGGCCGTGTCCACATGGAGCTCGATCTACCTCCGGGACACCCTCGCGGCCGCACGCGCCGTCGCGCCGCTCGGCTACGCCGCGTACCTCGCGACCACGCTGCTGTCGCGCCTCGCGGGTGACCTCGTGGTCCGGCGACGAGGACGGGTCACGGTCGTGCGTCTCAGCGGGGTCCTCGGAGCGGTCGGGCTCCTCGGCGTCGTCGTCACGGGCTCACCGGCCGTCGCGATCGTCGGACTCGCCGTCGCGGGGCTCGGGCTCGGCGTCGTGGCGCCGCTCTGCTTCGCGGCGGCCGGGGCACTCGCGCCGGGCCAGGCCGACGCGGTGATCGCCCGGCTCAACATCTTCAACTACGTGGGTGCCGTCGTGGGCGGGGTGTTCGTCGGGGCGATCGGGACGGGCAGCTCGCTGCGGATCGGGTTCCTGCTGCCCGTCGTCCTGGCCGTGGTCGTGGTGATCGTGGCGCCGGGCTTCGGTGACAAGGCGCCGGACGGCCGCGAGGCGCGCGTGGCGGAGGCCTCGTGACCGGCACGGACGCGCCACGGACGCTCGGCGAACGGCTCGACGCGGCGACGGCGCACCTGCCCGCTCCGGTCGTCGTCGTCGACCTCGACGCGCTCGAGGCCAACGCCACCGACCTCGTGCGGCGGGCCGGCGGCGTCCCCGTCCGGGTGGCGAGCAAGTCCGTGCGGGTGCGCGCCGTGCTCGAGCAGGTCCTGGCCCGCCCCGGCTTCCACGGCGTCATGGCGTACTCGGTGCGCGAGGCGCTCTGGCTCGTCTCGCACGGCGTCGAGGACGTCCTGGTCGGCTATCCCAGCGTCGACGCGCAGGCCCTCGGCGACCTGGCAGGGGACCCGCACGCGGCGCGGGCGGTGACGGTGATGGTCGACGACGTCGCCCAGGTCGAGCTCGTGGCCCGCGCCGCCGAGGCCGCCGGTCGCTCGTTGAGCGTGTGCCTCGACGTCGACGCCTCGCTCCGACCCGGCGTCGGGGCGTTCCGGGTGCACCTCGGTACGCGTCGCTCACCGGTGCACTCGCCGGCGGACGCCGCGGCCCTCGCCCGCCGGGTCGTGGCCCGCGGCGGTGTCGAGGTCCGGGGCCTGATGTTCTACGAGGCACAGGTCGCCGGGCTGCCCGACACGGGCCCGGCGGTCCGGCTCGTCAAGCGCGCGTCGGTGGCCGAGCTCGCGCGGCGCCGGTCCGCGGTGCTGCACGCCGTCGAGGACGTCGTCGGACACGCGGTGCCGCTCGTCAACTCCGGCGGGTCGGGCTCGATCGAGGTGTCCGCGCGCGACCGGGCGGTCACCGAGGTCACCGCCGGCTCGGGCTTGTTCGTCCCGACTCTGTTCGACCACTACCGCTCGTTCGCTCCGCGGCCTGCGGCGTTCTTCGGTCTCGACGTCGTCCGCCGGCCCGCGCGTGGCTACGCGACGGTGCAGGGCGGGGGGTACGTCGCCTCGGGGCCGGCGACCCGCTCGCGACTCCCGCTCCCGGTCGCCCCCGACGGTCTGCGTCTCACCGGTCGCGAGGGTGCGGGCGAGGTGCAGACCCCGCTGCAGGGCCCCGGTGCGCACGGTCTGGCGGTGGGCGACCGGGTCTGGTTCCGGCACGCCAAGGCGGGCGAGGTGATGGAACGGTTCGACGTCGTGCACCTCGTGCGGGGCGACCGGCTGGTGCGGACGGTCCCGACGTACCGCGGGGAGCAGCGCGCGTTCGGCTGACGGGTCGGTCCGAGCGGCACGCCCCGGTAGCCTTGCTGCGTGAGCCTGCGCCTGTACGACACCGCCGCACGTGAGGTCCGGGACTTCGTCCCGCTCGTCCCGGGTGAGGTGGGCGTCTACGTCTGCGGCGCGACGGTCCAGTCCTCGCCGCACGTCGGCCACCTGCGGCCCGCGGTCGCGTTCGACGTCCTGGCCCGCTGGCTCACCCGCAGCGGGTACCGCGTGACGCTGATCCGGAACGTCACGGACATCGACGACAAGGTGCTCGCGAAGTCGGCCGCCGCCGGCCAGCCGTGGTGGGCCTGGGCCCTGCGTCACGAGCGCGAGTTCGAGGCCGCGTACGAGGCCGTCGGGGTGCTCCCGTCCGCGTACGCGCCGCGAGCCACCGGCCACGTCACCGACATGGTCGAGCTGGTCGAGAGGCTGCTGGCCACCGGGCACGCCTACGTCGCCGGCGAGGGCAACGTCTACTTCGACGTACGCTCGTACCCCGCCTACGGCTCGCTGACCAACCAGCGGCTCGAGGACCTCGCGCCCGCGCACGACGGCGTCAGCGAGGACGGCACAGGTGTCGACAAGCGCGACCCGCGGGACTTCGCGCTCTGGAAGGCCCCGAAGCCGGGCGAGCCCGCGACCGCGGCCTGGCCGACACCGTTCGGGCGTGGTCGCCCCGGATGGCACCTGGAGTGCTCCGCGATGGCGCAGCGCTACCTCGGTGACACGTTCGACATCCACGGGGGTGGACTCGACCTCCGGTTCCCGCACCACGAGAACGAGCAGGCGCAGTCCCGCGCGGCGGGCTTCGACTTCGCGCGGTACTGGTTGCACAGCGCGTGGGTCACCCAGGGCGGCACCAAGATGAGCAAGTCGCTCGGCAACGGCCTGCTGGTCGCCGAGGTGCTCGCGCACACGCGGGCGGCAGCGCTGCGCTACGTGCTGGCCTCGGTGCACTACCGGTCGATGGTCGAGTGGTCCGAGGACACGCTGACCGAGGCCGAGGCCATCTGGGAGCGGCTCGCCGGCTTCGTCGAGCGCGCGACCGAGCGCCTCGGGCCCGTCGCCGACGCCGAGATCGCCGACGTGCCCCTGCCGGCGGAGTTCATCGCGGCGATGGACGACGACCTCAACGTCTCCGTCGCACTCGCGGCGGTCCACGAGCACCTGCGCGCGGGCAACTCCGCGCTCGCCGAGGGTGAGCTCGTCGACGCCCGACGTCACCTCGTCCTGCTCCGGGCCATGCTCGACGTGCTGGGTCTCGACCCGGGGAGCGACCGGTGGGCGACGAGCGGTGCGGACCTCCGCTACGCCGAGGCGCTCGGCACGGTGGTCGCCGCCGAGCTCGAGGCACGCGCCGCGGCGCGCGCGGCACGAGACTTCGCGACCTCGGACGCGATCCGCGACCGGTTGGCTGCTGCGGGCATCCTCGTGGAGGACTCGCCCACCGGCGCACGATGGTCGCTCGCAGCCGTGGCTGCGCCGGCCCTGACGAAGGACGTGGACTGATGGCAGGCAACTCCCAACGCCGCGGGGCGACCCGCAAGCCCGGGTCGAAGAAGGGCGCCAAGGTCGGTTCCGGCGGTCAGGGACGGCAGGCCCTCGAGGGTCGCGGACCGACCCCGAAGGCCACCGAGCGCCCCTACCACCCCGCCGCCAAGCGCCAGGCCGCGGCCGAGCGCGCCGCCCAGACCGGTACGGCGCGGGCGAGCGCACCCCGGGCCGGCGGGTCGGGTGCGTCGCGACCCACCCCGGGGCGCGCGTCGCGCGGTGCCGGCGGCTCGAAGAACGGCAAGGGCGTCAGCGCGACCCACGAGATCGTGACCGGTCGCAACTCGGTCGTCGAGGCTCTCCGCGCCGGCATCCCGGTTGCGACCGTGTACCTCGCGAGCCGGTTGGAGTCCGACGACCGCACGCGCGAGATCCTCGCCGCGGTCACCGAGCGCGGGTACCCGCTGCTCGAGATGACCAAGCCCGAGCTGGACCGTCTCACCGACGGCGCCGTCCACCAGGGCGTCGCGATCCAGGTGCCGCCCTACGCCTACGCGGACTCGGAGGACCTCCTCGACCTCGCCGAGGCGTCCGGGACCGCGCCCCTCGTCGTCGCCCTCGACGGCGTGACCGACCCGCGCAACCTCGGTGCCGTGCTCCGCTCCGCGGGCGCGTTCGGCGCCCATGGCGTGATCGTCCCCGAGCGGCGCGCCGCCGGCGTGACCGCGGCGGCGTGGAAGGTCTCTGCGGGTGCCGCCGCCCGGGTCCCGGTCGCTCGGGTCACGAACCTGGTCCGGACGCTCGACGCCTACCGGTCGGCCGGCTGCTACGTCGTCGGGCTGGACGGGGCCGGCGACGTGCCGATCGCCGAGCTGCCGTTCGCGACGGATCCGCTCGTGCTCGTCGTCGGTTCCGAGGGCAAGGGGTTGTCGCGCCTCGTCCGGGAGCACTGCGACGCGATCGCGTCGATCCCGATCGCGTCCTCCGTCGAGTCGCTCAACGCCGGCGTGGCCGCCGGGATCGCGTTGTACGAGGTCGCGCGGCGGCGTCGGGCCTGATCGCGGTCAGTCCAGGACCACCGGGAACGCCTCGGTGTCCACCCCGAGCACGGCCCGCTCGTCGGGTCGGCCGGGGAGGATGGTGGAGACGTAGCTCGCGACGGCCTCGGGCATCGGGACGTCACGACCCTGCTGCTCCGAGAGGTACCAGCGGTGGTCGAGGAGCTCGTGGAACACCTGCGCGGGCTCGAGCTTGCCGCGGAACTCCCGGGGGACGGCACGCACGGCGGGCTCGAAGACCGTCGTGAGCCAGTCGTGCGCCACGAACTCCTCGTCCTCACCCTGACGGTCCTGATCGGCCGCGTAGGTGTCGAGGTCGTTGAGCAGCCGTCGCGCCTGGTTCTCCTGGACGTCGAGGCCGGTCAGGCGCATGAGTCGCCGGGAGTGGTGGCCGGCGTCGACGACCTTGGGCTGGATGCGCAGCGAGGTGCCGTCGACGTCGGTCGTGATGTCGAGCTCACCGACGTCGAACCCGAGATCGTTCAGGCGCTCGATGCGCGCGGCGACTCGCCACCGGTCGTGGGCGTCGAACATCTCGACGTCGGTCAGTGCGGTCCACAGGGCGCAGTAGCGCTCGACGAGCATCTCGCCGATCGCGATCGCGTCGGCGGACTCCTCGAGGAACTCACCGGCCTGAAGGTCCATCAGCTCGCCGATGATGTTCACGCGGGCGATCTCGAGGTCGTAGCTGCGCTGCCCCGGCGAGAGGTTCTGGTGCAGGTCGCCCGTCTCGGCGTCGACGAGGTATGCGGCGAAGGTCTCGGCATCGCGTCGGAACAGCGTGTTCGAGAGTGAGACGTCGCCCCAGTAGAAACCCACGAGATGGAGCCGGACGAGCAGCACGGCGAGGGCGTCGATCAGCCGGGTAGCGGTGTCGGCCTGGAGCGACTGGCTGAAGAGCGCCCGGTACGGGAGCGAGAACTGCAGGTGCTCGGTGACCAGGCACGCCTCGAGGTGCCCTCCGTCGGCGTCCACCCGCCCGGTGATGACGCCGACGGGCACGACGCTCGGCACTCCGATCCTCCCGAGCTGGCGCAGGAGCTCGTACTCGCGGTAGGCGACGGACTCGCCGATCTCCTTGATCGCGATCACGCGACCGGAGAGCTTCACGAACCGGACGATGTGCCGCGAGATGCCGCGGGGCAGCGCCGCGAGAACGTTCGCGGGCCACTCCTCGAGGGGGACGTCCCACGGGAGATCGAGGAGAGCGGGGTCGAGGGACGCCGCCGTGATCTGGAGGCTCTGGGCCATCCGGGTCCTTCCTGGGTGACTCGTCGGTGCGACGAGGTGCGCCGTCGTGCGGCGGCGCTGCACCGGGCACGCGTCCGGGACGCCGCGAGGGGCGGGGACGGCTTGCGGCCGTCCCCGCCCCTCGTCGAGCGTGCGGGCGCCGTCAGGCGGTCGTGATGCGCTCGCCGGTACCGGCACGGAAGAGGTGCTCCTCGTTCGGACGCATCCGGACGTGGATCGTGGAGCCCATCTTCGGCACCTGGCGGGGGTCGACGCGCACGATGATCTGCGCGTCACCGGCGCCCGAGCTGATGTTCTGCGACGGCTTGCCGGTCTGGTCGAGCAGCGAGCCGTACACGAACGCGTCCGAGCCGAGCTCCTCGACGATGTTCACCTCGACCTGGAGCGAGTCCGGGGTCTCGGTGGCGACGACGTCGAGCGACTCGGGCCGGAAGCCGAGCGTGACGCTGTTCTTGTCCTCGGGCTTGAAGCCGTCGATGACGACCCGCGGGACAGCGATCTTCGCGGAACCCACCTGAGCCATGCCGTCGAGCACCGGGAAGGTGCCGAGGTTCATGGCCGGGGACCCGATGAAGCCGGCGACGAACACGTTGGCCGGGGTGTCGTACATGTCGCGCGGGGTCCCGACCTGCTGGAGGAGCCCGTCCTTGAGCACGGCGATCCGGTCGCCCATGGTCAGCGCCTCGGTCTGGTCGTGGGTCACGTAGACCGTGGTCACACCCAGCCGACGGGTCAACGACGCGATCTGCGAGCGCGTCTGGACGCGCAGCTTGGCGTCGAGGTTCGACAGGGGCTCGTCCATGAGGAACACCTGCGGGTTCCGCACGATCGCGCGGCCCATCGCGACGCGCTGACGCTGGCCGCCGGAGAGCGCCTTCGGCTTGCGGTCGAGGTACTCCGTCAGGTCGAGGATCTTGGCCGCGTCCTCGACACGGGTGCGGATCTCGGACTTCGGCATGCCGGCGATCTTGAGGGCGAAGCCCATGTTGTCCGCGACCGTCATGTGCGGGTACAGCGCGTAGTTCTGGAAGACCATCGCGATGTCGCGGTCCTTGGGCTGCACGTCGGTGACGTCGCGGTCACCGATCAGGATGCGGCCGGCGTTGACGTCCTCCAGGCCGGCCAGCATGCGGAGCGAGGTGGACTTGCCGCAACCCGAGGGCCCGACGAGGACGAGGAACTCGCCGTCCTCGATGTGCAGGTCGAGTGCGTCGACCGCGGGGCGCTCGGTCCCCGGGTAGATCCGGGTGGCCTTGTCGAAAGTCACAGTAGCCATGGCAGGTAGATCCCTTCACCGGCAGGTACGTGCCGGACGATCCGTCGTGAATGGGAGTGTCAGGTGTCGGCCTCGACACCGACACGGGCGACCCGTCCCTGGCGGTCGGGGGCACCCGTGCGACAGGTCCATGGTGCCACATCGCCGTGTCGCGCGGCGGGGAGTCTCAGGGCCGACCGTCGAGCTCGTCCGCGAGGGCGACCAGCACGGCCGCGAGCCCCTCGGGGGCGTCGACGCGGAACCGGGCCGCCGTCTCGCCCGCGCCGACCCGCACGGTCAGGTCGTCCGGGTGCAGGGACCGGAAGGCGCGCTCGTCGGTGACGTCGTCGCCGGCGTAGAACAGCGCGCGCGCGCCGAGGTCACGACGGAGCTCGGCCAGCGCGTCGCCCTTCGTCACGGTGAGCACTCCGAGCTCGACGACGTCCTTGCCGTGCATCGCGTCGACGCCGGGCCGGTCGCCGAGCGCGAGGGCGGCAGCCGTGAGTCGCGCAGCCTCGACGGGCTCGCAACCGCGGGTGTGCAGGACGACCGAGGCGGGCTTGGCCTCGACGCGCGCCGTCGTGCCCGCGACGAGGTCGTCGAGCCCGGTGCGCAGCTCCGCGAGCAGGTCCGCCGCGGCCGGGGTCAGGGTCAGCTCGTCGCGCCGGAGCACCCCCGCCTCCCAGCGGCCGCGCTCTCCGCCGTGGCTGCCGATGAGGACCGTGCCATCGGGCACCTCGGCCTTGTCGGCGAGGTCCGCGACACCGCGACCGGAGACGAGCGCGAGCCTGACTCCGGGGACGCGTCCGAGTCGCGTGAGCGCGGTCACGGCGGCCGGCAGCGCGCGACTGGCCCCGGGGTCGTCCTGGAGCGGCGCGAGCGCGCCGTCGAAGTCGAGTGCGACGAGGACGGGTCCGCCGTCGCGGGCCGTCTGGGCCAGACCGGCGAGCGCCGCCTCGAGCGGTGACGTCGAGGCGGCCGACGGTGCGGTGTGGTCGGCCCGGGACGGCACGGCCGCGAGCACGGCGAGGAAATCCGAGGACCACTGCGCGACGTCGTGCTCGAGGACGTTGCGCCGGAGCCGCCGCATCCGTTTGCGCGCCTCGCGCGGGTCGAGGTGAGCGGCGTAGGTGATCGCGTCCTTGAGACCGTCGATGTCGTGCGGGTTCACCAGGATCGCGCCGGCGAGCTGGTCCGCCGCGCCGGTGAACTCGCTCAGCACCAGGGCGCCGCGGTCGTCCGACCGGGCGGCGACGTACTCCTTCGCGACGAGGTTCATGCCGTCGCGCAGCGCGGTCACGAGCATGACGTCGGCCGCGAGGTAGAGCGCGGCCATCTCCTCCGTCGGGTAGGAGTGGTGCATGTAGTGGATCGCGGCCTGCCCGAGCCCCCCGAACTCGCCGTTGAGGCGACCGACCAGGAGCTCGACGTCCTCGCGGAGCTGCTGGTACGCGCTGACGTTCTCCCGGCTCGGGCTGGCCACCTGCACGAGCGTGGCCCCGGGCACGGTGAGCCGGCCGTCCCGGAGCAGTTCGCCGAACGCCTTGATCCGGTGGCGGATGCCCTTGGTGTAGTCGAGGCGGTCGACGCCGAGCAGCAGCACCTCCGGGTCGCCGAGCTCGCGGCGGATCTCCCGGGCGCGTTGCTGCACGCTCGGGGTCCGTGCGAGCGCGTCGAACTTCTTCGAGTCGATCGAGATCGGGAAGGCGGCGGCCCGGACGTGCCGCGTCGCCGGGCGGGGGCTCGTCCCGTCACCACCGGGTGACGGGCGGTCGCCGACGCCGCCGTCCTCGGGGACCGTGATCACCTGGCCCCGGGTGGGCAGGTCGGTGAGGCGGCGGACGGAGCGGACGAAGTTCTCGGCGCCACCGGCGCGCTGGAACCCGATCAGGTCGGCGCCGAGCAGTCCGTCGACGACCTGGCGCCGCCACGGCATCTGACTGAAGATCTCGACGGCCGGGAACGGGATGTGCAGGAAGAACCCGATCCGGAGGTCGGGACGGGCCTTCCGCAGCATCGCGGGGACGAGCTGGAGCTGGTAGTCGTGGACCCAGACGACGGCGCCCGCGGCCGCGTTCGCCGCGGCCGCGTCGGCGAAGGCCTGGTTGACCCGGCGGTACGCGTCCCACCACTGCCGGTGGAAGGTCGGCGGCGTGATCACGTCGTGGTAGAGCGGCCAGAGGGTGTCGTTCGAGAAGCCCTCGTAGTACTCCTCGACCTCGACGGCGGACAGCGCGACGGGGACCAGGCGCATCCCGTCCGCGTCGAACGGCTCGAGCTCGACGTCGGTCGCACCCGACCACCCGACCCATGCCCCGGCCGACTCCCGCATGACGGGTTCCAGGGCCGTGACCAGACCTCCGGGGGAGCGGTTCCAGGCCCGTGTGCCGTCGGCGGCGATCGAGAGGTCCATCGGCAGTCGGTTCGCGACGACGAGGAAGTCGTAGCCGTGAGCGGGCACGAGTCATCAGCTCCTTGGGGTTTTCTTGAGGCTACCGTGCCCGTCTGCTGACCGCGCGGCTGCCGCGGGCGCGCAGGTCGGGCCGCTAGCGTGAGGACATGGAGCGCATCGGTCTCGCGCCCGGTTCCGAGGTCGGCGGATACCGCATCCTCGCCCCCCTCGGTTCCGGTGGCATGGGCACCGTCTACCGAGCGGTGGACGGCGGGGGGACCGTGGTCGCGCTCAAGCTGCTGCACCCGCACATCGGTGCCGACCCGGTCGCACGGGACCGGCTGCGACGCGAGGCGGCCGCGCTCCAGCGGTTGCGGCACCCGGCCGTGGCGGCCGTGCTCGACGCCGAGGCGGACTCCACCGAGGCGTTCCTCGTCACCGAGCTCGTCGACGGCGACACCCTCGAGGACCGGGTACGTCTGGCGGGGCCGCTGGACGCCGACGCCCTGGCCGAGCTCGCGGAAGGCCTCGAGGACGCTCTCGTCGCCGTGCACGCCGCCGGGGTCGTGCACCGGGACCTCAAGCCGAGCAACATCATGCTGACGGACGACGGTCCTGTCCTGATCGACTTCGGGATCGCGCAGTCCGCCGACGACGCGCGCGTGACGAGTGTCGGGCTCGTCGCCGGCACCCCCGGCTACCTGCCGCCCGAGCTGCTCGACGGTGCGGCCCCGTCGTCGACGAGCGACTGGTGGGGCTGGGCGGCGGTGCTCGCGTTCGCCGCGACCGGCCGGGCGCCCTTCGGGGTGCGGCCGGTCGAGGTCGTGCTCGCGCGCGCACGCTCCGGTGAGCCGGATCTCGTCGGGCTCGGCCCGCTCACCGCGCAGGCGCTGCGGTCGGCGCTCGCCCCGCAGGCGTCGGCCCGCCGACCGCCGCTGGAGGTGGTCGAGGCTCTTCGCCGGGCCGCGGACGACCCGGAGGAGGACGTCCCCACGCAGCAGATCGGTGCGTCAGGGGTGCCCGGTGGGCCGACATGGGTGCTGCCCGCCGTCGAACAGGCTCGGGACGGTCGCACCCGGGTGCTCGAGCCCGGTGGGGCGACGGCGCTGCTCGACGGAGCGGTGCCCGCCGTGCCGACCTGGGCGGATCCCTCGGCGGTCCGCTCGGCGCCGTGGGCGCCGGACCGGGTCGTCGAGGACCACGGCCTCCGCGACCTCGGGGGCGACGACGGCTCCGCTGACGCGTATCCGGATGACGCGGACGACCTCCTCGACGGTCCGCGTCGAGGCCCGGGCCGTCGCCGTGGATCGGTCCTCGCGCTCGCGCTCCTGACCCTCGCCGGGTCCATGCGGTACCCGGGAGTGACGCTGATGGTGCTGGCGCTCGCGCTGGTTCTCGCCCGCACCGTCGGGACCAGCGTGGAGGCGCTGCGTGCCCGGCGGGACAGGGTCGGCGTGCGCCGGTCCGACGGGCTGCGCGCGACGGTCCTGGTGCCGTGGCACACCGCGCGGGCGCTCGTCGGTCTCGTGCCGTCGGTGCTCGTCGGGGGGAGCGTGATGGTGATCCTCGCGGGGTCGCTGCGATGGTGGGCGACGGGTCCGACGTCGCCCGGTCGCGGCTGGACCCTCGCCGTCGGGGGCCCCGCGGGGGTCGACGTCACGCTCGCGGCGACCGTGGCGGTCGGCATGATCGGTGGGCTCCTGACGATCTGGTGGGGTCCCGGTTCGGCCCCGACGCGCGCCGGTGCGCGTTGGACGCTCGCCGCCGTCGCTCCGGGTCGCGGTGGAGCCGCGGTGCTCGTGATCGTGGCGCTCGCCGGTGCGGCGGTGATCGCCGTCGCCGTGCTCGTCGGGTCTCCCGTCGACTGGTGGCCGCTGCCCGCGGGAACGCTCCCGGGCACGTGAGCCCTCCGTCGTGCGGGCGGACCCGGCCAGAGCCCAGCACCACCCCGTACGCTGGCGCCATGCGCGTCAAGGCGACCTCGATCGCGGCCCGCGGTGCGCGCCGCGCGGCGGGCGCCGTCGTCCTGATGACGATGCTCGGTGGGCTGACGGTGCGCTCTCTCGGCTGGGGTCAGGTCGTGCTCGACGCCTGCGTGCCGGTCACCGGTCCGGTCGGCTTCCTGGGTCTGCACCTGTCGCTGCTACGGGACTCGGCGAGCTGTCCTGACGGGACGATGGCGATCACCCCGGGCGGCGGCGTCGTCGCGAGCGTGGCGCTCGGCACGCTGCTCGTCGCCCTCACGCTGCTGAGCGGCGGTGTGACGCTGGCCGGTCTGGTCGCGCGCGCCGTGCTCGCGGCCCGGCGCACGCTGGCCGCCGTCCTGCCCGCCCGGCCCGACGACGGTCGGACCGTCCTGCCGCCGGTGCTGCGGTGCTCGGTGACCGGGCCCGCCCGGCCCTGGATCCCGGCGCTCCGGACCCACGGCGCGCACCGGCACCGTGGCCCTCCCGTCGTCCTGGCATGAGACGCAGCCCAACACCCTGAACTCTGGACGACGGAACGAGGAACTCCCATGCCGAACGACCCGCGCCCCACCAAGGCGCAGCGCCGCGACGAGGCGCGAACCAAGGCTCTGCAGCTGCGCGCGGAGCAGAAGAAGAAGGAGCGACGCAACCGCACGATCGCGATCGGCGCGCTCGGTGTCGCCGTGCTCGCGCTCGTGGTCGTCGTCGTGTACATCCTCGGGCAGGGCAACAAGTCGCTGCTCGCGGACGTCGCCCGCCCCGCGGGGACGACGATCACCGGCGGCATCCCGGTCACGAAGGGTGAGCCGGCGCCGCTGGCCGGCGACGCGATCAAGACGACCACCGGGGTGCCGGTCGTCTCGGTGTACGCCGACTTCATCTGCCCGAACTGCGGCAACTTCGAGAAGGTCAACCACGCCGACCTCGACGCCCTGCAGGCGGCCGGGACCATCGTGCTCGACTACCACCCGATCGCGATCCTGGACGCGTCGTCGACCACGAACTACTCGACGCGGGCGGCCCAGACCGTCGCCGCGGTCGCGAACGGTGACCCGGCGCACTTCGTCGCCTACTGGGACGCGCTGTTCACCAACCAGCCGACCGAGGGCAGCGCCGGGCTCAGCGATGCCGAGCTCGCCACGCGTGCGGCGGCCGCGGGCGTGAGCCAGTCCGTCGTCGACAGCTTCAGCAAGGGCACCTACACGCCCTGGGTCGCGAAGGCGACGGAGCAGGCCACCACCAAGGACGGGGTCCAGGGGACGCCGACGGTCCTCATCGACGGCACGGTGTGGAACGGCAACTGGACGACCCCCGGGGTGCTGAAGGCTGCCATCGAGGCGGCCGCCAAGGGCTGAACCCGCTCGACCGGAGGGCCGCACGGTCGGTGCGGCGGCATCGGTACTCTGTACCCGGGCCGCCGCACGCCGCGCGGCCCTCCTGTGCCGCCGTAGCTCAGTGGTAGAGCACCCGCCTTGTAAGCGGACGGTCGTCAGTTCAATCCTGACCGGCGGCTCCAGGCGTGCCGACCAGCAGTGGCGGGTCTGCGCGTCGTGCGACCTGGTCGTGCCGATCCGGTGGGCGCGGTTCCCGACCGGTGGCACGGCGCCGTCGCACCGGGTGGACTCACTCGGTCGTCGGCACGTCCACGAGCGGGAGGTCCAGCGCAGCGGTGAGCTCGGGACGCTTCGCGACCCGGGCGTCACCGGAGGAGCGGTGCTGGAACCGCCGAGTCATCCACGGCACGACGTGCGTGTGGACCCACTCGGCGTCGTCACGCAGCTGCTGCACCCGGGGCGGCGCGGGCAGCGCGGTCAGCGGCTCGTCCCACCGAGGGTCGTCCGGGCTCAGCCCGAGAGCGACGAGCGCGGCCTGCGCGACACGACGGTGCCCCTCGGTGGTCAGATGGATGCGATCGTCGCTCCACATCCGCCAGTCGCGGAGGGACCGCATGCCCCACAGGTCGACGACCGCTGCACCGTGCCGTCGCGCGATCGACCAGACGTGGGCGTTCAGCACCCCGACCCGGCTCCGGGTCCGCCGCACCAGCGGGCTGTCCGCGGTGTCCACCCCGGTGGCCAGGAGCACGTCCGCCCCCGCGCGCCGGAACCGCACCACGGCTGCCTCGAGGTCACGCGCGAGCCGGTCGGGATCCCCGGTCGGACGCAGCAGGTCGTTGCCACCTCCGACCAGGCTCACCAGGTCCGGCCCGAGCGCGAGCGCCGCGGGGACCTGCTCCCGCAGGATCGGTCGCAGCAGCCGGCCGCGCACCGCGAGGTTGGCGTAGGCCAGGGGCTGCGCGCCCGCGGCGTCCTGGCGGGAGGCGAGATGGCCGGCGAGCAGGTCGGCCCACCCACGGCACGCGTCGGCGTCGGACGGGAGGTCCCACAGGCCTTCGGTGAACGAGTCGCCGAGCGCGACGTAGCGGGACCACCGCGGTGGTGGGGTGATGGCCGGCACGGGGGACGGCGTCGTGGCAGGAGGGAGGGCGTCGGACGTGGTCACGGGTTCAGTCTGCGTCGTCGGGGTTCGGTCTGTCAGGGCAGGCGCCAGTCGACCGGTCCGCAGCCCTGCGCGGCGAGCAGGGCGTTCACGCGTGAGAACGGGCGAGAACCGAAGAAGCCGCGGTGCGCGGAGAGCGGGCTCGGGTGCACGCTCGCGATGAACGGCACGGCGCCGAGAGCGGGCACGAGGGTCTGCGCGTCGCGTCCCCAGAGGATCGCGGCAAGCGGACCTCCGCGCGCGACGAGCGTGTCGACGGTCCGGAGGGTGATCTGCTCCCACCCCCGGCCGCGGTGGGACGCCGGAGCTCCCGGCGCGACCGTGAGCACCCTGTTCAGCAGCATCACCCCCTGGTCGGCCCAGGCGCTGAGGTCGCCCGAGGCCGGCGGTGCGAGCCCGAGGTCGGTCCCGAGCTCGGTGACGATGTTCGCGAGCGACCGGGGCAGCGGACGCACGTCGGCCTGGACGGAGAACGAGAGTCCCATCGGGTGGCCGGGCGTCGGGTACGGGTCCTGGCCGACGATCAGCACGCGGACGTCAGCGAGCGGGCGTCGGAACGCACGGAAGACGTCCGGGCCGGCCGGAAGGTACCCTCGTCCGGCGGCGATCTCGGTCCGCAGGAACGTGCCCATCGCGCGCACCTGCGGGGCCACCGGGAGCATCGCCGACGCCCAGTCGGGTGCCATCAGGCCGGACAGGTAGGCGAGGTCGTCCATGGGTGCTGCGGACGCCGTGGGTGCTGCGGGCGCGACGAGCGCTGCGGGGAGCTCCGGCGTCGGCGGCATCCGGGCCCCGGCGAGCTCCCGGTCAGGCTGGTCGTGAGGGCGTTCCACCCGGCGAGAGTAGCCGTCGAGGACGTCGTCCGGGTGATCGAGGCAGGACCCTCGAGGGAATGACAGCCGTGTCATTCAGCCCTACGATGAGGGGCGTCGGTGCAGGTGTTCCGCACCGCGCGCGGTAGCGAGCAGGAGGATCCATGGAAGCCACGGCGACGACGGTCCGTGAGGACGTGCGCGAGGTCGGCGAGCTCTCGGAGCGCGACCAGCAGGTCCTTGCGTTCGAGCGTCAGTGGTGGAAGTACGCCGGCGCCAAGGAGCAGGCGATCCGCGAGCTCTTCGACATGTCGGCGACGCGGTACTACCAGGTCCTGAACGCGCTGATCGACTCCCCGGCCGCGCTCGCGCACGATCCGATGCTCGTCAAGAGGCTGCGCCGGATGCGGTCGACGCGCCAGCGTGCGCGGACCGCCCGCCGTCTCGGCGTCGATGCGTAGTCGCGTCCGTTAGCCTGTCGGGCGTGAGCAAGGCCAGATACCCCTATCCCGCCGACGAGTTCGACGCCGTCGATCCGCACGCCGGTCCGCGCGGCGTCCATCGTCGGGCGCGATCCGTGTGGACGCGCGTATGGCCGTTCCTGCTCGTGATCGTGCTGTTCCCCGCGATCGCGTACGGCGTCGTCACGCTCTTGACCGGGACGGACATCGGCCCGACCGGGGGTTCGGGACTGCCGACGGTCGCGGTGACCGGCACTGCCGAGGCGTCGGCCCCCGCTACGTCCGCGACGAGCCCGTCTCCGGGGACGACCACGACGGCGCCCGCCACCACCACGCCGACCGCGCCCGACCTGCGCACCCCGGTCGCGGTCTTGAACGCGACGAAGACGAGCGGGCTCGCCGCCAAGGGTTCGACGGCGCTCAAGAGCGCCGGTTTCACGACGATCACCACCGGCAACTACCCGGGTACGGCGCCGGCCACGTCCGTCGTGTACTACGCGACCGCGAAGCTCGAGGCCACGGCACGCGCGGCGGCGACGGCCCTGAAGATCACCACCGTGACCCTCGACCCGGCCAAGGCCGGCAGCACGATCACCGTCGTCCTGGCGAAGGACTACACGCCCTGACCGATCGCACGCGGAGACCCTGTGCGGGTCTCCCGTCGGAGCGAGACCACCCACTAGGCTCACCCGACAAGCGCCGCCGTCCCGGTGTCGACCGGGTGGTCGCGGCGCGAACCCGATCCGAGGAGAGTGGCATGGCTCAGGGCACCGTCAAGTGGTTCAACGCGGAGAAGGGCTACGGGTTCATCACCCCAGCAGCCGGGGGGAACGACCTCTTCGTCCACTACAGCGCGATCCAGACGGACGGGTTCCGCACCCTCGACGAGGGCCAGGACGTCGAGTTCGAGCCCGGGCAGGGGAGCAAGGGTCCGCAGGCCGAGCAGGTCCGACCCCTCTGAGCCCTGACGTCGTGGTCGTCGGCAGCGGCCCGAACGGGCTCGCTGCCGCGGTCATCTGCGCACGCGCCGGGCTGGGGGTGCTCGTCGTCGAGGCGCAGCCGGAACCGGGCGGTGGTGCCCGGACCCTGGATCTCGGGCTCGCACCGGACCTGGTGCACGACCTCTGCTCGGCCGTGCACCCGCTGGCGGTGGTCTCACCGTTCCTGCGGGAGCTCGACCTCTCCGCGCGTGGGGTCGAGCTGCTCCACGCCGAGGCCGCGTACGCGCACCCCCTCGATGGTGGCCGGGCGGGTCTCGTCTACCGGTCGCTCGACCGGACGGTGGACGGGCTCGGCGTCGACGGACGTGCCTGGCGACGCCTGCTCGGCCCGTTCGTCGACCGGGCGGATGCGCTCGTGGAGGTGGTCCTCGGTGACCGCATGCGGCGCGGCGGGGGGCCGCTCGCGCACGGCCCGACCGCGCTGCGGCTCGTGGCCGGGCTCCTGGAGCAGGGCACCGTCGCGGCCGACGCGCGGTTTCGCGCGGACGTGGCACCGGCACTGCTGACGGGGGTCGGAGCCCACGCGAACGTGCGCCTCCCGTCGCCGGCCGCTGCCGGAACGGCGTTGATGCTGGCGGCCCTCGCGCACGTCGGCGGGTGGCCGGTCCCGCGGGGCGGCAGCCGGGCGATCACGGACGTCCTGGTCGCGGACCTGCGTGCGCACGGAGGCGAGCTCGTCACCGGTGTGACGGTCACCGACCTCGGCGAGCTGCCCCGCGCCCGCGCGTATCTCCTCGACACGACGCCGCGCACCGCCGTTCGGGTGCTCGGCGACCGCCTCCCGCCCGGACGTGCCCGGGCTCTGGCGAGGTTCCCCTACGGGAACGGCGTCGCGAAGGTCGACCTCGTGCTCGCGGGTCCTGTGCCGTGGCAGCACCCTGAGGTCGGACGGGCCGGGACGGTGCACCTCGGGGGGAGTCGCGCGCAGATCACCCGGGCCGAGAGCGACGTCGCGGCGGGCCGGCACGCGCGCCACCCCGTCGTGCTGGTGAGCGACCCGACGGTCGCCGACCCGTCGCGCCGCGGTCCGACGGGGTTGCGGCCCCTGTGGACGTACGCGCACGTGCCGGCCGGTTCGACGCGCGACATGACGGAGACGATCACCGCGCAGATCGAGCGGTTCGCGCCGGGCTTCCGCGACGTCGTCGTCGCGTCGCGCGCTGTCCCCGCCTCGCGGATGAGCGAGCACGACGCGAACTACCCCGACGGTGACATCGGGTCCGGGCTCGTGAGCGCGTACCGCTTGCTCGCACGACCACGCCTGGCCGTCGACCCCTATCGGCTCGGGGTGTCGGGCGTGTACCTGTGCTCGGCGTCGACGCCACCCGGCCCGGGTGTGCACGGCATGGCCGGGTGGCACGCCGCGCGTCGGGTGCTACGGGACCGGTTCGGCATCACCCGGATGCCCGGTCTCGCGCCGACGTCCGGTCCGACGCCGCGGCCGACGGGACCGGATCGGACGCCGTTCACCGACGGCTGAGGCAGGTTGCACTCTCCGGTGTCGAGTGCTAACCATTGACTTAGCACTCTCAGGCAGAGAGTGACAGAATCACCCTGGTCGTCAGGTGAGGTTCGAGCAGTGACGGGACATGACCGTCACGGCGCGGGCCGTCCGTCGCGGGCACCTACTGACCACCCGATTGCCACAGTGGAGGATCACAGCCCCATGGCCAAGATCATTGCCTTCAACGAGGAGGCCCGTCGCGGTATCGAGCGAGGGCTCAACATCCTCGCCGACACCGTCAAGGTCACGCTCGGCCCGAAGGGTCGCAACGTCGTCCTGGACAAGAAGTGGGGTGCGCCCACCATCACGAACGACGGTGTGAGCATCGCCAAGGAGATCGAGCTCGAGGAGCCGTTCGAGAAGATCGGCGCCGAGCTCGTCAAGG
>JAJYCD010000059.1 GCA_021778635.1 Actinomycetes bacterium
ATCCGCGTCCGGTGCGGGCGGAGCGGGGTGCCGTCGGCGTCGGGGGTGTCGCTCCCGGAGCTGTCGGGCCCGTCGCCGTCGGCCCCAGCGGCGTCGCTCCCGGCCGCGTCCGTCCCGGCGGCGGCGCCGTCGTCGTCTCGCTCGGACCCGAGCGGCGGGATCGTGATGCGGCGCGGCCTCTGCGGGTGCGTGTTCCACCGCTCCTGAAGGAGCGCGTAGAGGTCCGCGGCGCCCGACCCGGTCAGCTCCGCCTGGACGTCGTGCATGGCGGGGCCCGGGTGATCCGTCCGGTTCGGGTGGAAGTCGACGCCTCCGCACCAGGCTCGGAGCTCCGTCCCGTTGCGCACGATCCACACCTTCTGGTGGTGGACCCCGGTCTGCACGGGATTGACCAGGCGTCCCCCCGCGACGGCGAGGTCGCGGCGGAGCAGCCACCCGTCGTGGATCGCGGCTCCCCCGGGCAGCGCGTCCACGAACGCCGTGGCGGCCCGGTTGCCACGCTTGACCGGGATGCTGGGCAGCGGGCCGATCTTCACCGCGGGGAACCGCGTGAACAAGGCGCGGACCTGCACTCCTCGCGCCGCGGCGGCCCGCAGCGCCATGCCGACGGTCGTCGCGTCCGTGAGCCGGGTCGACGCGTAGAAGCTCCACCCCGCGATCACGACGAGCGAGTCGGGACCTTCACACGCCGCGACCGCCGACTCGAACGAGGCGAAGGCCTCGCGGGCCTGCGTGTGGACGGTGACGGTCGAGCTCTCGACCGACGACGTGCGTCCGCTCACCGGGACGCCCAGCCATGCGTCGATCGTCGCGAGCCGGGACGAGTCGTGTCCTCGCGGATCCGAGCCGTGCCGGACGGCGCGCGCGGGTCCGGGGTCGGACGACGGACCTGGCATCGCCATGCCTGCAGTCTCTCTCGCGAGGACGCCCGAGACGTCGCCCACGCGGCACGTCAGTCTCGGGCCACCGCCATCGGGTGGCGATGCAGCGCGACGGCGGTCCAGCCGAGGACCGCGAGCACGGCCCCGGCGAAGACCAGGAACGACCCGGCGAGCGGCGCCCCGGAAGCGCTCGCGATCCCGATGCCGAGGACGGGCACCACGAGCCCGGCGTAACCGCCGAGGAAGACGCCGGCGATCGCCTCCGCACGGGCTCCGACCGGTGCCAGGAGGCTCGCGGTGCCGAGCGCGCCTTTGAGCAGCAGACCGGCGCCTGCCCCGGCGACGAGTCCGCCGGTGAGGAACGCGATCACCGACGTCGCGGCCACACCGCCCCCGAGGACCACCATCCCGCCCGCGGTGACGACGAGCCCGAGCGTGAGCTGCCGCGGTGTCGCGACCGAACCGAGGGCGATCTGCGTGCCGGCCGCGGCGGCGAACACGAGGAAGGCCGCCAGGCCCCCGACCAGAGGTGACGACTGCCCGATCGAGCTCAGGAAGCTCGGCGCCAGCGACGTGAACAGACCCATGATCGCGAACAGGCCGAACGCGGCCGCCGTCACGGCGACGTACCGGCCGCGCGCCCCCGCAGGTACGGAGATCCGCTGCGGCCGGTACGGGCGGCTCTCCGCACGGACCGTCTCGGGGACGATCGAGACGGCGAGAGCGGCGAGCAGCAGGAGCGCCAGGAAGATCGAGTCGGGCAGGACGAGCGGATGCGGGGCGACCTGAGCCAGCAGGCCGGCAGCGAGCGGTCCCAGCGCGAGACCTCCCAGGTTGGCCGCGACCGCGACCACCCCGGGACGCGCCGAGGCGGCGCCCGGACGTGCGACGGCATGCAGCTCGGCGAGATGAGCAGTGGCAGTCGCGGTGATCATCCCGACGCCGAGCCCCGTCAGGACGCGGGCCACGACAAGTCCCGGTAGCGAGGTCCAGACCAGGAACAGCACCGCAGCGATCGCCTCGACCAGGAGCGCGGGGAGCAGCACCCGGGTGCGCCCGACCCAGTCCGAGACGTGGCCGGCCAGGAAGAGGCTGATGATGACGCCGACGGCGTACGCGGCGAACGCCACCGTGACCCACCACGTTGAGAACCCGTCCTGGCGACGGTAGAGCCCCCAGAGCGGCGTCGGGATCGTCGAGAACGCCATCCCCACGACGAACGCCGCGGTGACGACCCAGAAGCCGGCGGCGTGGCCGAGGCGTCCGGCGCGACGGCTGCGCGCGACGTGCCACCCGACGGGACCGTCCTGGCGACGGCCGTCGGCGTGGGAGCTCGTGACGATCATGGCGGTGCTCCTCCGAGGACGGCGATGCGGTACCTCCATGCTGCGCGCTGGGCATCAATCACGTCCAACGATCGTTCGTGCTGCCTCCCATCGCCATCGGTGATACTGAGGCATGGAGCTACGTCAGCTGGAGGTCTTCCTCGCGGTCGTCGACACCGGGACGTTCACCGCGGCCGGGCGGCGGCTGCACCTCGTCCAGTCGGCGGTGAGCGCGACGTTGCGCGCGCTGGAGACGGAGCTCGGTGCGCGGCTCTTCGAGCGCACGGCCCGCCGTGCGGTGCTGACCGACGCGGGTCTCGCGCTGCTCCCCGAGGCCCGGACCGCGCTCGCAGCGACCGCAGCCGCGCGCTCCGCGGTCGCCGACGTGCGCGAGGGCGTCCGCGGGCCCCTCGCCGTCGGGACGATGACCACGACGCACCTGATCGACCTGCCACGGCTCCTCGGCAGGTTCCAGGAGACCCATCCGCAGGTGACGATCAGCCTGCGCACGCTCGCGCACGGTTCGCGCGACCTCGAGGCCGCCGTCGTCGCGGGAGAGCTCGACGTCGCGTTCGTCTCGGTGCCGGGCAGGACGCCACCGGGACTGCGGCTGCGTCCGCTCGCCCGATTCCCCATGCACCTCCTCCTGCCGCTCGGGCACCCCGCCGCGGACGCCCGGGAGATCACCCTCGCCGACCTCCTGGCCGACCGGTGGATCGACTCCCCACCAGGGTTCGGCAACCGCACCGTGGTCGACGCCGCGTTCGCCGAGGACTCCCTCACCCGGGTCGTCGGCATCGAGGTGGCAGACGTCCCCACGCTCCCGGCGTACGTCGCGGCGGGACTCGGCGTGGCCGTCGTGCCCGGCTACGTCCCGGTCGACGAGGCGACCGTCCACGTGCGCCAGGTGCGGGGCCACGACCTGACCTGGCCGATGTCGCTCGCGACGTCGATCCGACGGCCGGAGCGCACCGTCGTCCGGTCCTTCGCCGCGGTCGTCGAGGAGGAGATCGCCTCGGGTGCCTCCATTCGCTGACGCGTGCCGACGACGCGCGCCTCGCCCACGCGAAGCTGGCTGCTCTGCGTGGCGTGTGCGGCTCTGGAACCGCTGGTGGACGTTTCCTGTGAGTTTTGTTATCGACGTTGTCTCTCGGTTATATGGCTCGTACCCTCTCCTCTGGTAAAGACATCCGAGGGTGTCGACCTGCTGCCCCCGGCTCGATGACGCGCCGAGGCCCTGCGAGAAGGGGAGTTCGGTCATGGCAGTCATTGAAGAAGAACCTGCTCACGCACGCACGCGATCACTGCGACGGGAGATCGGACTCATCTCCCTGCTGTGGGCGTCGATGGGATCGATCATCGGCTCCGGATGGCTGTTCGGAGCAAAGACCGCGCTGGCGACCGCGGGGCCCGCCGCGATCATCTCCTGGGTGATCGGCGGGGTGGCGATCCTCGTCCTCGCCCTCGTGCACGCCGAGCTCGGCGCCATGTACCCGGTCTCGGGCGGGTCGGCACGGTTCCCGCACTACGCGTTCGGCGGCGCGGCTGGCGCGTCGTTCGGCTGGTTCTCGTGGCTGCAGGCGGCGACAGTCGCGCCCATCGAGGTCTCGGCGATGATCAGCTACGCGCAGCACTACTCGTTCGCGAGCAGCTGGCTGAACAGCAAGGGCCTGCTGACCGGCAGCGGACTGGTGATCGCCGTCATCCTGATGGCGCTGGTCTCGTCGGTGAACTTCCTCGGCATCCGGGCCCTCGCGCTGACCAACAGCACCGCGACGTGGTGGAAGGTCGGCGTCCCGCTGGCGACCATCCTGCTCGTGGCGATCCTCGGCGGCCTGCACACCTCGAACTTCACCGCGGCCGACGGCTTCTCGCCGGACGGCGCGCACGGCATCCTTGCCGCGGTCGCGACCAGCGGGATCATCTTCTCGTACCTCGGGTTCGAGCAGGCTGACCAGCTCGCCGGCGAGAGCTCGAACCCCAAGCGCGACATCCCGGTCGCGGTGATCGGCTCGATCATCCTGGGCATCGTCATCTACATCGCCCTGCAGGTCGTGTTCCTGCTCGCGCTGCCGGCGAGCGCGATCGGATCCACCTGGAGCCAGGTCGGGTCCGGGCTGTACACCGCGTTCACCGGCCCCTGGGCCCAGCTGGCCTCGCTGGTCAGCCTCGGCTGGCTCGCCGCGATCCTCTACCTCGACGCGATCATCTCGCCCGCGGGCACCGGCCTGATCTACACCGCGGCCTCGTCGCGCGTGTCCTACGGTCTCAGCCGCAACGGCTACGTCCCGATGGCCTTCGAGCGGCTGAACAAGCGCGGGGTGCCCTGGGTTGGCGTCGTCGTCGCGTTCGTGATCGGGTGCATCTGCTTCCTGCCGTTCCCGAGTTGGCAGTCGCTCGTCGGGCTGATCACCAGCGCGAGCGTCCTGATGTACGCCGGTGCACCGCTCTCGTTCGGGGTGTTCCGCAAGCGGCTCCCGCACGCCGAGCGCCCGTACCGCCTGCCGGCCGGCGGGTTCTTCGCACCGGTCGCGTTCATCGTGTCGAACCTGATCATCCTGTGGTCGACGTGGGACACCGACTGGAAGCTCGGCGTCGCGATCCTTCTCGGGTACGTCATCCTCGGGGTCAACCGGGTCTTCAAGATGAACCCGCACGCGCCCGTCCTGAACTGGCGCGCAGCGCAGTGGCTGCCGGTCTATCTCATCGGGATGGGCGTGATCGTCTACCTGAGCGACTACGGGCCGCTGAAGAACCCGCTGATCCCGCTGTGGTGGGACATCGTCACCGTCGGGGCGTTCAGCCTGATCATCTACTACTGGGCGATCGCGGTCGCGCTGCCCAGCGAGCAGATCCAGGCCATGATCGACGAGTCCGAGGAAGCCGCCGTCGTCCAGGGGTGACACGACCACGGCACGCGCGGCGACCCGCAGTCCGGGGTCGCCGCGCGTGCTGCTGTCCGGTCGCGGCAACGCCCGTCAGTCTGCGGCCACGGCGGGCGCGCGGCCCGGTTCCTTCGAGTCGAGCGCCCAGCGGATCGTCGCCGTGATCGCGGTGCCGCCCGCACGACGCAGCGGATCGAGCACGGGCGCGGCCCGCACGCCGAGCTCACGCCGCGCCCAGGGTGGCAGCAGCGCGAGCCCGCCGGACGTGATCAGCCCGTAGCCGGGGCGTGCCACCCAGGGCAGCGGAGGGGTGTGCAGCAGGAAGGTCGCCACGTCGCGTGCAGCCGCGGTGGCGGCCAGCTCGCCGCGGAACTCAGCGAGCTGCGCGCGCAGTCCCGCATAGGTCACCGGTGGGTCCTCGACACCGAGCGCCCGTGCGACCACCGCGGTCTGCGCCACGTACTCGTCGCAACCCGCGTCGTCCAGCGGCCGCCTGCCGAAGTGCTGGTGCGCGAGCAGGAAGCTCTCCGCCTCGCCCAGGTGCACCCAGGACAGCAGGTGCGGGTCGGACGCGTCGTACCCGGCGCCGTCGGGCATCGTGCCGAACACCCGCTTGTGCACCGCCTTCACGATGGCGACGGCCTGCTCCGAGGCGGCGCTCGTCCCGAACGTCGTCGCCGCGATGAAGGTGGCCGTGTTCTGCAGGCGCCCCCACGGGTCCAGGCGGTAGCCGGAGTGCTCGGCCACCGCGGTCATGACCCGCGGGTGCAGCGACTGCAGGAGCAGGGCGCGGACTCCCCCGACGAACATCGACGCGTCCCCGTGCACCCGACCGATCGGGCTGTCCGGGTCGAACCAGCGGGGACCCGGCGTCAGGTGGATGCGATCCCTGGCCGCGTCCGGTTCCGGGCCGGCGACACGGCTCAGCAGGGCGTGCGCGAGGGCGGCGCGCGGGCGCGGGAGAGGGCTCACCTCCTGATCGTCACACGCGCTGCACGCGGCTTCCCAGCCGGAGGCCCGCGCGCGAGCGGGTCACGCACGCCGATCGTGCGCCCGGACGGCTCACGACGCCTCCTGCTGGTCGTGGATCGTGACGGCGTACCCGTCGAGGTCGGCGAAGGCGAACGTTCGCCCGAACGGGCCGTCGAACGGCGGAGTCAGGATCGGCACGCCTGCGGCGTCGAGCGCGTCGTGGAGGGCCTGCGCGTCGGTGCTGTGCAGCCACAACGCGACGCCGAGGCCCGGGCGCCCGACCGCGTCGAGGTCGACGTCGGGCTGCGCGTCCCGCAGCGCGAAAGGGACCGGGGTCGTGGCGAACACCACGGCGTGCGGCGGGCTGAACGGAGCGCGACGCAGACCGAGACGGTCCTCGTCGAACGCGGCCGGCGACGTGCTCAAGCAGGCCGCGGTCGCGCTGCGGAGCGCCATGGAAACCGCACTACGCCCACTACACCTGACCGTGCCCCAGTACGCGTGCCTGGAGCTGCTCGGGCAACGCCCCGGACTGTCGAACGCCGAGCTGGCGCGCGGGGTCTTCGTCACCCGCCAGTCGATGAACACCGTCCTGCGCGGTCTCGACGACCGCGGCCTCGTCACCCGCCCCACGGTCGCGCCACACGGCCGCGAGCTGCCCACCGAGCTGACCGGTACCGGTCACGAGCTCCTCGACGCCGCCAGCACCGCCGTGCTCGGGGTTCAGACGACGATGTGCACCGGGCTGAAGGCCACCCGCCAGAAAGGCACTGCTCAAGACTCTCGGACTCTGCATCCGCAACCTGAGCGCACACGCCGGACCCGCTCCCGAGGCCGGGCACCCCAGCCCACTCCCCGCGCACCCGACGGACGGTGCACAGGTGAAGCCCTCCGACGGAGCGCCCCTGCACCGGTCGCCTGCCCGCCGCCCGTCGCCCTGACGACATGCACGCATGGGTGCCGGGTGCGACGGCCGGCAAGCACCCGTCGACGGCCTATCCCCCTCTATGACCGGCGAAGAAGGCGATCCGCCGGAGACGCGATGATATGTGGGGCGCCAGCAGCGTCGGGTTGGCGACTATTCGTCAATGTGCCCCCTTGCCGTGAGGCCCTGACCTGGGGGTTCGCGACGTAGTCGGGTCGCAGGCCCGCGTGGTCGCCGTGGTCTGTCGTCTCGCCTCCGGCGGCCATCCGATCGCTGAGCGTGGCCCTGCACTCCGACGGGCCCTTCGGGCGGTTGGTGCGTGGTCGGGGTCGGTGCTCCGCACCACGGTGCTCACGTCGGGTGTGAAGGTGCCCGCATGCCCCGTCTGCGTTCCGGGCTGCTGCTCCGCGATCGGATGGACGCCTCAGTGCAAGCCCGACCCGCACACGCCCGTGGGCGCGGTGGGGTTCGACTGTCCCGAGCAGGGCGGCGGTGCGGTGCGTGCTGGGCGCTCGCGCGCCGTGCGCGCGCCCCGCATCCCCTGTCCCCGCACCGGGGCATGCCCCTTCTGCACCAGCCGGCTCCGACATGCTCAAGCGGACCGGCTAGGCCTCCGGTGTCCGCAGAAAGTCCGGCACACTGAAGCCCGTGAGTCATCGGACCGTGGTACGGACGCCCGGCTATCTCGTGGTGATCTGGCTGTTCGCGGTACTGCTCTCCGGAGTCTCGCTCGATGCCGTCCTTGACCCCTCGGTGCCCGGCGACTTGACCGGACCCGCCGCCGCCTTGGCGTTCCCGCTGCTGGCGGCAGGCTGGAGCCTGCGGCTCTCCGTGACCATCACGGACGAGTACGTCGTCGTCCGGAACTTCTTCAGAAGCCATCGCCTCCCTCGCGACCTGGTAACCGAGGTCGTCCCGGTGAACTACGACGGATTCTGGACGAGGGGGGCGCGCACCAGGTTCCTGACGAGCGTTCGGTTCTCCGCTGCGGACCGCCACGTCACGGCGTATTGCCTTCTTGCTCGGCCGAGCACAGCGCGGGCCACGGCCGTGCGGCTTCGAGCAGCGCTCGGACTGCCCGCAGGCTCCTCCGGCACCGACCGTCCAGCCCAGCATCGGGCGAGCTGATCCCGATCTCGCCCGTGGGCAACGGCAAGGGCCAGGTTCGCCGCAACGCAGCGGCGACCCCCACAGCCCCACCAGTAACGTTGCTTCTTCAAGTCAAGAGCGCGCCTCCGGCGCGCCCCCTAGACTCAGGCGAACTGGAACCTACCGGACGGGGTGAGGCCGAGTGGAGCGAGCGGACTACGAGTCCATGCTGGTGCAGGACTTGCTCAACGCGCACACGCGCGGCGAGTTGAACGTCTCCCCGTGGTACCAGCGGAGAAGTGTTTGGACGTCGGCACACAAGGCGTACCTGATCAACTCAATCTTCAGCAAGATGCCCGTGCCAACAATCTACCTTCGGCACGCGCTCGACTTGGAGCATGAGGTGACTGTCAAGGAAGTCGTCGACGGTCAGCAGCGATGCCGGTCGATCATCGAGTTTAAGGACAACGCGTTCACTGCCCGCCACCCAGAACACTCGCGGCGAGTCTTCTACCGTGACCTCTCGACCACTCAGAGAGAACAGTTTCTGATGGCGAAGATTCCAACCGCGCAACTCATCGGGGCGGATGACTCCGACGTAATTGAGATCTTTGGCCGGCTCAACGCGGTCTCGAAGACCCTCAACCCGCAGGAGAAGCGCGCAGCTCAGTACAGTGGAGAATTCCACCAGTTCTGCCTCAAGCAGTCCGTCCGCCACCTGCCGCTGTGGCGCGACCGCAACATCTTCTCTGCCACCGAGATATCGCGAATGCAGGAAGTGCAGTTTGTGGCCGATTTGAGCCTCTCGATGCACGGTGGGATCATCGACTTTCAGGCCGCCAGGATAACGCGCGCGTACAAGGATTGGGACGAAGAGTTCCCCACAAAGGAGAATCTGGACTCTCGCTTCGAGCGAGTATTCGACTACATTTCCAGTATTCAGCCGCACACGATTCGCGACACAATATTCAGCCGCTCGCCACTCTTCTACTCGCTTGTCTTGGTGCTCGATTCGATCCCCAGACTGCCGTCGGTCCGCTCGACCGAGGAGCGTCTCACTGAGATCGACATGCGCTTCAATGATCCCCGACCAACAACAGAGCGCCCTCTGCGCGACGTGGAGTTCGTGGGCGCGGCCACCGCTTCAACGCAACGCATCAAGCAGCGGAGCGTGAGAGACGCGTACATCCGATCATTCTTTGAGTGAGCGCCGATGCCGGCTCCGACTCTTCGAGTCCCGTACGAGACCTTCCTGGAACGCAACCTTCAACACAGTCGAATCGCGAGTGCACTTCCGGGACTGGAGCCGGCGCTGCAGAAGGCATTGGCCGAGCTCTTGCTCATTCGACTCTTTGACGACTTCCAGGAGGCCTTGTCGGGGATCGCGTACCGACTGGCGTGCGGCACTCCATACTTGGATGGGACTTCGCCGCACCTCCTGACTCCTGCGGCACGTTCGACTCGGGGTGCTCGCGTGCTGTTTGAGACCCACGAGCGTCCTCGACACCAAAATGTGAAGTGGTCACGAACCAACTTCATCAAGAACACGACGAAACACGTACTAGATTCGGGCGATTCATTCATACGTGCATGTGACGCGCACTCGTTGAAGATATCCGAAATGCAAGCCGTTCGAAATCGGATAGCGCACCGAAACGCCTCAACTCGAGACGCCTTCGACGTGGTGCTCCGGCGGTACTACGGCGGCGCGCCGACGGGTGTCTCGCCTGGGCTCTTGCTTCTGACTTCCCGCGCGACTCCGACGCCTATTCATGCCTACCTGATTGTGACGAGGGTCATCGCGAAGGACTGCGCCCGCGCCGGATAGCACTGCGGGTGTATTGGCGACTTGTCGCATTGCCGATGCTGCTCGACCCGGTCCGTCGAGCCGGTACGTCTCGCCTTCGGCACGACCACTCGTGGAGGACGTACGGACCCGACGTCCCCGCAACGGAGTGAACGTGTCCACCGGGCTCTCTCCGCGCCACTCCCCAACCCAGCCGGCCGAGATCTCGCCGACCGGGAATGTCGGCACCGGCCTGCAGACTTGTCACGGTGGTGGGCCGCACGGCGCGGCAGCGGAAGGGTCGGGATGAGCAGCGACGGCGTCGGCTTCAGGTCGGAACGGGGACCGATCCTCATCGCGGTCATGGTGACGACGGGTCTGGTCGCGATCGACTCGACGATCCTCGCGACGGCCGTGCCCACGATCGTCAAGGACCTCGGCGGCTTCTCGAGCTTCCCGTGGCTGTTCTCGATCTACCTGCTCACCCAGGCCGTCGCCGTCCCGATCTACTCGAAGGTCGCGGACTCCGTCGGCCGCAAGCCCGTCGTGCTCCTCGGGGTCGGCCTGTTCCTGCTCGGGTCGGTGGCGTCCGGGTTCGCGTGGAGCATGCCCGTGCTGATCGCGTTCCGCGCGGTGCAGGGTCTGGGCGCAGGCGCCGTGCAGCCGATGGCCATGACGATCGTCGGCGACATCTACACGCTCGAGGAGCGCGCCAAGGCGCAGGGGTACCTCGCGAGCGTGTGGGCGGTCTCCGCGATCGTCGGACCGACGCTCGGCGGCGTGTTCTCCGAGTTCACGTCGTGGCGCTGGATCTTCTTCGTCAACGTGCCGCTCTGCCTGGCAGCGGTGTGGCTGCTGGTCCGGCACCTGCACGAGACGGTCACGCGCACCCGGCACACGATCGACTGGCGCGGCGGCACCCTGCTGACCGGCGCACTCAGCCTCCTGATCCTCGCGATGCTCGAGGGCGGCAGCGCCTGGGCGTGGATCTCGGCGCCCAGCATCGGCGCGTTCGCCGTGGGGGCGATCCTCCTGGTCGCGTTCGCACGCGTCGAACGCCGGGCCGCCGAGCCGGTCCTGCCGCTGACGATGCTCACCCGGCGCATCGTGCTCACGACGTCCCTCGTGTCCGTCGGCGTCGGCGCGATCATGATCGGCCTGACGTCGTACGTCCCGAGCTATCTCGAGGCGCTGCTGCACGCGTCGCCGCTCACGTCCGGGCTCACCCTCGCAGTCCTGACGATCGGGTGGCCCATCGCCGCGACGCTGTCGGGCCGCGTCTACCTTCGGGTCGGGTTCCGCACCACCGTGCTGCTGGGGTCGGCGATCGTGATCCTCGGCACCGTCGAGCTCGCCGTCACGTCGACGCACCCTGCGCTGGTCGCCGTCGGTCTCGGCTGCTTCGTCGTCGGCCTCGGGCTGGGCCTCGTCGCGGCGCCGAGCCTGATCGCCGCGCAGTCGAGCGTGGCGTGGGGCGAGCGCGCCGTCGTCACCGGCACCAACATGTTCGCCCGGTCGGTCGGCAGCGCGGTGGGCGTGGCCGTCCTCGGTGCGGTCGTCAACGGCATGCTGCGCGGTCAGGACGCGACCGCCGACCCGCAGCGGTTCGGGCTCGCCGTGACGTGGGTCTTCGTGGCACTCGCCGCCACGGCCGCGATGCTCGTCGTCGCCGGCCTGGCGATGCCGCAGCGCGGGACGGGGGCAGCGCGTGGAGCGACCGCCGTATCGCGGAGCGAGGGCAGCGACGCGGTCGGCGCCCCGGCGTCGGTCGACGTCGGGCGCCAGCGAGACGAGCAGCTCGCGCGGCACGCGATGGTGGAGCAGCCCCGACTCGACTGAGGCATCGCAACCGGCCCGCGCCGGTTCACACCCCGGGAACCGCCGCGAGCTCACCGTCGAGATGCCGCGCGAACCACTCGTCGAACACCTCCGCAGGGACCGGTCGCGACAGGTAGTACCCCTGACCCGTGTGGCACCCCAGCCGCGCAAGCCGGTCCCACGTCGACCGGTCCTCGACGCCCTCCGCGATCACATGCAGGCCGAGACTGCGAGCCAGGTCGATGCTCGACGAGACGATGACCTCGTTGACGTCGCCGCCGAGATCCGTCACGAAGCTCCGGTCGATCTTGAGCCCGTGCACCGGCAGCCGCTGCAGGTACGCCATCGACGAGTAGCCGGTACCGAAGTCGTCGATCGACACCGTGACCCCCAGCTCGGTCAGCGACCTCAGCACGACCAGGGCGCGCTCGGGGTCGGCCATGACCGTGCTCTCGGTGATCTCGAGCTCGAGCATCCCGCCCTGCACCCCGTGCCGGGCGAGCGCCGCGGCGACGTCGTCGCGGAGCGTGAGCTCGAGCAGCGACCGGGCCGACAGGTTGACCGCGACGGCCAGAGGTCGCCCGTCCTGCGCCCACCGCGCCGCCTGCGCGAGGGCCTGGTCGAGCACCGCAAGGGTCAGCGGACGGATCAGACCGGTCCGCTCCGCGAGCGGGATGAACTCGTCGGGGAACAGCAGCCCTCGGGTCGGGTGCGCCCACCGCACCAGGGCCTCGGCACCGGTCACCTCGCCGCTGTCCATGTCGACCTGGGGCTGGTAGTGCAGCACGAGCTGCCCGGTGTCGATGCCGCGCCGCAGCTCACCGAGCATGGCGAGTCGTGCGGGGCTGTTCGCGTCGTGCGCGGGGTCGTAGACCGTCGCCCCGGTCTGGTTCGTCTTCGCCGCGTACATCGCGACGTCGGCGTGCCGGAGCAGCGTCTCGAAGTCCCGGCCGTGCTCCGGGCTGACCGCGATCCCGATGCTGCCGCCGACGTCGAGCTCGACCCCCTCGACGGCGAACACCTCGTCGAGCAGGCCGAGCACCGAGCGGGCGATCTGCAGCGCTTCGGCCGCGTCGACGACGCCGGGCAGCAGCACCACGAACTCGTCACCACCGAGCCGCGCGATCGTGTCGCCCGGCCGCAGAGCCGGCCGCAGGCGCGGGCCGATCAGGGCCAGAAGCAGGTCGCCGTGGTGGTGCCCCAGGGTGTCGTTGATCTCCTTGAACCGGTCGAGGTCCAGGAGCAGGAGGGCGACGTGGTCGTCGTGCCGTCGAGAGGTCGTGAGAGCCTGGGTCGCGACGTCGCGGAGGAGGCTGCGGTTCGCGAGCCCGGTGAGGGTGTCGTGCAGCGCGAGGTCGCGGTTCACCGCGGACTGGTGCCGGATGCGTCGGCTCGCGGTCGCGACGACCCGGAACAACGCGAGGTACAGCACCAGGAGCCCGCCCGCGAGCCAGCCGTAGACCATCGACGTGTCGTGGCGGATCGCCGCCTCCGTCTGCACGTAGTCCTGCGTGATCTCGACGACGACGCCGGGCCTCGAGCTCCCGCCGATCGAGAGCGGCATGTCCACGAACATGACCTGCTCGCCCGCGTGCTGCCCGAGGTCGTACGCGTCGCTGCGCACCCGGCTCGAGTCCGCGATACCGGACACCGTCTCGCCTGCCAGGGCCTTCCTCGCCGACGCCGGAAGCAGCTCACGCGTCCCGATCTCGTCGCGAGCCGTGGAGAACACGACGGTGCCGTCCGCCAGCCAGGCCGTCGCGGAGAGCACCTGCTGCCGGACGACGGGATCCCCGGTGAGCTGCTCGGACAACGAGAGCTGATCGGGTGTAGCAACCGTGCCCGCCGACGGGCTCTGCAGGTCCGGGGTGAAGAACGACCGCTGGACGAGCTGGAGGTAGACCTCGGCCGACGCACGCGCGTTCGCCTGGGCCCGGTCGGCGATCAGCGTGTGGAGGAGCTGGCCGATCACCAGACCGAGGACGACGACGATGACGAGCGACAGGCTGCCGAACTGCACGAGGAGAGACGGCCGCGCAGCCGGTCGACGACTCATCCACGCCGGGCGCGGAACGGTCATGCCCCCTCCATCGGTCGTGGCGGCCGGCGCAGCCGGTCCGGTCTGTCCCGATCCGCCCCGGTCGATCATCCTGTCACTGCGACGCGCGATCCCCGCTCTGCGCCCCGCCGTCCGCGCGGCGCTCGCTCTCCTGGCGGATCACGACGCGGCGGATCTTGCCGGAGATCGTCGTCGGCATCCGCTCGACGAACTCGATCACCCGCGGGTACTTGTACGGCGCGGTCCGGTGCTTGACGAACGACTGGATGTCCTTCGCGAGCGCGTCCGTCGGCTCGACGCCCGGGGCGAGCACGATCGTCGCCTTGACGACGGTGCCGCGGACCTCGTCCGGGGCACCGGTGATCGCGCACTCGATCACCGCGGGGTGGGCCATGACGACGCTCTCGACCTCGAACGGACCGACGCGGTACCCGGAGGTCTTGATCATGTCGTCGGTGCGGCCGACGTACCAGAAGTAGCCGTCCTCGTCCCGCCGCGCGAGGTCGTGCGTGTGGTAGTACCCGTCGTGCCAGACCGACCGGGTGGTCTCCAGGTCGTTGTCGTACCCGACGAACAGCCCGATCGGACGGGCGCCGTCGGGCAGCCGCAGGCAGATCTCGCCGTCCTCGCCGACGGCCGCCTCGGCGCCGTCCTCGGTGAGCAGGACGACGTCGTAGCCGGGCGACGGCGTGCCCATGGACCCGGCCTTGGTCTCCTGCCAGTAGTTGGTCACGACGGCGAGGGTCATCTCGGTCTGGCCGTACCCCTCCTTCAGCTCCAGACCGGTCTTCTCGCGGAACGTCTCGTAGACGACGGGGTTCATGGCCTCACCCGCGATCGTGCAGTGCTGCAGCGCCGAGAGGTCGTAGGCCGCGAGGTCGTGCGTGATCAGGAAGCGGTAGACGGTCGGCGCCGCGCAGAAGGTCGTGACGCGCGCGTCCTGGAGGTGCTCGAGCAGGCGGACAGGGTCGAACCGGTCGAAGTCGTAGACGTCGACGCACGTCTCCATGAGCCACTGGCCGTAGAGCTTGCCCCACACGGACTTGGCCCACCCGGTCTCCGAGACCGTCAGGTGCAGCCCGTCCGGATCGACCTTGTGCCAGTACTTGGCGGTCGGGATGTGCGCGATCGGGTAGGAGAAGTCGTGGACGACCATCTTCGGCTGCGCCGTGGTGCCCGACGTGAAGTACAGCAGCATCGGGTCCTCGACCGTGGGCAGCTCGGCACCCCTGGGGCGGACGAACACCGGCGCCGCTGCCATGCCCTCGTCGAGGTCGGCCCAGCCGTCGCGCGCACCACGCACACCGATCTTCACGAGCGGGCGGCCGAGCTCCTGCTCGGCGGCCTCGACCTCAGCGGCGACGTCCCCCTCGAGCGTGCAGACGACCGCCGTGATGTTCGCCTCCGCGACGCGGAACACCAGGTCGTACTTCAGGAGCTGGTTGGTGGCCGGCACCGCCACCGCGCCGATCTTGTGCAGCCCGGTGATCGCCCACCAGAACTGCGCGTGCCGCTTGAGGATCAGCAGAACCCGGTCGCCCTTGCGGATACCCAGGGACAGGAAGTACGACGCCGCCTGGTCGCTGAGGCGGCTCATCTCGCCGAAGGTGTAGGTGCGCTGCTCGCCGTCGTCGTTGCACCAGCGCAGCGCCCGACGGTCCGGGTTCTCGGACCCGAGGCGGTCCACGACGTCGTACGCGAAGTTGAACCCGGGCGGGCAGCGGAGCGTGAACGACCGCGGGTGACCCGCCTCGTCGAGCTCCTCGGTCAGGTACCTCGCATGCATGGCGGCCATCGATCCTCGCCCTCTCGACGCGCGGACGCACGTCGCGGCGCCCCGAGCGACCCTAGCGCCAGCGGCACCACGGCTCACAGGACCTGGGGGCCCGAGAACACCGAGCCGACCGTGGCGCCTCAGGAGCGCGCCGGGGCCCGCACCTCCTGGAGCGTGAGCGCCAGCCGCGGGCACAGGGCCACGGCGTCACGCGCCTCGGCGACGAACGAGCTCGGGATCGGCACGTCCGACCCGTACCCTGCGGCCCGCGGGTAGCCCCACTCGTCCCGGACCAGCAGCGGACCCAGCAGCTCGGTGCACAGTCCGCGCCCGTCGCACGCGGTCCAGTCGATGTGCAAGGACTGCCGGGTCATGAGCGGGTCACCTCGCAGTACCCCGCGAGGTGCGCGCGGACATCCGCCTCGAAGACCTCCAGGGTGCTCAGCACGAACCGCGCCGTGCCGTCGGGATGACGGCACGCACCGCGCCCGGTGACGACGCCGGCGAGGCGCCGCACCTCGTCGGGCAGGCGCGCACTGCCGCCGCCCGCGGCCACCCGGGCGAGGACCTCCGCCATCGCCGGCAGACCGTTCACGCACGGACCGCACTGCCGGGCCGACTGCCCGGCGAGATAGCGGGCGATCCCGACCGAGGCTGCGAGCCCGCAGTGCTGGTCGCCGAGCGCCACGAGGATGCCCGCGCCCGGACGCGCCCCGTACGGCTCGAGGTCGCGGCTCGACAGCCGCACCCACAGGTCCGACGCCGGTACCCAGGCACCGTGGTACCCCCCGACCAGGACGGCGCGCAGCCGTGAGGTGTCGAGGCCGACCGCACCGAGTGCTTCGGCGAGGGGAAGCCCGCCCGTCGCCTCGATGACCTTCCGGTCGACGCCGTCACCGCTGATCGTGAGCAGGCGCGTACCGGGAGAGTCGTCCGTACCGACCGACCGGAACCAGGCCGCGCCGAACCGCGCCACGAGGGCGACGTGAGCGAGCGTCTCGACATTGCTCACGACCGTCGGGCGTCCCCCCAGGCCGGAGACGGCGAGCCGCACGCGCCGGTCGCGAGGGATCGCCAAGCCGGTCTCGATCGCGCTGACGACCGCCGACGCCTCGCCGGACACGAAGTAGTCGGGCGCCTCGTCCAGGATCACGCCCCGGGCGTCGGTCCTCTCGGCGATCGCCCGCCGGACGGACGCGAGCTGCACCGGTCCGCTGTACAGATGGACCTCCCGGGCGCCGGTCACCGCGGCGGCGAGCAGGAGACCGTCGAGGACGAGGTGCGGCGCGTGGCGGAGCAGGATCTCGTCCTTCGCGCTCATCGGCTCACCCTCGGCACCGTTCGCGATCACGACCGGCGCCGAGTACGCCGTCGGACCGGCAGAGGTCCGTGCGGCGACGAGCTTGCGCCAGGTCGCGAACCCGGCTCCGCCGCGACCGTCGAGGCCGGACGCCTCCAGCTCGCCGAGGAGCTGCCCGGGGGCGATCCCCAGCGGTGCCGGTCCGAACCGCGCGAGGTGGCTCGCGAGATCCGCGGCGCCGGCGGCGAACAGGCGGTTCACCCCAGCCGGAGGCACGACCGCGGCTCGGGGGATGGTCATCTCCACGGTGCTCATCGACGTGCCTCCTCGAAACGGGTGTGCTGGTACTCGACGAACGTCGCGGAAGCCCGCCAGGCGAGAGAGACCAGTACGGACCCCACGCACAGCACCAGGAGCAGGACGAGCCACGACTTCCCGACATCACTGCCGTCCCCGAGGGTGTGCAGGACGGCGACGGGCCACATCGCGTAGCTGAACCAGTGGACGAACCGGAATGCCGGCTGCCCGATGCGGTGGCGCAGCAGCCCGGTGATCACCAGTGCGAGCACGAGGTCGAACGCGAAGGTGCCGAGCCCGAGCCAGAACGGCTTCATGGTTCCCAGGAACGGGACCACCACGTCGACGAGCCGGAGCTGCGCGTAGGGGTCGGCGAGCAGCGACGCCACGTGGATGATCACGAGCACCGTGGCCAGCAGCGACACGTTCCGGTGCACCAGCGTCACCGCGAAGCGCGGAAGACCGAGGGCGGGTCGTCCCGACCGCGTGAGGATGCCGAGCAGGACGGTCACGGTGAACAGGACGAGGGACACCACCCCGGTGGCGCGCCCGAGCGCCCAGAACGCCTCAGCCACGACCGTTCACCTCGCAGCATCGTGCGGGACGGCGTACCCGCCGCAGCGCGTCGGTCGCGTGGACGCGGGAAGTCGTCATCTCACGAGCCTGCCGAGAAGCCGTGCGGGACGCTGCTGGTGCCGGGCTGCACCGCACTGCCACCCGACGACGTGCCGGGCTGCGACGCGGTCCCGGGCAGACCCAGCCCGAAGGTGCCGTCGTCCGACTCGCGGCGCTCTCGAGGGCGCTGCGTCGTCCCGGACGAGGTCGTCGTCCCAGAGCTCGCCGCAGCGGCCGAGGCCGCCTTCGAGGCGGCGATGTCCGCGGCGGCCACGCCGAAGACGGTGCCGACGCCCAGGACGCTCCCGATGGCGACGAGAGTCGTCGCCTGCCTCGTCCGTTCCCGGCCGAACTCCCGGATGTCCATGGTGTCGCTCCTCTCGTCCGTCGTCCTCACCACGATGTCGTGCGAATCTGGACGTTGCGTGTGAGAACGCCGTACGGTCGGCTGGGTCTTCTCCGGTTCCTGCCGTGTCAACCCGTGTCAACCCGTGTCAACGCGGCAGGACCGGCGTCTCGCGACAGCCGGCACAGTAGCGTGACCCCATGCGACTGGGTGTGCTGGACGTCGGGTCGAACACGGTGCACCTGCTCGTCGTGGACGCCCACCCCGGCGGACCGCCGGTTCCCCAGGCGTCGCACAAGTCCGTCCTGCGCCTGATGCGGTACCTCGAGCCGTCCGGGACGATCCGGCCCGAGGGCGTGCGCGCCGTCGTGGACGCCGTCACGGCCGCCGCCCGGCAGGCCAAGGACGCCGGGATCGACGAGCTCCTCCCCTTCGCGACCTCTGCCCTGCGCGAGGCGCCCAACGGTGCCGAGGTCCTGGACACGGTCGCCGCCGAGACGGGCGTGCGGCTCCAGGTGCTCACCGGGGAGGAGGAGGCCCGCGTCACCTTCCTCGCGGTGCGCCGGTGGTACGGGTGGTCGGCCGGGGACATGCTCCTGCTCGACATCGGCGGAGGGTCGCTCGAGATCGCCGCCGGCGGCAGCGAGGACCCGGACGTCGCGGTGTCCTTGCCGCTCGGAGCCGGGCGCTCGACGATCGGGTTCCTGCCCGACGACCCGCCGAGCACCGCGCAGGTGGCGGCCCTGCGAGCACACGCGTCCCACCTGCTGGCCGAGGCCGTCGACCTCTTCGCGGGCTCGCCGAGGCCGGCCCACGTCGTCGGGTCCTCCAAGACGATCCGCTCGCTCGCGCGCCTCGCGGGGTCGGTCGCCGAGGGCGTCGGGCCGCAGGATCGCTTCCTGCTGCGCAGGTCCGCCCTCGAGGACTGGATCCCGCGGCTGGCGAAGATCCCCGCCGATGCGCGGCCCGCGCTGCCGGGCATCACCGCGGATCGCACCTTCCAGATCGTCGCGGGCGCCGTCGTGCTCGCAGCGACCATGCGGACGTTCGACGTCGCCGAGCTCGAGGTCTCGCCCTGGGCGCTCCGCGAGGGGCTGATCCTGCGGTTCCTCGATCACCTGGACTGAGCCGCCTGCCGACACCCGGGACGAGGTCCACGCATCTCGCCGGCCGGTGCCGACCCGTGCCGACGGGTCAGGGCGCGAGCGACGCAGCGAGCTCGGCGGGATCCGTGGTCGGACGGTCGCACACGAAGCCCCGGCAGACGTACGCGGTCGGCCGTCCACCCACCATCGGCCGTTCCTCGAGGAGCGGGAGGGCGTCCCAGACTCGCCTTGCCGCGCGACGGGCTCCCGTCTCGGCCGCACCGGTGCCGGTCGCCGCGTGGCCGGTGCCGACCGCGCGAACGGCGCCGGGGGCCGTCGCGAGCACCGCGACCCGGCGGAGCGCCTCGGTCCCCGGAGCACCTGCGGGCCCGACGACGGCGACCTCACGCGGACCGTCCAGCAACGCCTCGGCAACCGCGAGCGCCCAGCCCGCGGCCTGCGGATGCTGCGCCGCGAGCTGCAGCGGCTCGCGCAACGCCCTCTCGGCAGCCGCCCTGGCCTCGTCCGAACCCGTCAGCGCGGCATAGGTCAGGAGTGCGCCGGCCGCCGCCGCCTGCCCGGAGGGTGTCGGTCCGTCGGCGAGCTCGCGTGGCCGCCCGAGCCGCAGCAGGACGGCGTCGGTCTCGTCGTGCGCGGTGTCGGCGAACCCGCCCGTCCCGTCGGAGAACCGGACGTTCACCTCGCCGAGGAGCTCGCCCGCGATCGTCAGCCAGCGCGCCGCCCCCGTCACCTGGCACAGCGTGAGCAGGCCCTCGGCCAGGTCCGCATAGTCCTCGAGCACACCTGGGGCCGTCCCGGGTGCACCGTCACGCGACGTGCGCGCGAGCCTCACGGCGGAGCCGTCGTACCTCAGGTGCACCCTCGTCACGTGCTCCGCGGCGTCGACCGCGGCGCGCACCCACTCCGGTCTCTCGAACAGGTCGCCCGCGTCGGCCAGAGCGGCGATCGCGAGACCGTTCCACGCCGCGACGACCTTGTCGTCACGCGCGGGCCGCGGCCGCGTCTCGCGCGCGGCGAGCAGAATCGCGCGCACCGCCTCGTACCGATCGGCGTCGACGGGGTCGACCGGCAGCTGCAGCACCGACCTGCCTCGCTCGAACGTGCCGCGCGCGGTGACGCCCCACGTCGTGGCGGCCCAGGCGGCGTCGTCGGCCCCGAGCGCCGAGGCGAGGTCGCCCCGGTCCCAGACGTAGAAGGCGCCCTCGAGCGGAGCGGCGGCACGGCCGGGGTCGCGGTCGTGGTCGTCGTCGGGAGCGGCGTCGGGTGCGCCGTTCCGGAGCGGCTCGGCATCGAGAGAGTCGGCATCGAGAGAGTCGGCGTCGAGAGAGGACGCGAACCCGCCCCCGGGCGTGCGGAGCTCGCGGAGCAGCCAGGCAGCCGTCTCCTCGACGACGCGGTGCGCGAGCGGGGACCCCGTCGCCCGCCACCAGTGCGCGTACACGCGCAGCAGCAGGGCGTTGTCGTCGAGCATCTTCTCGAAGTGCGGGACGAGCCAGGCCGCATCCACCGAGTAGCGTGCGAAGCCGCCCCCGAGCTGGTCGTAGATCCCACCGCGGGCCATCGCCTCCAGGGTCCGCTCCGCCATCGCCCGAGCATCGGAAGCATCCTCGCGCTCGCGTGAGGCACCCCGCCGGAGCAGCCACTCGAGCAGCATCGACGGCGGGAACTTGGGTGCACCTCCGAACCCGCCCCGCACGCCGTCGTGGCTCCGGCCCGCCGCCGCGAGCGCGCGGCGCAGCACGGCGGGGTCGACCACGGGTACGGAGGTCACCCGTGCCGGGACCGGAGCGGGGACCAGCGCAGGGACGGCCGTGGGCACCGGTCCCGCATCGCGCGCGCCGTCGCCCGGGACCGCCGAGTCACCGCGATCGACGTCCGGCGACCGCGGTGCGCCCCGGTCCGCGAGGGCCGCACGGATGCCCGCCACGCTCCGCTCGACCTCGTCACGACGCGTGGTCCACGCGTCGTGCATCGCGTCGAGGACCTGGCCGAACGACGGCAGACCGTGCGACGGGCTCGGTGGGAAGTACGTGCCGGCGTAGAACGGGTCGCCGTCCGGGGTCGCGAACACCGTCATCGGCCAGCCGCCACGACCGGTCATCGCCCGTGTCACGTCCATGTACACGGCGTCGACGTCGGGCCGCTCCTCGCGGTCGACCTTCACCGCGACGACGCGCGCGTTCATCGAGGCAGCGGTGGCGGGGTCCTCGAAGGACTCGTGCGCCATCACGTGGCACCAGTGGCACGCTGCGTACCCGATCGAGATCAGCAGCGGGACGTCCCGGCGGCGCGCCTCGGCGAACGCCTCCTCGCCCCACTCGTACCAGTCGACGGGGTTCGCGGCGTGCTGCTGGAGGTACGGGCTCGTCGCGCGCGCCAGGCGGTTGGGCATGCCGTCCAGCCTGGCTCACCGACCGCGGGAGGGCTAGCCGGACCGGCCGGCAGCGTTCCGCGCGACCAGGACGACGGCGAGCACGGACGCGGCCATCCACA
>JAJYCD010000148.1 GCA_021778635.1 Actinomycetes bacterium
CTCTCGTGTCGTCACCAGGACGTGGTTCTGCGGTCCGGGGCGTCAGGCGCCTCGGCGCTGCCCCGTGCGGGCTGCCTCGCTTCGTCGACGAACACCACGACCCCGATTCGACACCACGTCGCCGACGTCGCGGGCCGCCGGGACCCGGTCGACGCACGCGAACCACTCTGGCACCTCACGCATCGCCGTGCGGGGGCGGGCCGTCGGCGTCCGCCGGCACGACGGCCGAGGGCGCCCGTCCCACTGTGACGAGCGCGATCAGCGCCCGGCCCGGCGAGGTGACCGGCCGGGTCCGGGCTCGGCCGGGCCGTCGACCGCACCGGCTGCCGCGGCCGGCTCCACCTCCGCACGCCGACGCGACAGGGCGCGACCGGACGGGCTCGCGGCGACGATCTCGCGCAGGAACCCGACGACGACGTCGAGCGCGTCGCCCTCCGGCAGAACCGCGGCGAGGCCCCGGTGGAAGTCCTGCTCGGCAGCGTGGGCCCGGGCGGCGACCTGGCGTCCCGCGGCGGTCAGGCTCAGGCGCGTGACGCGTCCGTCGGCCGGGTCGCGGGCGCCGTCGATGAGCCCGGCGGCGACCAGGCTGGTGACCAACCTGCTGGGGCTGCCCGTCTCGCACACGAGGCGCTCGCCGATCTCTCGCAGCGACAACGCCGCGTCCGCCGTACGCATGACCGCGAGAACCTCACCCTGCGCCGGGGTGAGCCCCAGCGGACGCAGCACGTCGGCGAGCGCTCTGGCGCCCTCGCGCTGAGCGGCGAGCACGAGGTAGCGCAACTCCTCGACGACGTCCACACCGACAGTCTGCCAGAGATGCGTGATGAGTCATTGACTATCGGCGTCGCGGTGCGTCACTATCCATGACATGTCATCTATTGAGAAGAGTCCGCGGTGATCGCCGTCATCGGAGCCACCGGCTTCATCGGGACGCACCTCACCCGCGCCCTGACCGCCAGCGGCCGGACCGTACGAGCCCTGGTCCGCGACGCAGGTCGCGCGCCCGCCCGTCTCACCGACCCCGCCGGGCAGACCGACGGCCGGCTCGACGTGGTCGTCGGCGACATGCACGACCCCGCGACCCTCGCGACCCTCCTGACGGGGGCCCGGGCGACCTATGTGCTGGTACAGACCGTGACCAGCCCGCAGGCCGCCGGCACGGGCGACTTCGCGGAGGCCGAGCGACGCGCCCTGGCACGGATCGTCGCCGCAGCTCACGCCGCAGGGGTGAGCCGGCTCCTGACGGTCGGACTGATCGGCGCCTCCCGGCACGCACCGAACGCCTGGGTCCGGGCCCGCGCGGACAACGACGCGTTCCTGCTCGACAGCGGGCTCGAGGTCACCGTCCTGCGCCCCGGGCTCGTCGCCGGTGTCGGCAGCGTGGGCTTCGACCGCCTGCTCGCTGCCGCGGGGAGAACGCTGACCGCCGTCCACGGCCGCGGTCACCAGCGCTGGTCCTACATCGCGGTGGACGATCTCGTGGGCTACCTCGTCGACGCCCTCGACGAGGTAGCCACCTATCGTCGGGCCTTCGACGTCGGCAGCGCCGAGGCACCGACCTACCGCGAGCTCCTCTCGCGGACAGCCGCCGTCCTCGGCCGACCCACGCCGCTGGTGATCCCCGTTCCCCTGCCCCTCCTGCGCACCCTCGCGCCGCTCGTCGAGCGCCGGCGCCGCCTTCCCCGCGGCGGCATCAGGTCCGCCCTGGACCACCTCGCGGACGACCTCGCCGGCGACCCGACCGCCATCCGCACCGTCCTGCCGCGGCCGCTGCTCACCTGGGAGGCCGCCGTGCGTCGGGCCACGTGAGACCGACGCCGCTCGGTGGGTGCGGGCGCCCCGGCCCGACGCCCCCGAGGAGACTCACCGAGCCCGGTACTCGCTATTGCTATCTACTGGTACTCAGTGTTACGGTCTACTGGTAGTCAGCAACACAGACTAGATGACGGAGGCGACCTGATGGGCAACCAGATGACGGAGATGCTCAAGGGCACTCTGGAGGGCATCGTCCTCGCGATCTTGGCCGTGCGACCGGCGTACGGCTACGAGATCACCGCCCGACTGCGGGACCAGGGTTTCTCGGACCTCGTCGAGGGAACCGTCTACGCGCTGCTCGTCCGGATCGAGCAGCGGGGCTTCGTGGACGTGACGAAGGTGCCGTCCGAGAAGGGACCGCCGCGAAAGGTGTACTCGCTCAATGCGCAGGGCCGGGAACAGCTCGACGAGTTCGGGCGCACCTGGGCCTTTCTCTCGGCACGGATCGAGAAGCTCTACCAGGACATCGACAACCGACAGGACGCAGGAGAGTAGTCATGGCAGCGAAGTGGGTCGAGGCCCTCACCGGGTCGCTCGAGCAGAAGAAGCAGTACAAGCAGGCAATGGCCCGCATCAAGGCTCTTCCCGAGCCGTACGCCGACGCCGCGACGGCGCTCAACCGGTACTTCCTGTACGCCGGCGGGCTCGTCGACGGCGACACCATCGTCACGATGATCGGCGACCACGCAGACCTCTGGGAGCGGGCCGCGCTCGACGGCACCCCCGTGCGCGCCGTCGTGGGCGACGACCCGGTGGAGTTCGCCGAGGCGTTCGTCCGGGCGTACTCCGGCAAGGAATGGATCGACAAGGAGCGCGCGCGCCTGAGAAGCGCGATCGACGCCGTGCCCGAGGACGCAACGGACCGGGACGCATGAACACGCCGCGCGAACCCGCCATCCGGGTGACGGGAATCACGAAGTCCTTCGGTGAGGTGCACGTCCTGCGGGGCGTCGACCTCGACGTGGCAGCGGGGAGCATCTTCGCGCTCCTCGGCTCCAACGGCGCGGGAAAGACCACGCTGGTGCGCATCCTGTCGACGCTGCTGAAGCCCGACGCGGGAACCGCCACGGTCCACGGCTTCGACGTGACCTCGTCACCGCACGAGGTACGCGGCTCGATCAGCCTCACCGGTCAGTTCGCTGCGGTCGACGAGGTGCTCACCGGACGCGAGAACCTGGTGCTCGTGGCGAAGCTCCGGCACCTCAAGGACCCCGGCGCGATCGCCGACGGCATGCTCGCCCGCTTCGCGCTCACCGATGCGGGGAACCGCCGGGCTGCGACGTACTCGGGCGGCATGCGGCGTCGGCTCGACATCGCGATGAGCCTGATCGGCAACCCGCCGGTCATCTTCCTGGACGAGCCCACCACCGGCCTCGACCCGCAGGCCCGGATCGAGGTATGGCAGACGGTCAAGGGGCTCGCCCAGGGCGGTACGACGGTGCTGCTGACCACGCAGTACCTCGACGAGGCCGAGCAGCTCGCCGACCGCATCGCGATCCTCCACGAGGGGGTCATCATCCAGAGCGGCACCCTCGCCGAGCTGAAGCGGCTCCTTCCCTCCGCGACGGTCGAGTACGTCGAGAAGCAGCCGTCCCTGGAGGACGTGTTCCTCGCGCTCGTCGGCAACACCACCGAGACAACCGACGACGGCGACCGTACGGCGCCCGCAGGAAGGGAACCCCGATGACCACCCACGTCCTTCGCGACACCGGCGTCCTCACGGGCCGATCGCTGCGTCACATCCTGCGCAGCGCCGACACGATCATCACCACCGCGGTCACGCCGATCGCCCTGATGCTGCTGTTCGTGTACGTGCTCGGCGGCGCGATCCACACCGGCTCCGGCGAGGCGTACGTCACCTACATGCTCCCGGGCATCCTGCTCATCACGATCGCCTCCGGCATCGCCTACACCGCGTACCGGCTCTTCCTGGACATGCAGGGCGGCATCGTCGACCGGTTCCAGTCGATGCCGATCGCACGGTCCAGCGTGCTCTGGGCGCACGTGCTCACGTCCCTCGCCGCGAACCTCGTCTCCGTCGCGATCGTCACCGTCACCGCGCTGCTCATGGGGTTCCGCACCGGAGCCTCGCTGGCCGCCTGGCTCGCCGTCGCCGGCACCCTGATCCTGTTCACCCTCGCGCTGACCTGGCTCGCGGTGATCGCGGGACTGTCCGCCAAGTCCGTCGACGGCGCGAGCGCGTTCAGCTACCCGCTGATCTTCCTGCCCTTCATCAGCTCGGCGTTCGTGCCCACCAGCACGATGCCCGGACCGGTCGCCACGTTCGCGGAGAACCAGCCCGTGACCTCGATCGTGAACACCATCCGCGCCCTCTTCACCCAGCAACCGGTCGGCTCCACGATCTGGATCGCCCTCGCGTGGCTCGTCGGCCTCCTCGTCGTGGCCTACGCGATCGCGATCACGACCTACCGCAAGAAGGTCAGCTGAGACAGCTCTGACCCGGGTGTCCCCTCCCGACACCGGCACCACGGCCCGACGCGCCGTGGTGCCGGTGTCGGGTCAGTAGGTGAAGGTGCTCATGCGGGTGCGCAGGTCGGTGGACAGGCGCGCGAGCTCGGTCACGGCATCACCCATCTGACCCAGCACCTGGGCACTGGAGTCCGCAGCCGAGGCCACCCCGGTGATGTTCACCGCGATCTCCCCCGACCCCGCCGCCGCCTCCGCCACACCCCTGCTCATCTCGTTCGTCGTGG
>JAJYCD010000060.1 GCA_021778635.1 Actinomycetes bacterium
GAGCTGCGAGACCACCGCGGCCATCGAGCCGCCCTGCGGCGACGTGAACGGGTTGTCCTCGGGCTTGGCGACCGGGTACACGACCCGCGCCGAGACCACGCTCGCACCGCCGTACGCGGTGAGCAGCAGGCCGAGGCTCGCACCGAGCAGCGCCGGGAGCAGGTCCCAGCGTCCCGCGACCGCGACCGACACCGTGATCAGGGCGATCACGGTCGGCACCGCGATCATCGCGGCCGCGATCAGCCGTCCGGCACGGTCGGCACGGCCGCCGAGCGGGGTCGCGACGTGCGTCCAGAAGGCCGTCCCGTCGTACGCGACGTCGGCGGAGATCGACCAGCCCAGGACGAGAGCGACGAGCGGTCCGGCGGCGAGGAGCATCCCGCCGCGTGACCCTCCGCTCGAGACGACCATCACGAGGGGGATCAAGGGGACGACGACGAGCGCCTTGGCATAGCGCGGGTCGCGTCGCCAGTAGATCAACGACCGCGCGACGACCGCGCCGACGGGTGTCCCGGGGAGGCGACCGAATGCGCCGAGACCGCGACCCCGCGCGCCACCCGACCCGCTGCCCGCGGTCGTCGCCGTCACGAGCGCACGTCCCAGGGCGCGGTCCCACACGCCGACCAGCAGAGCCAGGGTCGCCACGGCGACGAGCACGCGCAGGGCCATCGCACCCCATCGACCCGCGATCGCGTCGGCCGGCGCGGCCCAGACGGCCCCCATCGGCGTCCATCCCGCCGTGGTCGCGAGCGTCGGGAGCACGTCCTTGCCGGCGGCGATGCCCGCCATGACCGCGTTCATGATCGGGCCGAGGAGGATGAACGGCAGGATCATGACTCCGGCGGCGAGCTCGCGGTACCGGCGTCGGGCCATCAGGGGCGCCAGCAGCGTCGTGCTCGCACGCGAGCCCACGACGCAGGTCGCCAGCGCGAGCGGTACGAGCGGCACCGAGACGAGCAGCGCGACCGGGTGGCGCCACCAGGTCAGCGCGGCCGCGATCACCAGGAGGCTCGTGACGACCCCCGGGATGCCGATCAGTCCCGACGCCGCGAGCCCCGTCAGCAGCGCGCGGCGCGGGACCGTGAAGGTGACGAACCGGGACGGGTCGAGGGTCGAGTCGACGCCGAACGCGACCAGCGGCACGATCCACCAGCCGAGCACCACGAGGCTTCCGGTCAGCACCAGGACCGTCCGGATGAGGTCGGCGTCGGTCAGGCTCAGCGCCACCAGCCCGGCCGTGGCCGCCACGAGGCCGCCGAGCGCGTAGAGACTGAGCACGACGAGCCCGACGACCTGCCAGACACTTCGTCTGAGGCCGTTGCGCAGCAGCGTCAGCTTGAGTCTCAGGAGGTGCGCAACCACGCGAGCCCCTCCCCCGAGGTCCGACCCCCGACGAGCTCCACGAAGCGGTCCTCGAGGCTGGCGTCCCCGCGCACCGCGTCCACGGTCCCGGCTGCCAGGACGTGACCGGCGGCGATCACGGCCACGTGGTCGCACATGCGCTGCACGAGGTCCATGACGTGCGAGGACACGATCACCGTGCCGCCACCCGTCGCCACGTAGCGTGCCAGGATCTCGCGGATGTTCGCCGCGGACACCGGGTCGACCGCCTCGAACGGCTCGTCGAGCACCAGCAGCCGGGGTGCGTGCACCAGGGCGCACGCGAGCGCGATCTTCTTGGTCATCCCCGCCGAGTAGTCGATGACCAGCGTGCCCGCGTCCGAGGTCAGGTCCAGCGCGTCGAGGAGGTCGGCAGCACGCCCCGCGACGACGTCCCGGTCCATCCCGCGCAGCAGGCCCGAGTACATGATCAGCTGGAGGCCGGTGAGGCGGTCGAAGAGCCTGACCCCGTCCGGGAGCACGCCGAGCATCGCCTTGACGCGGGGAGGGTCGGACCAGAGCTCCTGACCGTGCACCCAGACCTGACCGTAGTCGGGACGCAGGAGCCCGGTGGACATCGAGAGAGTCGTCGTCTTGCCCGCGCCGTTCGGGCCCACCAGCCCGAAGAACGAGCCGACGGGCACGTCGAGGTCGACCCCGCTGACGGCGATCTTGTCGCCGAACCGCTTCCACAGCCCTCGGAGGGCCAGTGCGGGCGGGGCACCGGTGGTGGTCGGCACGGTGCCGGACGGTACATCGCCGACCCGCGCAGGATCGGACGGCACGGAGTCGGGAGCCATGCGGGCAGGGTAGCCCCGGCAGGGCGACCGCCGGAGGCGAACGCGGGAGGCGACGGACGCGGCCGAGGCGACCGGTGCGGTCCATGTCGGACCCGCCTGGCACGGTGGGTCCATGACCGTGCCGACCATCCTCGCCTTCGCCTCCGTCTGCGTGCTCGTCGGCGGCCTCGTGGGCTGGTCCGCCGCGGTCGCGCGACTGGGGGCCGGCCTGAGAACGGCGCAGGTCCGCGTGGCCCAGGCCGAGGCGCGTCTCGACGCCGAGCGTGCTGCCGCCGCGGACCGCGTGCAGTCGCTCCAGGCGGACCAGGCGCGGCTCTCCGACCAGTTCCGCGTGCTGGCGGCGGACGCCCTCGCGAGCAACAACGAGCAGTTCCTCGCGCTGGCGCATCAGCGTCTTGCCGCGAGCCAGCAGTCCCAGGTGGCCGAGCTGGGGCGGAGCGAGGCGGCGGTCCGCCAGCTCGTCGAGCCGCTCACGCGGACGCTCGATCAGGTCAAGACCGAGCTGACCTCCGCGCAGGCGGCTCGCCTGACCGGTCAGGCCGCCCTCGGGGAGCAGGTCAGGGCGATGCGGGAGTCGTCGGAGCAGCTGCGCACGGAGACGGCACAGCTCGTCACCGCGCTGCGGTCGTCGCAGGTACGCGGTCGATGGGGCGAGCTCCAGCTCCGCCGGGTCGTCGAGTCGGCCGGGATGCTCGCGCACGTCGACTTCGTCGAGCAGGCGTCGACGCGCACCGACGACGGACTCCTGCGACCTGACATGGTCGTGCGGCTCTCCGGCGGCAAGAACGTCGTCGTCGACGCCAAGGTCGCGTTCCTCGGCTACCTGGACGCGGCCCAGGCGACGGACGACACCGTCCGGGCCGACCGCCTCGCCGCCCACGCTCGGCACGTCCGCAAGCACATCGACGACCTGGCGGGCAAACGGTACTGGGACCAGTTCACCCCGGCGCCGGAGTTCGTGGTGATGTTCGTGCCGGCGGAGGCGTTCTTCCACGCCGCGATCGAGCAGGACGCGACGATCGTGGAGTACGCGTTCGAGCGCAACGTCATCATCGCGACGCCGATGACGTTGCTCGCGCTCCTGCGGACCGTGGCGTACGCGTGGCGCCAGGACGCGCTCGCGGCGAACGCCCAGCAGGTCCTCGACCTCGGAAAGGAGCTCCACGGTCGGCTCGCGACGCTCGGCACCCATGTGGCCCGGCTCGGACGCGCGCTCGACTCGGCCGCGAGCGCGTACAACCAGACGGTCGCCTCGTTCGAGACGCGCGTGCTCGTGAGCGCGCGCCGGTTCGCCGACCTCGAGGTGGTGGACGGCGACCTCACGACTCCCCCGACGTCCGACCCGCAGCTCTCCGTCGTGAGCGCGCCCGAGCTGGTCGCCTCGATGGACGAGCACGTCGTCACTCTCGACGCGGCGACCGCCGAACGGCGCCCGACAGCGACGTGACCGTGGGCCGGAGGGGCGTGGGCACCCTCGGCCTCGCGTGCCTGCACCCGGCGTCCGACACGCGCGGCGTCGAGGGCGCGCGCTCAGCCCGGCGTGACGTCGAGGTGCCGGCGGTGCTCTCGACGCGGGCGGACGACGTCGCTCCCGGTCTTCTTGAGGTCCGACCGCAGCTCCTGCGGAAGCGAGAACATCAGGTCCTCGGTGGCCGTGCGCACCTCGTCGACCTCGTCGAACCCCAGCGATGCGAGCAGGTCGAGCACGTCCCGCACGAGGATCTCCGGCACCGACGCGCCCGACGTCACGCCGACGGTCCGAGCGTCGGTGAGCCAGGTCGGGTCGATCTCGCTCGCCTGGTCCACGCGGTACGACGCGCCCGCACCCGAGTCGAGCGCGACCTCGACGAGCCGGACCGAGTTCGAGGAGTTGGCCGAGCCGACCGTGATGACGACGTCGCACAGCGGGGCGAGCTGCTTGACCGCGACCTGGCGGTTCTGGGTCGCGTAGCAGATGTCGTCGCTCGGCGGGTCCTGGAGCGTCGGGAAGCGCTCCCGGAGCCGGCGCACCGTCTCCATCGTCTCGTCGACCGAGAGGGTCGTCTGGGAGATCCACACCACCTTGTCGGGGTCGCGCACCGTGACGCCCTCGACCTCTGCCGGGGAGTTGACGACCTGGATGTGCTCGGGCGCCTCGCCCGCCGTGCCCTCGACCTCTTCGTGCCCGCTGTGACCGATCAGCAGGATGTCGTAGTCGTCCGAGGCGAAACGCACCGCCTCCTTGTGCACCTTGGTCACCAGGGGGCATGTCGCGTCGATCGTCCGGAGCCCGCGCGCAGCGGCGGCCGCGTGGACCGCCGGGGAGACCCCGTGCGCGGAGAACACGACGCGCGCGCCCTCGGGAACCTCGTCGGTCTCGCTCACGAAGACCGCGCCACGCGCCGCGAGCGTCTCGACGACGAACTTGTTGTGGACGATCTCCTTGCGCACGTAGACCGGTGCGCCGTAGTGCTCGAGTGCCTTCTCGACCGCGATCACCGCGCGATCGACGCCGGCGCAGTACCCGCGAGGCGCGGCCAGCAGCACCCGCCTGCGATCGGCCGATCGCGTCGCCCCCGGGACGGGCTGGGCGGCCGAGGGGGGCGTCGAGCCTACGGGTTCACTCACCGCGTCAGTCTAGTCAACGGGGATAGGGCAGGCTGTGGGGGATGAGTGACGACCTCGCGAAGGCGGCCCACGTCCTGCCGCTCAAGGCGCTCGAGACCTCGGCGGAACGCCCATGGCCCGTGCGGCACCTCGCGCCGAAGATCGCCGACTACGTCGCACGCATGCCCCCCGTCTGGGTCGAGGGTCAGGTGCTCAACCTCAAGCGGTGGAACCAGCTCTACTTCTTGACCCTGCGCGACACCGACCTCGACATGTCCCTGAACGTGACGGTCCCCGCGTCCGCACTCGGCACGGCCGCCGACTCGGTGCGTGACGGGTCCCACCTCGTGGTGCACGCCCGGCCGACCTTCCACACCAAGAAGGGTTCGCTCGGCCTCGCGGCCGACGAGGTCCGGCTGCTCGGCGTCGGGGAGCTGCTCGCCCGCATCGAGCACCTGAAGTCCGTGCTCGCCGCCGAGGGGCTGTTCGACCTCGACCGCAAGGTCCCGCTCCCGTTCCTGCCGGGGACCATCGGTCTCGTCTGCGCGCAGCAGGGTGACGCCGAGCACGACGTCGTGTCGAACGCCCGTGCGCGATGGCCGCAGGTCTCCTTCGAGATTCGCCGCGTCACCGTCCAGGGCCCGTCGGCCGTGCCCGAGGTGTCGCGCGCGATAGCCGAGCTGGATGCCGATCCGCTCGTCGACGTGATCGTCGTCGCGCGCGGCGGCGGGTCGTTCGAAGACCTCCTGCCGTTCAGCAACGAGTCCCTCGTGCGAGTTGCCGCCGCGTGCCGGACCCCGTTGGTCAGCGCGATCGGGCACCACATGGACACACCGCTGCTCGACCTGGTCGCGGACTACCGCGCGTCGACCCCGACCGACGCGGCCAAACGCGTCGTGCCGGACGTCGTCGAGGAACGCGCTCGTACCGTCCAGCTGCGCTCGCGGATCCGGCGCGCGATCTCCCAGACCCTCACCCGTGAGCACGACCACCTCGTCGCCGTCCGGTCCCGACCGGCACTCGCGCGCCCCGAGGACGGCATCGTCGCACGCGAGCGCGACGTCGCCACCCGGCGCGAGGCGGCGCGCAGAGCCGTCGAGCTCGCCGTCTCGCGTGAGGGCGCGTTCGTGACCGCCCTGGCGGCCCAGCTCCGCTCGCTGTCCCCGGCAGCCACCCTCGACCGTGGGTATGCCGTCGTGCAGACGCCCGACGGGACCGTCGTCCGCGGACCCGAGGACGCCCGCGCGGGACAGCGCCTGCGGATCCGCGTCGCGCGCGGAGAGCTCGCCGCGACCGTCGCGCGCACACCGAGATGAGCGGGATTGGTTAGATGGGCACGTGACGACACCCCCACGCGCTGCTGAGACCCCGGCAGACGTCGACTCCCTCACCTACGAGCAGGCGCGCGACGAGCTCGTGAGCGTCGTGGCGACGCTCGAGGCGGGCGGGACCACGCTCGAGGACTCGCTCCTCCTCTGGGAGCGCGGCGAGGCGCTCGCCGCGCGCTGCCAGCAATGGCTCGACGGCGCGCGCGACCGGCTCGCCGCCGTGCGCGCGCACGACGACCCGGACGACACCCGAACGACCGGAACGACCGGAACGACCGAGACGAGGGAACAGGCGTGACCACCACACCGGCACCGGAGACCGACGGAGCGCGCGCACTCGTCGTCGGGGAGTCGCTGATCGACGTCGTCCGACGGCTCGACGGGTCGGTCGACGAGCACCCCGGCGGCAGCCCGATGAACGTCGCGATCGGCCTCGGTCGACTGGGTCGACGGGTCGACCTGCTCACGTGGTTCGGCCGCGACGCGCGCGGCACAGCGCTCCGCGAGCACATCTCGGAGTCGGCGGTCCAGGTGGTCGAGGGTGCGGACGGCGCCGCGAGCACCTCGGTCGCCATCGCGACGCTCGACGCGACCGGAGCGGCGACGTACACCTTCGAGCTGGACTGGCAGGTGCCCCCGCAGAGAGCCGAGCGGCTCGATGACGTCGTCGTCGTCCACAGCAGCACGATCGGCGCCGCGCTGGCACCGGGCGGCGAGGTGGTCCTCGACCTGCTCGCCCGCGCACGGTCCTCGGCGACGGTCACCTACGACCCGAACGTGCGTCCCGCGCTGCTCGGCGACGGTGCGCGGGCGCTCGTCGAACACCTCGTCGAGCTCGCCGACGTCGTCAAGGTCAGCGACGAGGACCTCGAGTGGTGTGAACCGGGCAGCACGCCGGGCGCGGTCGCCGCGCGCTGGGCGTCGCGCGGACCGGGGTTGGTCGTCGTGACCCACGGCGCCGACGGCGTGCTCGCGACCACCTCGGCAGGTCTCACGGTGAGGGTGCCATCACGCCGGGTGGCCGTCGCGGACACCGTGGGGGCAGGCGACTCGTTCATGTCCGGACTGATCGACGGACTGTGGACGGCGGGGCTGCTCGGCGCGGACCGTCGCGAGGCCCTCGGACGGATCGACGAGTCCACCCTGGTCGGGATCCTGGAGCGATGCACCGAGATCGCGGGCATCACGGTCTCGCGATCCGGCGCGAACCCGCCGTGGGCGCGCGAGCTGAGCCCGCACTCCGCGGGCGCCTAGCTGCGCGTCCGCAGCCGCGCGGTCAGTTCAGCACGACCGCGCCGCCCGCGTTCTGCCACTGGGTGATACCGCCCTGGAGGTCGTAGATCTCGGTGAAGCCGAGGTCCGCCATCTTCGACGTCGCGACACCGGAGCGGTTCCCGCTGCGGCAGTAGACGAAGTACGGCTTGTCCTTGGGCAGCTTGCCGACGTTCGTGGCGAAGGCGGCGTCCTCGACGTCGATGTTCACAGCGCCCTGGATGTGCCCCTGGGCGAACTCGCCCGGCGTCCGGACATCGATCACGGACATGCCCGGCTTCGCGAGCACCTCGGACGCGGTGGCCGTCGTGACCTGAGTGATGGCGTTCGAGCCGCCCGAGCACGCCGTGAGACCGCCGACGGCAAGAACGGCGGCGAGGACGACCGAGGCGATTCGGGAGCGTGTCTGCATACCCCCCAGGGTATCATTGGCCGTCGAGGCCGAGCAGTCCGGCACCGCCGGGCCCGCCCCGCAGGAGAGGAATAGCCATGAAGCAGAACATGGGCACCACGGACCGGATCCTGCGGAGCGTCGTCGCCGCACCGGTCTTCGCCGTCCTCGGCATCGTCACCGGCCCCGTCGCACCGATCTCGTGGGTCTTCTACGTGCTCGGGGCCGTCATGCTCGGCACCGGGCTCGTCGGCTTCTGTCCGCTGTACGCGCCGTTCTCGTTCAGCACCCGCTCCCGCACCGCCGCGACAGCCGCGCGCCAGCACTGACGTCGGCGCTGCGACGCCACGGCTGACGTCGCAGCGCGTCCTCGCGCGGCCGACGGGTCCCGCGACCACCGGCTACGTCCGACAGCTCCGGCGACGCGGCATCGTCGGACGCGTCGGCAGCCGCGGATGCGAACCTGCGACGATGGGTCCATGCAGCGACCTTCCACACCCGCCGAGGCCTGGGCCACTCTCCGTGCGGGGAACGCGCGCTTCGTCGCCGGAGACATGGACCATCCGTCCCAGAGCGTCGACCGTCGCACCGAGCTGAGCGCCGACCAGCACCCGTTCGCGGTGATCTTCGGCTGCTCGGACTCACGTGTCGCGGCCGAGATCGTCTTCGACCAGGGGCTCGGCGACATGTTCGTCGTGCGTACGGCGGGGCACGTCATCGACACGACGGTGATCGGCTCGATCGAGTACGGGGTCGACATCCTCGGCACCCCGCTGGTCGTCGTGCTCGGTCACGACAGCTGCGGCGCGGTCGCAGCCGCGGCGAACGCGCTCACGACGGGCGAGCTGCCGCGCGGGTTCGTACGCGCGATCGTGGACCGGGTCATACCCAGCATCGTGAACCCGGGTGGCACCGGTGTCACCGGCTTCGACGCGGCGACCCTGGGGCGCGACCACGTCCGGCACACCGTCGAGATGCTCCGGAGCTACTCGGCGCTCCTCGCGGACGCGGTCGACGCGGGCAGGTGCGCGATCATCGGGCTCGAGTACGACCTTGCCGAGGGCCAGGTCCGGCTCACCGAGGTCGTCGGCGACATCGGTCCTCGGACGACCTGACGCGACCCCGTTCACAGCTGGGCCGGGTCCCCATCGACGCCCGGCCCGAGGCGCCCTGGCTCGCACTCCACCCGACGACGGGACAGGTGCACCGGGACCCAGCGGGCTTTGCCATGATGTGCCCATGAGCGATGACGCACAGGACGGGACCGGCTTCCGGATCGAGCACGACACCATGGGCGAGGTCCGCGTCCCCGCGGACGCCCTCTACCGAGCGCAGACGCAACGCGCCGTCGAGAACTTCCCGCTCTCGGGCACGCGCCTCGAACGCGGGCACATCGAGGCGCTCGCCCGGATCAAGAAGGCGGCCGCCCGGGCGAACGCCGAGCTGGGCGTCCTCGACGGCGAGATCGCCGCCGCGATCGTCTCTGCGGCCGACGAGGTCGCCGCCGGAGCGCACGACGCGCACTTCCCCGTGGACGTCTACCAGACGGGTTCGGGGACGTCGTCGAACATGAACACCAACGAGGTCATCGCCACGCTCGCCTCGCGTCGGCTCGGTCGCGACGTCCACCCGAACGACCACGTCAACGCGTCGCAGTCCTCGAACGACGTCTTCCCGACCTCCGCCCACGTCGCGGCGACGTCGGGCGTCGTCCAGGTGCTCCTACCGGCCCTCGCGCACCTCGCGGAGGCGTTCGAGGCCAAGGCGGACGAGTTCGCGACCGTCGTGAAGTCCGGTCGCACGCACCTCATGGATGCGACCCCGGTGACCCTCGGTCAGGAGTTCGGTGGGTACGCCGCCGCGGTCCGGTACGGCATCGAACGGCTGGAGGCCGCGCTCCCCCGCGTCGCCGAGGTTCCGCTGGGAGGCACGGCGGTCGGCACCGGCATCAACACCCCCGCCGGCTTCCCGCAGCGCGTCATCGCGCTGCTCGTCGAGGACACCGGGCTGCCCCTGACGGAGGCGCGCAACCACTTCGAGGCGCAGAGCGGGCGCGACGGCCTCGTCGAGCTCTCGGGGGTCCTCCGCACGATCGCCGTGAGCCTCACGAAGGTGTGCAACGACCTTCGGTGGATGGGCTCCGGACCGAACACCGGGCTCGGCGAGATCGCGATCCCGGACCTGCAGCCCGGGTCATCGATCATGCCCGGCAAGGTCAACCCCGTGATCCCGGAGGCGGTGCTGATGATCGCGGCACGCGTGATCGGCAACGACGCGACGGTCGCCTGGGCGGGGGCCAGCGGGGCGTTCGAGCTCAACGTCCAGATCCCGGTGATCGCACTCGGGGTCCTCGAGTCGATCCGGCTGCTCGCGAACGCGGCGACCGCGCTCGCGGACAAGACGGTGCGCGGCATCACCGCGAACGTCGACCGGGATCGCGCCTACGCGGAGTCCTCTCCCGCGATCGTCACCCCGCTGAACCGGGTGATCGGTTACGAGGCCGCGGCGAAGGTCGCCAAGCACGCCGTCGCGCACGGACTCACGGTGCGCGATGCCGTGATCGCGCTCGGCTTCGTGGAGCGCGGCGAGGTCACCGCGGACCAGCTCGACGCGGCCCTCGACGTCCTGGCGATGACCCGCCCGCCCCAGGGCTGAGCCCGCCCGGAACACGGCTGAGCCCACCCAGAACTGGGCTGGACCCCGTTCAGGACAAGGCCGAACCTACCCGGGAGGCGGCCGAACCTGCCCAGGACGGGGCAGAGCCGACCATGACGGCCTCGGGAGCCTGCGCAGACCTGCGCGGGCTCCCGAGGCCGTCGGCGGTCAGGCCTCGATCCCCTCGAACAGCTCCGTGACCAGGGCGGCGACGGGCGATCGCTCGGATCGCGTGAGCGTCACGTGGGCGAAGAGCGGGTGCCCCTTGAGCGCCTCGATGACAGCCGCGACCCCGTCGTGCCGCCCCACTCGGAGGTTGTCGCGCTGGGCGACGTCGTGCGTGAGCACGACCCGGGAGTTCTGCCCGATGCGCGAGAGCACCGTGAGCAGGACGTTGCGCTCGAGCGACTGCGCCTCGTCGACGATCACGTACGCGTCGTGCAGCGAACGTCCGCGGATGTGGGTCAGCGGGAGGACCTCCAGCAGGTCGCGTGCCATCACCTCCTCGACGACCTCGCGTGAGACCACCGACCCCAGGGTGTCGAAGACCGCCTGCGCCCACGGGGTCATCTTCTCCGCCTCAGCGCCCGGCAGGTAGCCCAGGTCCTGGCCGCCGACCGCATACAGCGGGCGGAACACCATCACCTTGCGATGCTGACGCCGCTCGAGCACGGCCTCCAGACCGGCGCAGAGCGCGAGCGCGGACTTCCCCGTGCCCGCCCGACCGCCGAGGGAGACGATGCCGATCTCCGGGTCCAGCAGCAGGTCGATCGCGATCCGCTGCTCCGCGCTGCGCCCGTGGACCCCGAACACGTCGCGGTCCCCACGGACGAGCTGGATGTGCTTGTCGGGCGTGACGCGTCCGAGCGCCGAACCCCGCGTCGAGTGCAGCACGACGCCGGTGTGGCACGGCAGCGCCTTGGCCGCGAGCCCGTGCACCTCGGTGAGGTCGAGCGACTCGTGCTCCCACAGATCGGCCATCTGCTGCTCGTCGACGGTGAGCTCGTCCATCCCGGTCCAGCCCGAGTCGACCGCGAGCTCGGCGCGGTACTCTGCCGCGCGCAACCCGACGGCGGAGGCCTTGACACGCATCGGCAGGTCCTTCGAGACGACCGTGACGTCGCAGCCCTCGGCGGCCAGGTTCGCCGCGACCGCGAGGATGCGGCTGTCGTTGTCGCCGAGACGGAACCCGGCCGGCAGCACGGTCGGGTCGATGTGGTTGAGCTCGACGCGCACCGTCCCGCCCTCGTCGCCGATCGGCAGCGGGACGTCGAGCGTGCCGTGCTCGATGCGCAGGTCGTCGAGCATCCGCAGCGCCGCGCGCGCGAAGTAGCCCAGCTCAGCGTGGTGCCGCTTGGCCTCGAGCTCGGTGATCACGACGATCGGCAGGACGACGTCGTGCTCGGCGAAGCGGCGGATCGCCGCGGGGTCCGACAAGAGGACCGAGGTGTCCAGCACGTACGTCCGACGCGCCGGGGCGGCTTCCCCACCGCCCGACGCCGAGGCGTCCGTGACTGTCACCTTCTGTGCCGTGCTGACCATGGCAGGCTCCCTCCGGCGCGCGGTGCGCCGTGCGATCCGCCTCACGCAGGTGCCCGCGGGCCTCCGACGCTCGGCTGTCCGGACGAGGGGCGGTCGGCCGCGGGGGGCCGGGTCCGGCCCTCCTCCCGGAGCAGGTGCTCCATGGGCTGACCTCCCGATGGACGGTGGGTACCGTCCGTCACGTCTGGACGCTACGCGCCGGTCCTGACACGTCCGGCAAGACACGCGGGCGCGTCGACCCGTTCACCCAACCGCCATCTGACGGCCGGGGAGAGCGCCAGGCACCCGAGGGCCGGGGCGCGCTCGCTCGCCGGGGACGGGATCAGCCTCGGTCAGCGCCCGAGGCGTCGCTCGCGGGCCGCGTAGGCGCGCAACGCACGCAGGTAGTCGACCCGACGGAAGTCGGGCCAGTACGCCTCGCAGAAGTAGAACTCGCTGTGCGCGCTCTGCCACAGCAGGAAGCCGGACAGCCGCTGCTCGCCCGAGGTGCGGATGACGAGCTCCGGATCGGGCTGACCCTTCGTGTAGAGGTGGTCGGCGATGTGCTCGACGTCGAAGACCCCTGCGAGCTCCTCGAGCGACGTGCCGGCCTCGGCCTGCTCCCGCAGGAGCGAACGGACCGCATCCGCGATCTCGTGGCGGCCGCCGTACCCGACCGCGATGTTCACGTGCAGGCCCTGGACCGCGCTCGTCCGCGCGACGGCCTCGTCGAGGTGCGCCACGAACGCCTCCGGCAGCAGCTCCAGGGACCCCATGACCTGCAGGTGCCAGCGACCGCTCGCGGCGAGGTCGACGACCGCGTCCTCGATGATGCTCAGGAGCTCGCGGAGCTCGTCGTCCGACCGGGCGAGGTTGTCGGTCGAGAGCATCCACAACGTGACGACCTCGACGCCGACCTCCTCCGACCAGGTCAGCAGCTCCAGGATCTTGCCGGCACCCCGCCGGTGCCCGGTGGCCGCAGTCTCGCCGTAGGACTTCGCCCAGCGTCGGTTGCCGTCGAGGATGACGCCCACGTGACGCGGTACCTGGTCGGGCGCCAACGAGGCGGCGAGCCGACGCTCGTAGAGGCCGTAGAGCGGATGGGGCAGGCGCACGCGACGTCCTTCGGAGCGGGGTCGGATCTGGCTCACACGCTACTCGCCACGAGGTCGCCGCCGGGTGCGCACGACGCCTCAGTCGACGTGCGTCATGGAGAGGTTGTGTGATGACGGGACCAGATGACCACGACCGGCAACTTACGCCGCGGTAACCTACGACGTCGTAGGTTCCCCGCTGTCGAGCAATCCGCACCCCCGGAAGGACGCCCGTGGCACCCGAACCCCCATCCGAGCCTCCCCGAGACGTGGTCGGCCAGGCCCGTGACGGAGCCGCCCAGCTCGCCGCGACGGTCAAGCCGAAGCTCCGCGGATGGCTGCACGCCGGGATGTCCCCGATCGCCCTCGCGGCCGGAATCGTCCTGGTCGCGCTCTCCCCGACGACGACGGCCCGGTGGACGACGGCGGTCTTCGCCGCCTCCTCGGTCCTGCTGTTCACGACGAGTGCGGTCTACCACCGGGGCACCTGGACACCGAGGGTCACCGGCGTGCTGCGGCGCCTGGACCACTCGAACATCTTCGCCATCATCGCGGGCACCTACACCCCGTTGACGGTGCTCCTGCTCCCCCGATCGACCTCGACCGTGCTGCTCTGGGTGATCTGGTCCGGAGCACTGCTGGGCCTGCTCGGACGGGTGTTCTGGCTCGACGCCCCGCGGTGGCTCTACACGCCGATCTACGTCGCGCTCGGATCGGCGGCGATGGGGTACCTCGGGACGTTCGCCAAGGCCCCGGACGGGCCCGCGATCGTCTGGCTGGTCGCCGGCGGCGGTGTCGCCTACATCCTCGGCGCCGTGGTGTACGCGACCAAGTGGCCCAACCCGAGCCCACGCTGGTTCGGCTTCCACGAGGTCTTCCACTCGCTGACCGTGATCGGGTTCAGCTGCCACTACGTCGCGGTCAGCCTCGCGGCCTACTCGTCGGTCTGAGCAGCGGCCTCGGGCGCCGCCCGCACCGTGCGCGCGGGCGTCGGTCGCGCCGCGCCCCCGGCGGTCGGTCGCACGGTCCGCTCGGGCACCGCGCGCTCGGGCACCGTGCGCTCAGGCACCGCGCGCTCGGGCACCGTGCGCACCGTTCCCGGCCCTCCGGCGAGCCACTCGCACCACGGCCCGACCACGAGGCGCGCGAGCCGGTCGTAGCCCGTCGAGGTCGGGTGCACCCCGTCACCTGACTCGATGTCGGCGCGCCAGACGGGATCCGCGTGGAGCCGCTCGAACACGGCGACGTACGGCACGCCTCGCGCCACGCAGGCGGATGCGAAGCGCTCGTCGATCGTCGCGATGCGCTCGTCGTGCTCCTCGTCCGTGACCGCCGGCGGACCGACCATCAACGTCGGGATCCCCGCCGCAGCCGCACCGTCGAGGATCGCGACCAGGTTCCCGACGGACCGGTCCAGCGCGACCCGCGTCGGTCTGCGCCCGCCGCCGCCACGCGCGCTCGTGTCGTTCACCCCGAAGGACAGCACCAGACGCGGCTCGCCGCCGTCGCCGCTGCGTACCCGGAGCTCGTCCTGCCACCGGCTGCGGACGTCGGCCGAGGTGTCGCGCCGCACCCCCAGGTTGTAGACCGTGACCGGGAACCCGATCACGTGCGCCCACGCCGCCACGCGACCGACCCAACCTCGGTGCTCGGCGTCGCCGAAGCCGGCGACGTACGAGTCACCCAGGAAGCTGACGCGCAGGTCCGGGCGCACGTCCGGCAGGTCGATGCTCTCCCGGACCCGGCTCCTCGTGCTCGCCATCTAGCGCGGCACCACCGAGTACCGGCGGTTCGCAAGAGACGGGTTCCGGTCCCGTTCGCCGCGGACCCACGCCGGATCGAGGTCGACCGTCGCGACCGTCGGCTCGTCACCGAGCTCGAGGAGCGCCACCCCGTCCGCCCCGGCGACGACCGAACGGCCGACGACCCCGTGACCCGTCTGCCCCACCGCGACGACCGCGCTGGTGTTCTCGATCGCTCGGGCCACAACCAGGGCCCGCCACTGCTCCGCCTTTCCGGCGCCGGCGGCCCAGGCCGCGGGCACGACGAGGACGTCCGCGCCTGCGTCGACGACGCGGCGCGCGCTCTCCGGGAACCTCAGGTCGTAGCAGGTGAGCACCCCGAACCGGGTCCCACGCACGTCGAGCACGAGGGGCTCGGCGTCGGCCGGTCCCGCCTCGAGACGATCCGACTCGCGCTGACCGAACGCGTCGTACAGGTGGACCTTGCGGTACGTCCCGCGAAGACCGCCGTCGGGGCCGACCGCGACGACCACGTTGCTCGCACGATCGGCCGCGACGCCGGGGGCCGTCGTCCCCACGATCACCGAGATCCGAAGAGTCGCCGCGAGCTCGCGCACCGACGTGACGAACGGGCCGTCCAACGGTTCGGCGTGCTCACGTCCCACCCCTCTCGGGTCGAAACCGGACGCGTACTCCGGCAGGACCACGAGATCGGCGCCGCCCCGGGCGGCCTCGACGACCGCCGCCCGCGTCACATCGCGCGCGGCGGCGTGGTCCGCGGGGACGACGAGCTGTGCGACGGCCACCCGCACCGGCTCGGCCACCATCAGCGGGACGCCTCCGGACGGCCGTCGACCGGTCCGTCGGGCGCATCAGGCGCGTTGTCCGCCTCGTCCTCGGCGGCCTGGAGCGCCGCCCGGTGGTTGACCTTGCGCAGCTGCTTCGTGAGCGAGAGGAAGAGCAGGACGCACACGAGTGCGAGCCCGAACGTGAAGGCGAAGCCGACGATCCCGGGGCTCGTGATGTCCGCGGGGGGGATGCTCGCCGGAGCCGGGCTCGGTGTCGCCGACGCGAGCGCACTGACCAGGGCGAGGGTGATCACCTGCCCACCTCCGGACGGAGACCTGCGAAGAGGTCGGTCTCGGGCACGGTCGTGGGCACGTGCGAGACCACGAGCTCGAACTCCTCGAAGGGCCACGTCGCACGTTCGAGGTCGCGCGGGATGGCGAAGAAGAAGCCGTCCGGGTCGACCTGCGTCGCGTGCGCGCGCAACGCCGCGTCCCGCGCGTCGAAGTAGTCCGCGCACTCGACCCGCGTCGTCACCTCACGCTCGGGGATCTCACGCGCCCCACGCGACTCCACCCACTCACCGAACGGCGACTCGAGCCCGGCCGCCGTCATCGCCTCGTGCGCCGACCGGATCCGCGCCATCGAGAAGCCGTGGTTGTAGTACACCTTGGCGGTCTGCCACGGGTCACCGAGGTCCGGGTACCGCGCGGTGTCCGCCGCGGCCTCGACGGCCTCCATCGAGACGCGGTGGCACATGATGTGGTCCGGGTGCGGGTAGCCGCCGCTCGGGTCGTAGGTGGTCAGCACGTGCGGCCGGAACTCCCGGATCAGTCGCACGAGCGGGGCGGAGGCCTCCTCGAGCGGCACGAGGGCGAAGCAGCCCTCCGGGAGAGGCGGCAGGGGGTCGCCCTCCGGCAGTCCCGAGTCGACGAAGCCCAGCCAGGCCTGCCGGATCCCGAGCGCCTCGGCGGCGACTGCCATCTCCCGCGCACGCAGCTCGCGCATCTCGTCGATCGATCCGGTGAACTCGCCGAAGGACGGGTTGAGGATGTCGCCGCGCTCGCCACCGGTGCAGGTGACGACCAGCACGTCGACCCCCTCGGCCGCGTACCGGGCGGCCGACGCCGCGCCCTTGCTCGACTCGTCATCCGGATGGGCGTGGACCGCCATCAGACGCAACGGTTCTCCGTTCACGAGGTCCTCTCCACGTACACGGCGGCGTGACACCTGGGGTGTCGCCGTCAAGAGACAATGATCCTGCACCATGATCCCGCACCCGCGGTCCGGAGACGACCGTCACCCGACCGACGACGCACCCGACAGGAGGACGACGCCGTGGACGAGCCCGTGGACGACGCCACGACGGTCCCCGAAGGACGCTACGGACGTCCTCCGACACCCGCACGCAGGCGACAGGTGCGACTCGCGCTCGCGGGCCTCATCGCGGCCGCGGTCGCCGTCATCGCCTGGGTCGGTTCCGGGGTCCTCCGCGACCCGGTGCAGTGGACTCCCGTCGGGTACGACGTGAAGGGTCCGGACCGGATCGACGTGACCTTCGACGTCACCAAGGCACCGGCCAGCACGGTGCGGTGCACCGTCGTCGCGCTGAGCTCCGGCTTCACCGAGGTCGGCGTGAAGACCGTGACGATCGGACCCGCGGCGAAGAGCTCCCAGCGGTACACGGCGTCGCTCTCCACCCAGGAGCTCGCCGTCACGGGCGAGGTCAGCACGTGCGAGCTCGTGGGGTCGGGCGGCTGACCAGCGGACACCGACCGTCCGGCGCCCAACTCTGCCTTTCTCTCGTCGGCGGGAGATTGGTAGCCTGACGGATTCATGCAGGGCGCCGGACCGGCGCGACCTCGGGTCGACGCAGCCGGACGGTGCACGGCGCCGATCCCGACGGCTCGGCTCGGGAACGGTCGCGTGCACCGACGGCGTTCTCGTTCGGACAGGGTTTTCACGAGGATTCACCAGGATCCACCAGGAGAGGAGACGACGTGGCGGAGACCACACAGGCGACCTGGCTCACCCAGGAGGCGTACGACCGTCTGAAGGCCGAGTACGAGCACCTCTCGGGAGCAGGGCGGACCGACATCTCGCAGAAGATCGCGACCGCCCGCGACGAGGGTGACCTCAAGGAGAACGGCGGCTACCACGCCGCTCGCGAGGAGCAGGCCAAGAACGAGGCACGCATCCGCGAGCTCAAGGCCAAGCTCGAGAACGCGGTGATCGGCCAGGCGAAGGACGACGGCGTCGTCGAGCCCGGCATGGTCGTCACTGCGGTCGTCGCGGGGGACGAGATGGTGTTCCTTCTCGGGTCCCGCGAGGTCGCGGGGGGCACCGACATCGACGTCTACTCGGAGAAGTCGCCCCTCGGCGCCGCGATCAACGGGCAGACCGTGGGCGACACCGTCACCTACGCGGCTCCGAACGGTGCGGCGATCACGGTGACGATCATCGCGGCGAAGCCCTTCGAGGGCTGACGATCGACCGTTCCCGCGAGAGCTCGACGACGGCGGTCGGTGGTGGATGCACCGCCCCCGGCGTCGGGCCGACGCGGGGGCATCGCATCGCGCGTCGGGCCGACGCGGGGGCATCTCGTCGCGCGTCGGTGTCAGGTGCGCGTGACCCGGTAGCCGGCCGCGGACAGCTCGGCGACGACCTGCTCGCAGTGCTCCGGTCCCTTGGTCTCGAGCTGCACGGCGATCTCGACGTCCCCGATACCGAGGTCGGCGGCGGTCCGCACGTGACCCACGTGCATGACGTTCCCACCGCTCGAGGCCAGGTGCGCCAGCAGAGCCGCGAGCGCACCGGGGCGGTCCTCGAGGAGCACCCGGAGCTGGAGGTACCGCCCGGCCGACGTCAGTCCGTGCCGGACGACGCGGAGGAGCAGGATCGGGTCGATGTTCCCCCCGGACAGGATCGGCACGACCGTTCCGGGGAAGGCCTCCGGGTCGGCCATCAGCGCCGCGACACCGGCCGCACCTGAGGGCTCGACGAGCAGCTTGGCGCGCTCGGCGACGAACAGCAGCGCGCGCGAGAGGTCCTCCTCCGACACGGTGCGGACCTCGACACCGAGCCGTCGGAGGATGTCGAAGGGGATGTCGCCGGGCGTCCCCACGGCGATGCCGTCGGCCATCGTTCGCATCGAGGTGGCGGGGACGGGATGCCCGGCCTGGAGGGACGCCGGGTAGGCCGCCGCCGACGCCGCCTGGACACCGACGACGCGGACGTCCGGCCGGAGCTCGTGCAGCGCCGAGGCGATCCCGGCCGCGAACCCTCCGCCGCCGAGCGGCACGAGCACGGTCGCCATGTCCGGGACCTGCTCGACGAGCTCGAGGGCGAGCGTCCCCTGACCGATCACGATGTCGCGATGGTCGAACGGGTGGATCAGCACAGCCCCGGTGCGGGTGCACTCGGCACGTGCGGCGAGCAGCGCCTCGTCGACGCTCGCCCCGACCAGTCGCACCTCGGCGCCGTAGCCGCGGGTCGCAGCGACCTTGGGCAGCGCCGCGTCGGCCGGCATGTAGACGACGGCCGAGATCCCGAGCTCGCGCGCGGCGAGAGCGACCCCCTGCGCGTGGTTGCCGGCGCTCGCGGCCACGACGCCGCGCGCCTTCTCCTCGGCCGGGAGCCGGGCCATCCGCACGTACGCGCCACGGATCTTGAACGAGCCCGTGCGCTGGAGGTTCTCGCACTTGAGCCAGACGTCGCCACCGGTGAGCTGGGCGAGCGCACGGCTCCGCTCGACCGGTGTGCGGTCGGCGATCCCCGAGAGCAGCTCGGCAGCGGCGCGGAAGTCGGCGATGGTCAGCGGCGCGCTCACGACGGCTCCCCGGCGATCGTGCGGTCCGGGAGGGTCGCCAGCTCCGCGACGGGCACGTCGGCGCGTCGGTGCCCCGGCGGGCGCACCTCGACGTGGTCGTCGGTACCGAGCTCCGGGAACTTGTCGTGACCGTGCAGGTAGAGCACGACGGTGTTGACCACGGCCGCGATCGGCACGGCGAAGAGCGCGCCGGTGATCCCGGCGACCAGGGAGCCGGTGGCCACCGACAGCAGGACGGCGACGGGGTGGAGCGAGACCGCGTGACCCATCAGGAACGGCTGGAGCACGTGGCCCTCGATCTGCTGGACGAGGAGCACCACCGCGAGCATGATCACCGCGACGACCGGCCCGTGCGAGACGAGCGCCACGAGGACCGCGACGACCCCCGTGAGCACCGCGCCGACGATCGGGATGAACGATCCGAGGAACACCAGGATCGCGAGCGGCAGCGCGAGCGGCACCCGCAGGACGGCCGCGCCGACACCGATGCCGATCGCGTCGACGAGCGCCACCAGGATCTGCGTGCGGGTGTACGCCCCGAGGGTGACGAAGCCTCGTCGAGCCGCCTGGTGCGTGCGCTCGCGCGCCTCGAACGGGAGCAGTCCGACGAGCCACGTCCAGATCGTGCGGCCGTCGAGCAGGAAGAAGAAGGTGCAGAACATGGCGATCAGGGCGCCGGCCAACACGTGGCCGACCGTCGTCGTCACCGAGAGAGCGCTCGAGACCAGTCCGCCGCTGTTCTGCGTGATCGACTGCTGCGCCTTGGCGACGTAGCCCGTGATGTCCGCGACCGTCAGGTTGAACGGGTTCGCCGACAGCCACTCGGTGAGCTCCTGCACCCCGGCGACCGCCTGGGTCTGCAGGTCGGAGATCCCCTTCGCGATCGATCGTCCGGCCACCGTCAGCAGGCCGATGACGACCACCAGGAGGCCGAGGACGGCGACGCCCGACGCCGCGGCGCGCGGGAGCCGAGCGCGCCGCTGGAGCCACCGCACCAACGGCAGCAGCAGCACCGTGAGCAGCAGCGCCACCGCGACCGGGACGACGATCACCTTGAGGATCGTGATCAGGTACAGCCCGACGGCGACGGACGCGACGAGCAGCAGGAACCGCCACGACCACGCCGCGGAGACCCGCACCGCCCACGGGACCACGTCCGACGGGGCGCGTCGATCCTCGGTCACGCGAGTGCCTCGCGGAGGTCGGCAAGCAGGTCGTCGACGTCCTCGATGCCGACGGACAGGCGCACGAGGTCGTCGGGGACCTCGAGGGCGGAGCCGGCGACGGAGGCGTGCGTCATCGTCGCCGGGTGCTCGATCAGCGACTCGACTCCCCCGAGCGACTCGGCCAGCGTGAACACGCGCGTGCTCGCGCACACGTGCCGCGCCCGCTCGCGGCTCCCGACGCGGAACGAGACCATGCCGCCGAAGCCCCGCATCTGACGTGTCGCGAGCTCGTGCTGAGGGTGCGACTCGAGGCCCGGGTAGATCACCTCGGTGACCGCGTCGTGGTCGGCGAGGAACCGCGCGACCGTCATCGCGTTGGCGCCGTGCCGGTCCATCCGGACGGCCAGCGTCTTGAGACCGCGCAGCGTGAGCCACGAGTCGAACGGACCGGCGACGGCCCCCGACGAGTTCTGGTGGAACGCGACCGCGTCGGCGAGCGAGCTGCTCCCCGTCGGACCGACGAGGCCGACCGGCAGCTGGGCGCCGTCGGCCACCACGACGGCCCCGCCGACGACATCGCTGTGCCCGCCGATGTACTTGGTCGTCGAGTGGACGACGGCGTCGGCACCGAGCAGCAGCGGCTGCTGCAGGTAGGGCGTCGCGAACGTGTTGTCGACGACGAGCAGCGCCCCGGCGGCCCGCGCGTGGGCAGCGAGCGCCGCGACGTCCGAGATGCCGAGGAGCGGGTTGGTCGGGGTCTCGACCCAGACGACCTTGGTGCGCCCCGGCTGGATCGCCGCGAGCACCGCTCCCTGGTCGCCGAGGTCGACGGCCGTGTGCTCGATCCCCCACGGTCCGAGCACCCGGGCGATCAGCCGGTACGTCCCGCCGTACGCGTCGTCCGGGATGACGACGTGGTCGCCGGGTCGCAGGACGGCGCGCAGCAGCGTGTCCTCGGCGGCGAGGCCGGACGCGAACGCGAACGCGCGGTCGCCACCCTCGACCG
>JAJYCD010000061.1 GCA_021778635.1 Actinomycetes bacterium
CGCGTCGATGCCGATGCGCACGCCGTCGCTGCGCACCTCGATGACCGTGATGACGATGTCATCACCGATCAGGAGGCGTTCGCCGACGCGACGGCTGAGCACGAGCATGGGCCGAGACTATCCGCTCTCGCGCTCCAGACCGCGCGACCGCCCGGTCAGTCCCAGCGTGCGTCGTCCCCGAGCCGCCGGCTCAGCACCGCGGCCCAGGTGACCCGCGTCGCCGGAAGCCCGTCCACCCAGCCGACCGGCACACCGAGATCGAGCACCGTCCCCGGCTGCTCGGTCGCGAAGACGCTGGCGACGGCGAGCGCGTCGACCCGCCGCCCGCGACCGACGTCCGCCAACCACCGGACGCAGTCACGCGGCTTGCTGCGGGCGTCGACCACCGCCCAGACCTGGTCGGGAGCGAGCGCCTCGAGCACCTCGGCGCCCCGGTCGACGTCTGCCGGCTCCGACCCCACGCCGATCGCCACGACCAGGACGCCGTCGTCGGCGGATGCCCGATCGCGGAACCGGCGAGCGGCCGCAGCCGTCTGGACCCGACGGCCGAACCCGGGGATCGCCTCGAGATCGCCGGCGAGCACGACGTCCGTCTCCTGCAGGCCGAGACGCGTCGCCATCTGGCGAGCCGTGGCCAGGACCGTCGAGGTGTCCCCCACGACGGCGATCATGGACCCGGGGACGCGTGCCAGCAGCGGCGGGTTCGGGACGCTGCGCAGGAGGTCCGACAACGGGACCGGGCCCGGCGCCGCGTCGGCGAGCAGGCGGGCCGGTACACCGAGCGCGATCAGGTCGGCCTTGCCGGCTCCGGGCGGGCGCAGCACGACGCTCGCCGACGTCGCCGGGACGGCCGGAGCGGCGATCGGCGCGAACGCACCGCCCGGCGAGGTCACGCGCGCGGGCGGCTCGACCGCACCGGCCCCGGCCGACGCCGCTGGGACTTCGTCCGCCGTCGCGCCGGGCGCGGGCGCGTCCGTCACGGGTGGCGCCGCAGGTTCGACCACACCCTCGAGCGGCACCGCACCGGCCATCGACCGGACGGAGTCGAGCACCGACGCGAACGTCTCGCGACCGGTCGAGAGCTGCGGGCCGTCCGGGACGGCCGCGGCCGGCAGCGCGAGCGGCGGGTCGCCACGCTCCGCGGCGTCCGCGGCGTCGAGCAGGGCGTCGATCCCGGTCGCCTCCGGACGGGTCCGCTGGGCGCCGAGCGCACCGCGGCCGGATCGGGCCCAGCCGCCGAGCGGACCGCGCTCCGGCACCTCGATCGTCAGCTCGAACCGTTCGCGGGCGAAGAACCCGGCGATGCCGCCGGTGCGGACGCGTTCCGCGCGCACGACGGTCGCGTCCGGGCCGTATTCCGCCCGGACGCGCGTCAAGAGGTGCTCGAGGTCGTCACCCTCAAGCAGCAATCGCGTGGACATCCGTCACCATCCCGACCTGCTCGATCTGCAGACCGGCACCGGTGACCTCCACGTAGGAGAGCACGGCCAGTCGCGGCATCGAGTGTGCCACCAGCCTGCGCACGGCGGGACGGATCGCCGGCGCGCACACCAGGACGGCCGTGCGGCCACCCTGCTCCGCCTCGGTGGTGCAGCGGAGGACCGACTCGAGCAGGCCCTCGGTCGTCTCGGGGTCGAGCAGCAGCTGGGTGCCCTGGTCGGTGGAGCGCAGAGACTCCAGGAGGTGCTGCTCGAGGGCGGGCGCGACCGTGATGACCCGCAACGTCCCCTCGTGTGCGTGCTGGGCCGTCAGTGCCGGTGCGATCGCCGTGCGGGCGGCCTCCACGAGGCCCTCGACGTCGGTGCTGACCTTGGCGCGCAGGGTGAGCGCCTCGTAGATCCGCCCGAGGTCCCGGATCGAGATCTCCTCCGCGAGCAACCCCTGCAGCACGCGCTGGACCTCGCCGAGCGAGAGCAGGTTCGGGATGAGCTCGTCGACGACGGACGGGTTGACCTGCTTGACGCCGTCGGTGAGCACCCGGACGTCCTCGCGCCCGAGCAGCCGCGGGGCGTTCTGGGCGATGATCGAGCCGAGGTGCGTGATGAGCACCGACACCCGGTCCACGACGGTCGCGCCGGACATCTCCGCGGCGTGCCGCAGCTCCGTCGCGACCCACTTGCCCGGCAGCCCGAACACGGGTTCCACGACGCTCTGCCCCGGCAGCGACTGCAGGTCCTCGCCGAGGGCGAGCACCCGGCCACCCGGGGTCTGACCGCGACCGACCTCGACACCGGAGATGCGCACCACGTACGTCGAGCGCGGCAGCTCGACGAAGTCGCGGGTCCGCACCGGCGGCACGACGATCCCGAGGTCGAGCGCGATCTTGCGGCGCAACGCCCGGACGCGGGCGAGGAGCTCCTGATCGGTGCCGGTGCCGACCATGTCGACCAGGTCCGGTGCGAGCAGGATCTCCAGCGCGTGCACCCGCATCTGCTCGATGAGCTGCTCCGGCGTGTCCGCGGACGCCGTGGCCGCGGGGGTCGCCGCGACGCGCGCGGCGTCGGCCTCGCCGGCCTCGCGCGTCTTGATCCGCTGGGACACGTACAGCAGCGCCGCACCGATGAGGATGAACGGCAGCTTCGGCATGGCGGGGATCACCGCGAGCGCGATCGCCGAGACCCCGGCGATCTGCAGTGCGGAGCGGCTCTGCGTGAGCTGCTTCGACGCCGCGGTGCCCATGTCGCTCTCGGCGGTCGAGCGGGTCACGATGAGACCCGTCGACACCGACATCAGCAGCGCGGGGATCTGGGTCACCAGACCGTCACCGATGGTCAGCAGGCTGAACTTCTGCAACGAGTCACCCGCGCTGAGGCCCATCTGCACCATGCCGATGACGAACCCGCCGACCAGGTTGATCACCGTGATGATGATGCCCGCCATGGCGTCGCCCTTGACGAACTTCGAGCCGCCGTCCATCGCGCCGTAGAAGTCGGCCTCGGCGGCGACGTCGGCGCGACGCTTGCGCGCCTGGTCCTCGTTGATGAGGCCGGCGTTGAGGTCGGCGTCGATCGCCATCTGCTTGCCGGGCATCGCGTCGAGGGTGAACCGCGCGCCGACCTCGGCCACGCGACCGGCACCGTTGGTGATGACCGCGAACTGGATGACCACGAGGATCAGGAAGATCACCAGGCCGATGACCAGCGAGCCGCTGATCACGAAGTGCCCGAACGCGTTGATGACCTGGCCGGCGTAGCCGTTGCTCAGCACGAGTCGCGTCGACGCGACGTTGAGCCCGAGCCGGAACAGCGTGAAGACCAGCAGCAGCGACGGGAACACCGAGAAGTCGAGCGGTCGCTTGACGTACATGCTGGTCAGCAGGATCACCAGGGACGCGGTGATGTTCAGCGCGATCAGGAAGTCCAGCAGCGCCGCGGGCAGCGGGATGACCAGGAGCAGCACGATGCCGACGACGCCGGCCGGGACAGCCAGCTGGCTGATCGAGGTCTTCCTCATCGGAGGTCCTTCCTGGTGCTGCGGGGCGACGGGCGGGAAGCGATCGGCGGTGCGGGCAGGGCGTCGGGGTGGGCACCGGGAGGGGTCCCCACCGGGGCGGCGGCGCGGGTCGCCCGGCGGCGCGGCGGTCTCATGCGGCGACCCCCGGGCGGTCCGGCACGCGGTGCACCCCGGCTGCGGCACCCCGCCGACGCAGGGCCATCACGAACGCGAGGACGCGCGCGACCGCGGTGTACAGGTACTCGGGGATCTCGTCGCCGACCTCGCACGCCCCGTGCAGCGCGCGGGCGAGCGGGATGTCGGCGACCATCGGGACGTGGTGCTCGGTCGCGCGCTCGCGGATCCGGGTGGCGACGTGCCCCTGCCCCTTGGCGACCACGCGCGGCGCGCCGGTACCGGGCTCGTAGCGGAGCGCGACGGCGACGTGGGTGGGGTTGACGAGCACGACGTCCGCGGTGGGGATCGCCGCCATCATGCGGTTGCGGCTCATCGCGAGCTGCTTGGAGCGGATCGCCCCCTTGAGCAACGGGTCACCGTCGGAGCGCTTGCTCTCGTCCTTGATCTCCTGCCGGGACATCCGCGTCTTCTTCCGGTTGCGCCGGATCACGACGACGACGTCGGCGGCGGCCAGCAGGAGACCCGCCGCGACGGCCGTGCGCAGCAGCGACATCGCGCCGCCGCCCGCGTCGTCGAGCAGCGCGCGGATCGGGAGACCGCCCGCGGTCATGAGCGCCGGCGTCAGCCCCTTGACGGCGACGAACAGCACGAGCCCGACGACACCCGTCTTGAGCAGCGACTTCGCGCCCTGCCACCAGGCCTGGGCGCCGAACAGCCGTTTCATCCCGCTCGTCGGGTTGAACTGCTTGAACGTCGGCTTGAGGCGCTTCATCGACGGGTGGATGCCGCCCTGGATCGCGGTCGCGACCACCGCGGCGAGGACGACCGCGATCATCATCGGCGAGACCGTCGCGATGACGGTCGCCAGGCCGTCGCCGAGCAGCGTGACGGCCCGAGCGGGGTCCGGCTGCGTCACGATCTGCGCGACCTCCGCCAGCTGGGTGCGCGCGGCATCGGTCGCCCGGCCGATCACCATCGGCAGGGAGATCGCGGCGGCGGCGATGCCGAGCCACGCGCTGAGGTCCTGCGACTTGGTGAGCGAGCCCTCGTCACGGACCTTCTTCATCCGCTCCGGGGTGGCCTTCTCGGACTTCTCCTGACCTTCCGAGCTCATCGCGCACCCCCCAGCAGCGTCGAGACCGAGGTATCGGCGAGACCGGCGACGATGCGCGGCAGAGCGAGCAGGGCGAGCGACCCGAAGCTGAGGGTCAGCAGGATCTTCAGCGGGAAGCCGAGCGCGAACGCGTTGAGCGCGGGCGCCACCCGGGTCAGCAGGCCGAGGCCGACGTCGGCGAGGAACAGCACGACGATCAGTGGTCCGGCGATCTGCAGCGCCGCGACGAACATCTGCGTGAGGCCGGACGTCACGAGCGTCGAGTACGTCCCGAGGTCGAGGGCCGCGCCGAGCGGCAGCGCGTCGAACGTCCGTACCAGCCCCTCGAGCACGAGCTGGTAGCCGTTCGACGCGAAGAGCAGGACGATCGCCAGCAGCTGGTACAGCCGGGAGAACTGCGCGCCGTTGGTCTGGCTCATCGGGTCGAAGGCCTGCGCCATCTGGAACCCGCCGAACAGGTCGATCAGGTTGCCCGCGGCCTGGACGGCGGAGAAGGCGAGCGCGACGAGGAAGCCGAGCGCGAGGCCGATCACCGCCTGCAGCACGAGGTCGGCCACGAACCCGCCGGTGCTGACGTCCCGGCCGAGGTTCCCGGGCGACAGGTGCGGCGCGACCGCGAACGCGATGCCGAGAGAGAGCGCCGCCTTGATCGACCCGGGGATGGCCCCGTGCGAGAACGGCGGGGCGATCACGAGGAACGCGACGATCCGCACCCCGGCGAGCATCACGAGCTGGACCGCGGCGAGCGAGAACGTGAGGGCCACGGGTCAGCCCCCGCCGAGCAGGCTGGGGATCCGGTCGAAGAGCTGCTGGGTGAACGTCACCATCTCGGAGATCATCCAGTGACCGGCGATCACGAGCGCCAGGGCGACCGCGATCGCCTTCGGGACGAAGCTGAGGGTGACCTCCTGGATCTGCGTCACCGACTGCACGAGCGACACCGCGAACCCGACGACGAGCGCGGTGACAAGGATCGGCGCCGCGAGCTTCGCGGCGATGACGATCGCGGACATCGCGATGTCGAGGACGGCGTTGGTGTTCATCGCGGGCTCACCGATAGCTCCCGACGAGCGCCGTGACGATCAGTCCCCAGCCGTCGACGAGGACGAACAGCAGGATCTTGAACGGCAACGACACCATCACCGGAGGCAGCATCATCATGCCCATCGACATCAACGCCGAGGAGACCACCAGGTCGATCACCAGGAACGGCACGAAGATGACGAACCCGATGATGAACGCCGAGCGGAGCTCGGACAGCATGAACGCCGGGATCAGCGTGGTCATCGGGACCGCCGCCTCGTCCTTCGGGTTCGGGAGGTTCGCCGAGCGCGTCATCAGCGCGAGGTCCTCCTGGCGGGTCTGCTTGAGCATGAAGGTCCGCAGCGGCTGCTGACCGGTCTCGACCGCCTGCGAGAACGTGACGCTGCCGTGCAGGTAGGGCTGCAGGCCGGTGTCGTTCACCTGGCTGAGCACCGGGCCCATGATGAACAGGCTCAGGAAGAGCGACAGGCCCGCGATCACCTGGTTCGGCGGCACACCCTGGAGTCCCATCGCGTTCCGGGTGAGGGCGAGCACCACGAAGATCTTGGTGAAGCTCGTCATCATCAGCAGCAGCGACGGCGCGACGGACAGCAGCGTGATGCCGAGGAGGACGACGATCGAGCTGTTGGGCGTGCCGTCGACGCCGTTGATGCCGATCGTGACCGTGCCGGGGCCACCGGGCGTGGCCGGGTCGGTGGGCGTCACCGGAGGGGCGGGGGCAGCGGGCAACGCGAGCGCCGCCGTCGACTCGCGCCGCACCACGGCGGTCACGGTCATGGTCCTCACCGGTACGACGGCGGGTACTGACGACGGCACACCCACCCGCACCGTGACGGGCACGTCGGCCGGAGCCGAGCGCGGCGCCGCGCTGGCCCCGGCGGCACCGACGGTGACACCCAGCAGCACGCAGCCGAGCAGGACGAGGAGGCCGGCGACCAGTCGCCGGAGTCGCGCGCGCTCGGCGGCGGGCGCCTGGGCGGTCCGGCTCACCGGCGCACTGCCCGGGCCGCGCGCCGCCACGTGGACGGAGCGAGGATCGACCCGTCGAGAGGCCCGCCGGTCTGGCCGACCGCGATCGGCGTGACGCTCGCCGGGCTCTCCTCCCGTGCACCCCGGTCGAGCGAGGCCAGGTCGAGCGAGCCCAGGTCGCGTGAGCCCAGGTCGAGCGAACCCAGGTCGATCTCCTCACGCTGAACCGGCAGACGGGCGAGGAGCCGCGCGGCGGCCGACGTCGGGACGGCGGACGCGGGGACGGCCGGGGTCGGCACCGACGCGCGCGGCACGGGTGCCGCCGCAGCGAGCGCCGCAGCCGTCGCCGCCGTGCTGGCGGCCGCGTAGGCCGACGGCACGTCCGCGGTGGGATCGGCCACCGGGTCGAGCTCGGTCAGCAGCGTGATGCCGTGCTCGGTCACCCCGATCAGCAGTCGACGGTCCCCCGCGGCGAGCACGGCGACGCTGGTGTGCCGTCCGAGCGTGTGTCGGCCCACGACCGACAGCTGGGGACCGGCCGGACGCCGACGACCGAGCGGCCCCGCGAACCGGCGCTGCGCGTACCAGATGAGCCCCAGCACGCACGCGAGCGAGAGCACCACCCGCCCCGCGAGCACCAGCGTGCTCATCGGACCTGTGCTTCCTCGGCCACGATCTCGGTGATGCGGATCCCGTAGTCCTCGTCGATCACGACGATCTCGCCGCGAGCGATCAGGCGACCGTTGACCATGAGGTCGGCCGGGCTGCCCGCCGCGCGATCGAGCTCCAGGACGGTCCCGGGAACCAGCTCGAGGACCTCCCGGATCGGGAGCTTCGTGCGGCCGAGCTCGGCGGTCAGCGTCATGTCGACGTCGTACAGCAGCCGGAGGCTCGCCCCCTGCACCGCTCCCGACGCCGCCTTCGGCGCGGTCTGCGTGCGCAGCCGGACGCCGACCCAGGCCCGGACCTCACCCTCGGCCACGAGCGGGAAGACCGTCATGCCCTCGCCGGTCAGCGCCTGCACCGCCGGCACGGTCCGCGCGGTGTCGAGGACGCCCGTGCCGAGCACGTCGGCGGCGGCCTCGAGCGCAGGCCGGAGCGCGTCCTCGAGCGGGAGGTCGGGTCCGGTGCCACTGGTCAGCGCCTCCTGGACCGCGCGGTCCGCGACGACCACGAGGTCCGCGCTCACCGTGCCGATGAACGACGCGACGACCGCGATGTCGGCGGCGGTCGGCATCGGCGCGCCCGGCACCGACGGCCCCGCGACGACCTCGAGCGGGACGGTGGACGGCAGCAGCCGGGCGATCTGCCGAGCCACCTCACCGGCGAGGTCCGCGGCGGCGTTGTCTGTGGGCTTCATCAGTGATTCTCCTCGACGGTGACGACCATGCAGGCGAGCCGGTTGCCGTTGGTGCCCGCGGCGGCACGGGCCATCACGACGCCGTCGACGACGACGTCGAGCGGGGTCGACGTGCGGTGGGACAGCGGGACGACGTCGCCCACGGCGAGGGAGACGACGTCACGCGGGTGCACGGTGCGCGACGTGAAGCGCACCGACACGTCCACCGGGACCTCGCGGATCCCGCGGGCGAGCATCGTCTGCGCGTGGCGCTGGGCCGCGCGCTCCTCGTCGGACCGTGCGTCGAGGTCCTCGCCCGCGCGGAGGCCGGCCAGCAGGATCTCGGCCGGGATCATGAACGACGCCGACGACTCGGACTCACCCGCCTGGAGCGCGAACACGGCCGTGATGACGGGTTCCGACGCGGGGGCGGCCTGCACGAACTGGGGGTTGTACTGCGCGGTGCGGATCGTGACGTCGATCGGCATGACCGCGGCGAACGCGTAGGTGAGGTTCGCGAGCACGTGGTGCAGGAGGTCGCGGACCAGCGTCATCTCGATCTCGGTGAGCTCGCGCATCGCCGACTCGTCGACGCGCCCCGGCCCGCCCAGGAGGTAGTCGACCCAGGTCATCACCATGGGGATCGGGAGCTCGAGGATCGCGGTGGACCGGGTCTGCTCGACGGTGCACAGCAGCACGGTCGTCATCTCGGGCAGGGACCGGACGTACTCGTCGTAGGACACCATCGAGACGCCCTCGAGAGTCACCGTGCTGACCGCACGGAGCCGCGAGGTGAGCTGCGTACCCCACTGACGGCTGAAGGTCTCGAACGCCATCTCCAGCGCCCGCGCGTGGTCGCGCGCGAGCGTCATCGGCCGCCGGAAGTCGTAGACCTCCGGGGTCGTCGAACGCTTGCGTCGCGCGGACGTGCGCTGGGGGTCCTGGACCGTCACGATCCACCTGATCGGCACCGGGCGCGACGATGTGAGGAACATCGCGGCAGCGGAATCCGAGCACGCTGCGACGGCGTCGCGTCCGAGCGACTCTGGGGTCTACCCGCGTGCGGGTCCGAGCCCCGTTCCCCGCATCGTGCGGGGCGGTGCGGCGCCCTCCGTGGCGCCTCGACTCACCGGCGTCCTGCCGGTCACTGGGTCACGTAGTCCGTGAAGTAGAGGCCCATCACCTCCTTCGGGTACGCCTTCTCGATCGCCGCGAGCAGCTGGGCCTTGAGGGTGTCGCGGCTCGAGGCCACCGTGACCTCGTCGACGGTGCGCTCGGAGTACAGCGAGATCGCGAGGTCCGCGGCCTTCGAGGTGTCGAAGGTCTTCGCGTCGGCCGTCGCGGTGAGCTGGAGCCCGAGCCCCAGACGCAGGTAGTGGCCCCCGGCCAGGTTCAGGCTGACCGACGACACCTTCGCGACGGAGCCGGGGACGGGGGGCGGCGGGGCGGCAGCCGCGCCCGACGACTTGTGCATCACCAGGACGTAGTACGCCGCTCCGGCGATCACGAGCACGAGCGCGACCGCGATGATCAGCAGCTTCTTCTTGGGTCGCTTCGTCTTCTTCTTGGCGGCGTCCTTCCCCGGGTCGGCTCCCGGCGCCGCGCCACCACCGCCGGGGCGCTGGGCGCGTACCGACGAGGCGATGACCCGCTTCTCGACTGTGGCCATGGTTCTACCCTCCGGTCGGGGACTGGTCGGCTGCGGGGACGAGCGTCGGCACGAGCGCGCGCACCTGCTCGGGAGCGCTGCTGAGGACGACGAGGTCGACACGCCGGTCGATCATGAGCGCCTCGGGGCTGGTCCCGGCGACGAGCGGCCGGGCGTCGCCGTAGCCGACCGACATGATGCGGTCCGGGGCGACGTGGTCGGCCTCGACGAGGCGCCGCAGCACCTGCGTGGCGCGGTCGGCCGACAGCTCCCAGTTGGTCGGGTAGCGGCCGGAGACCGGCAGGACGTTGGCGTGACCTTCGACGGAGATCTGCTCGGTCAGGGCCGCGAGCGCCGGGCCGGCACCGTCGAGCACCTGCCGCGCGGTGTCCGTCAGGTCCGCGCTCCCGTTCGCGAAGAAGACGTCGTCGGCGACCAGGCCGATGATCAGGCCGCGCTTGTCGATCGTGAAGCGCACGCGGTCGGCGAGGCCGAGCGCGTCGAGCTTGGCCTTGATCTCCGCCTCGATCGCCTCGAGGTGGCTCGCCTCGGCCTGGGCCGCCGCGAGCGTCTTCGGGTCCACGCCGGCGGCCGAGCTGGACGTCGACGTGGCGCCGGCGGCCGACGTGCCCGCGGAGGACGCACCGACGGAGGTGTCGGTCGTGGACGGGCCGGCGCTCGCCGTGATCCCCGCGTCGGCGGCCAGGTTCACCGCATCCGGCTTCGGGCTCGTGCCGCCGGTGAGTGCACCCTGCCCGCCGGAGACGACCGTCGTGATCGGCGCGCCGAACCCGGCGGCGAGCGAGTCGCGCAGCGAGATGTACTTCGACTGGTCGACCTGGCTGATCGCGAACAGCACGATGAACAGCGCCATCAGGACCGTGATCATGTCGGAGTAGCTCACGAGCCACCGTTCGGTGTTCTCGTGCTCCTCCTCGTGCCCGCCGCCACGGGGCCGACGCCGACCCTGACCGTGGCCTCCGCTGCTCATGCGACCTTCTTCTCGGCCTTGGGCTCCTCCGCCGGCACGAGGCTGCGGAGGCGCTCACCGACGAGGCGCGGGTTCGCGCCGGCCTGGACGGCGAGCAGGCCCTCGACGGTCAGCTCCATGCGGGCGCACTCGAGGTCGGACACGCGCTTGATGCGGCTGCCGAACGGCAGCCAGATGAGGTTCGCGGACAGGATCCCCCAGAGGGTGGCCACGAAGGCCGCCGCGATCGCCTCGCCGAGCGAGGACGGGTCGGCGAGGTTCTCGAGCACGTGCACGAGCGAGACGACCGTGCCGATGATCCCGACGGTCGGCGCGTAGCCGCCCATGTCGGTGAAGTACTTCGCACTGACGCGGTCCGAGGCGCGCTTGGTCGCGACGCGGTCCTCGAGGATCGTGCGGAGGTCGTCCGGGTCCGTCCCGTCGATCGCGGCCTGCAGACCGGACCGCAGGAACGGGTCGTCGATGTCGCGCGCCGCGTCCTCGAGCGCGAGCAGCCCCTCGCGCCGAGCCCGGTCGGCGAGCCCGACGACGGTCTCGATCGTGGGTCCGGGGTCGGGCAGCTTGGCGAGCATCGCCTTGGGGATCGCGGAGAACGCGCGGATCGCGTCCTTGAGCGTGCTGCCGGCCAGGCCGGCGCCGAGCGTCCCGAAGATCACGAGCACCAGGGGACCGGGGAGCACGACCGACATCGGGTTGGCGCCCTCGATCACCATCATCGAGAAGACGCCACCGAAGGCGAGACCGAGGCCGATCAGGGTTGCCGGGTCCATCACACTCTCCTGGGGTGGAGCTGGACGGGCGGCGCCAGCGGCGCGGCGCGTTCGGCGGCGGCGGGCTGCGCGTCGGCGTCGTGCACGGGCTCGAGCCGGCGGACGGCGTCCTGCGCCTGGAGCTGCTGGGCCTGCGCGATGACCTGGGCCCGATACGCCTGGATGAGGACGATGACCTCGTCCACCGACTCCTCGACGATGTACTTGGTGCCGTCGATGAGGGTCAGGATCGTGTCCGGCGCGCTCTCGATGCGTTGGAGCAGGTCGGGGTTGACCGCGAACTGCGGTCCATTCAGTCGGGTCACCACGATCACGGCGCGTCCATCCCTGGGCTGTCACTCGGGCCCGTCCGTGGGCCCGTCGAGCACTAGATCGGCGGGCCCGGTCCCGGTGTGAGGAGTTCACACCGAGCCGGGCCCGCGACGTGCTGCGAGATCAGCGCTTGAGGTCGACGAGCTCCTGCAGCACCTGGTCCGACGTCGTGATGACGCGTGCGTTGGCCTGGAACCCGCGCTGGGCGACGATCAGGTTCGTGAACTCGGCGGAGAGGTCCACGTTCGACATCTCGAGGGACCCGCCGACGAGCGTGCCGCGGCCGCCCGAGCCGGCCGTGCCGACCTGGGCAGCACCCGAGTTCACCGTCGTGCGGTACATCGAGCCGCCGGCCTTCTCGAGCCCGACCGGGTTGTTGAAGGTCGCGAGAGCGATCTGACCGACGATCTGCTTCATGCCGTTGCTGAAGGCTCCCTGCAGGGTGCCGTCGGCGTTGAGCGTGAAGGACTGCAGGGTGCCGGCCTGCTGACCGTCCTGGGTCTTGGACTGGACGGTGTCGAGACCGGCCATCCCCGTGATGGTGGAGAGGTCGACGCTCACGGGCCCGACGGTCACCGGGGCGGCCGGGGACGTCAGGGCGCCGCTCGCCGAGAACGTCAGCGGTGTGGCGGCGAGGGTGTTCGTGCCGTCGGTCCCCGCGACGGACCAGCCCGCGGCACCCTTGGTGAACGTCAGGTCGAGCTGCCGCGCGTTGCCGAGCGAGTCGTACACCGTGATCTGCTTGTCGAGCGAGGTGCCTGCGGTGGCGTCGGACGGCAGGTTCCCCTCGAAGCTCGCCGTCGTGGTGGCCTTCGCGGACATCGTCGCGGCGTTGGTCACGCGTAGGTCCGTCAGCGGCGCGTTGGTGTCGATCACGCCGTTCACCGCCGCCCAACCCTGCACGAGGGCGCCGTCGGCGGTCACGAGCTGCCCGGTGGCGTCGCGCGTGAAGGCGCCTGCCCGGGTGTAGTACTCCTGACCGCCCTTGCTGACGGTGAAGAAGCCGTCACCGGAGATCATCATGTCGGTGCTGTTGTTGGTGAGCTGGGCGGCACCCTGGGCGAAGTTCGTCGTGATGCCCGCGACCCGCACCCCCAGGCCGACCTGCGCGGGGTTCGTGCCGCCGACGCCCGGCTGCGGCGCCCCGGCGTTGGAGAGCACCTGGCTGAGGGTGTCCTGGAACTGGGTGGACGAGGACTTGAAGCCCACGGTGTTGACGTTGGCGATGTTGTTGCCGGTGACGTCGAGCATGGCCTGGTGGGCGCGCAGACCGCTGATGCCGGAGAAGAGCGAGCGGAGCATGAGGGTGATCCCTTCGTTTCGTCGAGCAGGTCGTGAGCGTCAGGCGGATGTCGACGCGGGGCTGGAGGCGGGGGTCGTGCTGGGGTCCGGTGCCGTGCTGGAGGTGATCGCGGAGACGGAGTCGAGCGGGACGACGTCCGAGCCGACCGTCACGGTCGGGGTCGACGCGGCGAACGAGACCGACGTCGCGATCCCGGTGACGGCGACGCCCTTCGCGTTCGTGTAGCTGACCTTCTGGCCGATCAGCGCGGCCGCCGAGCTGCGCATCTGGAGGGCGAAGCTCTCCCGTGACGTCGCCGAGAGGGCGGTCAGCTGTTCCATGCTCGAGAGCTGCGTGGTCTGGGTCATCATCTGGTTGGTGTCCATCGGCGAGCTCGGGTCCTGGTTGGTGAGCTGCGTGACCAGCAGCTGCAGGAACGCCTGGCTGTCGAGGGTCTGCTTGGGGGGCGCCGTGGTGGTGGCCGGGGTCGTGTAGATCCCGGTGGAGCCGGTGGCAGCGGTGGTCGCGTCGACGCTCATGGTGATCTCCTTCGTCACAGGGACAGGTCGAGAGCGCCCGCGTGGGCGATCGGGGAACGGGCGGGCGCGGCGTCGGCCGCGGCTGACGTGCTCGGTTCGGGCGACGGACGATCGGACGCCGCGCCGGCCCGGTCGCGCGACTGACCGGCTGAGCCGGCCCATCCGTCCGACCCGGCCGATCCGGATCCGAGGGACAGGTCCGCCTGCAGGCCGGCGCCGGCGAGGTCGCGCTTGAGATCCGTCATCGACTGGCGCAGCGCGTCGCGTGACTCCGCCGTCGCGCCGACCAGGTCGATCCGCACGCCCTCCGCCGAGATGTGCGCGGTCACGCGCACCGGGCCGAGGTGCTCGGGGGTGACGTCGATGGTCATCACGTGCTGGCCGTTGCCGAGCGACCGCAGCGACTGCAGCGAGGGGGCGAGCTGCTGGGCGAGCGAGGGCGCGACGACCGGGGCCGCCGGTGCGGTGCTGCTCGCGGCGCCCGGCGCGGTGGTTCCGAGGGGGCCGTGACCGACGGCCGCCGCCGCGATCGACGGGTCGACCTGGGCCGTCCCGTGCCCGGCGTCGGCGACGACGGGAGCGGCACCCTGACCGGTGCCCGGCGCACCCGCCTGCGGTGGTACCGGTGCACCCGACGTCGGGACGCCCGCGTTCCCGCTCGCCGAGGGGGCGTGACCGGCCGGGCGGCCGGCGCTCGCCGTGACGTCGATCGCGGTGGTCGCACCGCCCGTGGTCGAGGTCGTCGCGACCGGACGACCCTGACGGCTCGCCGAGGCGGCGCCGGGCGCTCCTCCCGTGCCGGCCACGCCGGCAACCCCCGCGGCACGGAGAGCACCCGCGGCGCCGGTGGCACCCGCGGCACCCTGAGCACCCGCGGCGCCGGAACGTCCAGAAGCACCGGCGGCGCCGGCCGTGAGGCCCGCAGTCGCCGATGCGGACCCGATCGCGGTGAGGGCTCGTGGTCCACCGGGCTGCGCACCCGCCGACGACACGCCGCCGGCGGCAGCCGGGTGCGCCTGGGCTCCCGCCGTGGTGCCCGCACCGACGACCGCCGCGGCGACCGCGGCCGCCGCTGCCACATCCGCAGGTGTCGGACCGTCCGTGGCAGCGCCGATCACGGCGTGCCCGCTCGCTGCCGCGCCGGCCGCGTCGGTCACGGACGGCGCGCTCGCGTCGGCACCACCGGTCGCCTTCCCGGTGGTGGGCGCACCCGCCTCCGTGCTGCTCGTCGAGGTCTCGGCCGTCGAGGTCGAGCGGCCGTCGTCCTTCTCCTTCGCGCTCCGCGGACGATCGCTCGACCGCGTCGCGGAGGTCTCCGCTGCGCCCCGGCGCGTCGGGTCGTCGACGGCGGACCGCCGGGTCGTCGCATCCGACGGCCGGTCCTGGCGCGCGGTCGAGGCTGTGCGGGTCGACCGGGACGCGCCCGACGTCGCGCCCTGCGACGCGAGCCGGTCGTCGAGCTCCTGAGCGCGCAGCACGTCGTCGAAGCTCGACGCGCTGCTCCGCTCCGCGGCGGACTGCCGACGACCGAGGTCGGCGGACCCGGGCAGCGGGATCGTCGCGACGGCGGGAGAGCTGGTCATGCGGAGACCCCCAGGGAGGACAGCAGTGTCGAGTACTGGCTGGACGGGACCGAGGTGGCGGACGTCCCGCCGGCAGCGGCCACGAGCGCGTCGAGGGCAGCGGTCGCACTGTCGGTCGGCGTGCTCGACGTCGTGCCTGTGCTGCCGGTGCTGCCGGTCATCAGCGTGAGCGCCGCCCGCTGGGACGCCGCCGTCACGAGCTGCGCCGCGAGACCGGGATCGGTGACTGCGGCCGAGGTCGTCGACTGCGCCGGGAGCACCCGGCGGATCGTCGTCGGCGTGGCATAGACCTTCTGCATCTGCACGTCCGTGCCGGAGTGCGGCGCCACGACCATCATGCCGCCACCTGCGTAGATGCCGATGTGCGAGCCTCCGTCGAAGACCAGCAGGTCACCCGGCAGCGCCTGGCTCATCGACTGGACCGCCGTCCCGATGGTCGCCTGCTGCTGCGAGGTCCGCGGGACGCTGACGCCGAGGTCGGCCATCGCGCGCTGGACGAGGCCGGAGCAGTCCATGCCCGCGCTGCTCTCGCCGCCCCAGACGTACGGGACGCCGAGGTATGCCTTCGCCGCCTGGACGAGACCGGCCCCGGTCACCGACCCGGTGGCCGCCGTGCCGGCGACGCCGGACGCGGCGAGGGTCGGGTCGGACGCGGCGAGGGTCGGGTCGACCGCGGCGAGGGTCGACGCGAAGGCCGACGAGGAGGCGGCCGTGCTCGCGTCGGACGCGCTACCGACCGTCGGTGTGATGCCGGCCCAGGTGTCGATCATCCCGCGGATCTCCGCGAGACGGCTCTGCACCGTGTCGATCCCGGTCATGACAGCCCACCCCGCTCGGTCGGGCCCGCGGCGATCCGTCCGGTGCCGGCCGTCTGCGACCCGCTCAGGCCGGGCCCGCTCGAGCCCGACCCGTCGCGATCCGCGCCCGCGCGCGCCCGGATCCCCGCGGACCGGGTCGCGACCTCGTCGAGGAGCAGCTGGTCGAGACGCAGGTCCTCGGCCTCGACCGCCTCGCGGTGACGCTCCTCGAGCTTCTCCAGCACGACGGCGCGCGTGCGCGCGACGCTCCACGCCTGCTCCGCCGTCGCGGCCTGCCGGGCGGTGAGCTGCGCGACGGCGGTGCTCTCGGCGAGGATCCCGCCGAGGGCCGCCCGGGAGGCGATCGCGGCGTGCCAGTGCAGCTCGTCGGTCCGCCGCGGGAGCTCGCTCGTGGCGAGCTGCTCCGCGTCCTGACGGCGGCGTTCCGCGCTCTCGGTGCGGCGTGCGTTCGCAGCGCCGAGCACGCTCGCGGCGCGGTCCTCCTCGAGGCGACGCACCCGGAGCAAGGACGCCAGACGGAACTCGGCCATCACAGGTCTCCCATCGCGAGGACCAGGGACTGCAGGTGCTGCCAGGACGCGGCGGTCGGGGCGGGTTCGTCGAGTCCCTGCTGCAGGAACGCGTCGATCGCCGTCGCGTGGGTCAGCGCGGCGTCGACGAGCGGGTTGCTGCCGGAGACGTAGGCGCCGACGTCGACGAGGTCCTGCGCGTCACGGCGCGCGGCCATCACGCGGCGGAGCCGGACGGCGAGATCGCGCTGCTCACGCGTCGTGACCCGGTTCGCGACCCGGGACACCGACGCGAGCGTGTCGATGCTCGGGAAGTGGCCGGAGACCGCGAGGCGCCGGTCGAGCACCACGTGCCCGTCGAGGATGGATCGGGCGGCGTCCGCGATGGGCTCGTTGTGGTCGTCGCCGTCGACGAGCACGGTGTAGATCCCGGTCACCGAGCCGTGCGCCGCGGTGCCGGCGCGCTCGAGGAGCTGCGCGAGCAGCGAGAACGTCGACGGCGGGTAGCCGCGCGTGGCCGGCGGCTCGCCGACGGAGAGCCCGATCTCGCGCTGGGCCATCGCGACGCGGGTGAGCGAGTCCATCATGAGGACGACGTCGGCGCCCTCGCCGCGGAAGTGCTCGGCGATGCGGGTGGCGACGAACGCCGACCGCAAGCGCACCAGCGGCGGCTCGTCCGACGTCGCGACGACCACGACGCTGCGCGCAAGGCCCTCGGGGCCGAGGTCGTCCTCGAGGAACTCACGCACCTCACGGCCGCGCTCCCCCACCAGGGCGATCACCGACACCTGTGCCTCGGTCCCGCGCGCGATCATCGAGAGCAGGCTCGACTTGCCGACGCCGGAGCCGGCGAACAGCCCGAGCCGCTGCCCGCGCCCGACGGGCACCAGCGTGTCCATCGCGCGCACGCCGAGCTCGAGCGGGGTGTCGACCCGGCTGCGGTCGAGGGCGTTCGGTGCCGAGCCGGTCACCGGTACGTGCAGCGCGACGTCCAGCGGGCCGCGCCCGTCGATCGGACGTCCGAGCCCGTCGAGGACCCGGCCGAGCAGCCCGCGGCCGACGGGGACGGTCAGCGGGTGCCCGAGCGTGCGCACGGTCATCCCGGTGCGCAGGCCCTGGACGTGCGCGAGCGGCATGCAGCGCAGCACGGTGCGCTCGGCGGCGACGACCTCGGCCGGCACGTGCGTGTCACCGAGCGTGACGAGGTCACCGACCGCGCAGTCGATGCCGACGACCTCGATCGACAGCCCGACCACCGACCGGACCGCGCCGATGCGCTCGGGCGCGGCGGTGCCGAGGGCACGCTGCCACTGCGACGCGGCGGCCTCGGTGTCCCAGGCGGACGCGACACGGGTGCGCGGCTCGGCGACGCCCGTCTCGGTCACGGTCTCGAGCGTGCTCATCGGCCCTGACCTGCGACGATCTCCCGGACGCGCGCGACGGCGGTGCTCAGACGTGCGTCGAGGTACCCGGACTCGTGCACGGACAGCGCGTCGCCGGGGGCCAGCGACGGATCGGCGAGCACCATCACGCCGTCGGGGAGCGTCACGCCGCCCTCGTCGATCGCGACCTGGATCCGGTGCGCGTCCGGCGGGCTGAGCCGGATCGTGTGCAGGCCGAGCTCCGGCGGCACGGTCAACGCCTTGTCGAGGGCGACGCGCGCCGAGCGTTCGCCGTCGGCGAGCTCCGCGCCGATCAGCGTCTCGGCGAGCTCGAGGGCAGCGACCTGGAGCCGCCGCTGAGCCTCCGCGAGCACCGGTGCCGTGCGTGCCTCGGCAGCCGCGCACGAGCGTTCGAGGGCAGCGACCAGGGCGGCGTGCTCGGCGGCACGGACGGCCTCGGCCTCGGCCTGCTCCTCCACGAGGCGACGACGCAGCGCCGTCGCCTGCTCGGCGGCGGCGCGTGCGCCCGCCGCCCAGCCTGCGGCGTACCCGGCGGCGCGGACCCGGTGGTCGTCGGTCGTCGTCGTGCGGGAACCACCCAACGGCGAGAGCTCGAAGGTCGTCGGCTCAGGAGACATACTCGTCCTCGCCCTCGCGGCGGATCACGATCTGTCCGCTCTCCTCGAGCCGACGGATCGACTGGACGATGCCGGCGCGCGCGTCCTCGACCTGCGAGAGGCGGACCGGTCCGAGCAGCTCGACCTCCTCGACGAGGTTCTCGCGGGCCCGCTCCGAGAGGTTGGTGAGGATCTTCTCCCGGACCTCCTCGGCCGCTCCCTTGAGCGCGACGGCGAGGTCGCCGGACTCGACCTGGCGCAGCACGAGCTGCACCGCGCGGTCCTCGAGCAGAATGATGTCCGCGAACACGAACATCCGGCTGCGGACCTCCTCCGCGAGCGCCTCGTCACGGGCCTGCAACCCCTCGAGGATCGCCTTCTCGGTGGTCGGGTCGGCGCGGTTGATGATCTCGACGAGCGGCTGCACGCCACCGATCGCGGCGGTCTCGGCCGGCACGAGCACCGCCGACGCCTTGCGCTGCAACGACTCCGCGACCACCGCGACGACGTCGGGTGAGGCGCGCTCCATCAGCGCGATGCGGTGCGCCACCTCGGCCTGCTGCTCACCGGGCAGCCCGGCGAGGATCGCCGACGCGTGGTCCGGGCGCAGGTGGGCGAGCACGAGCGCGATGGTCTGCGAGTGCTCACCGGAGAGGAGCGAGAGCACCTGGCGGGCGTCGGCGTGCTGCAGGAACTCGAACGGCTGACCGGCCAGGGTCGTCGCGAGCCGCCCCATGACCCCGGCAGCCCGCTCGACCCCCAACGACTGCTCGAGCAGCGTCTGCGCGTAGCCGAGACCGCCCTGGGTGACCATCTGCGGCCCGGAGAGGGACACCGCGTGGAACTCCTCGAGCGCGGACTCGGCGGTCTTCTGGTCGATCCGCTCGAGCCGCACGATCTCGGCGGTGAGCTCCTCGATCTCGGCCTCGTCGAGCTTGGACAGCACGGCTGACGCCCGCTCGCGCCCGATCTGCATGAGGACGAGCGCGGCCTTCTGCGTGCCGGTCAGGAGCATCGCCATCAGCGCTTGCCCCCGACGAGCCAGCCGCGCAGCAGCTCGGCGACCTCAGCCGGCTGCTCCTCGGCGAACGCCCCGATCTCGGCGCGCTTGATCGCGATGTCGCTCGGGCCCTCGGGCACCGGCGGTGCGGCGGGGATCGCCGGGAAGGCGTCGTGACCGGGGCCCATGCCGAGCCCGAGCGGGTCGTCGTCGTCGTGGACCATCCGCAGCTCGCCGAGGTCGAGCGCCTCACGCCGCGCCTTGCCACGCTGCCGCAGCCCCACGATCACCAGGAAGATCACCAGGAGCAGCACCGCACCGGCGATGGCCCCCTGCTTGATGAGCGCGGTCTTCTGCGCGGCCTGCGTCGCGGCGTCCGCCTGGGCGAGGGCCGTCTGCGCTGCCGCGGCCGACGTCGTGTCGAACGCCATCTTCGAGACCGAGACGGTGTCTCCGCGCGCCGGGTCGATGCCCGCGGCGGCGGCGATCATGGCGTTCATCTGGGTCATGTCGAGCGATGCGGCGGCCTTCGAGTCGAGCACGACGGCGACCGACAGGCGGCGAACCGTGCCGGGGGCGGTGATGGTGTCCTCGGTGACCTTGTCGAGCGTGTTGTCGACCGTGGCGCTGTTCTTCGAGTAGGAGCCCGTCCCGGCGGTCGACGTCCCGGAGGGCACCGCGATGTTGTTCGGGCCGAGCACGCCGCCCGTCGTGGTGCCGTTGCCCGCGTAGACCTCGGACGTCGTCGCGGAGGACAACGGCGGCAGCGGGCTGGGCGTCGGCGCGCTGTACGACTCGCTGGTGCGGTGCGTCTGGTCGTAGTTGAGGTCGGCGTTGACCGTCACGGCGCCCTTGCCGGCGCCGAGGACGCGGTCGAGCATCGCCTGGATCGATGACTGCACGCGGGCCTCGTAGTCGCTGGTCTGCTGACCGGCGATGCCGCTGGCCACCGTGCTGCCGACCGCGGAGAGCACCTTGCCGTCGGCGTCGACGACGGAGACGTCGGTGGGCTTCATCCCCTCGATCGACGCGGAGACCAGGTGCACGATCGACTGGACCTGGTCCGTGCCGAGGGTGACCCCGGGCGCCGTCTTGACGAACACCGACGCGGTCGGGTCCGACTTGGTCGAGACGAACACCGTGTCCTTCGGGATCGCGAGCTTGACGGTCGATGCGGTGACCCCGTTGATCGCGGAGATGGTCTTGGCGAGCTCGCCCTCCATCGCCCGCTGGTAGGTGATCTGCTGCGTGAAGTCCGACGACGTCGCGCTCATCTTGTCGAGCAGCGAGTAGCCGCCGTCGGAGGTCGCCGGGAGTCCCGCGGCGGCCATCTTGAGCCGCATCGCGTAGACCTGGTCGGCCGGCACGAGGATCGTCGCCCCGCCCTCGGCGAGCTGGTAGGGCACGCCCTGCGCGGTGAGCTGGTCGACCATCGCGCTCGCGTCGGTCGCGCTCACGTTCGAGAACAGTGGGCTCATCGTCGGCTTCGTCAGCCAGCTCGACAGGGCGATCGTGCCGAGCACGAGCACCGCGACGCCGATCACGGCGAGGGTCTTCTGCGCGAGCGAGAACTTGCGGAGCGTGGTCTGGACCCGCCCTCCGAGGGCGGTGATCTGGGGCGGCATCAGGCCTGCATCCGCATGATCTCGGTGAACGCCCCGACGGCCTTGTCACGCACCGCGGCGGTGAGCTGCACCGCGAGCTTCGCCTCGGTCGCCGCGATCGTGTACGTGTGCACGTCGCTCAGGTTCCCCGTGACGGCCTGCACCGCGAGCGAGTCGGCGTTGGACTGCAGGGCCTGGAGCGAGTCGACGGAGGAGCCGAGGACGTTCGCGAAGGAGCTGCCGGTCGAGCCGGTGGTGCCGGTGACCTGGGTCGAGGCCCCGAGGCTGCTCGCGGACGTGATCCCGGAGAGTGCGGAGACGGGCGAGATGCTCATGCGGTGCGTCCGATCTGGAGTGCGGCGGTGTAGGCGTCCTTCGCGCGGTCGACCACGGCGGCGTTCGCCTGGTAGCCGCGCTGCGCCATGATCAGCTGGGTCAT
>JAJYCD010000062.1 GCA_021778635.1 Actinomycetes bacterium
GTGTCAACGGAGGAAGAGCCACGCGAGTTCACCTTCTCGTCACTAGGTGGGAACGACACTGAACCTAGCGAGGTCCAGCGTTCACAGCAATGCTCTCAGGAACCGGCGTTTCGCGCCTTCCGTCAGGTCAGCGCGCTGGCGGCGTCCTCGCCGGCCCGACGCGCCGCCTCGCGGACGGCCTCGACACCGGGGCCCGCGCGCAGCACGCCGCGCGACGACGAGGCCAGGACCGCGTGACGCGCCGAGCCGAACACCTGTGCGAGCTCCGCGGGGCCGGCACCCTGGGCGCCGACACCCGGAGCGAGCAGCGGACCCCGCACGGCGGAGAGGTCGATCCCCAGACGCTGCGCGGCGTCCCCGATCGTCGCCCCGATCACCAGCCCGAAGGAACCGAGCAGCTGCGCCGTGGCGTCGTCGTCGACGCCGTGCACGCCGGTGAGGTCTGCGGCGTTGAGCAGACCGACCTCGTGGGCGATCCGTGCCGCAACCGACGTGCCGTCCGGCTCCGTCGCGTGCTGCACCTGCGCGCCCTCCGGGTTGGACGTGAGGGCGAGCACGAACAGTCCACGCCCGGTCGCGCGCGCCGCCTCGACCGCAGGTGCGAGGGAACCGAACCCGAGGAACGGCGAGACCGTCAGGGCGTCACCGGCGAGAGGTGAGCCGTCGCGCAGGTACGCGTCCGCATAGGCGTCCATCGTGGAGCCGATGTCGCCTCGCTTCGCGTCGACGACCACGAGCGTGCCGGTCTCGCGCCCCGCCGCGACGACCTCCTCGAGCACCGCGACGCCGCGAGATCCGTGCCGCTCGAACAGCGCCGACTGCGGCTTGACCGCCGCCACCCGTCCCCCGACCGCGTCGAGCACGGTCAGAGCCAAGGTCCTGAGTCCACCGACGTCGTCGGCGAGGCCCCACGCTGCGAGGAGAGCGGGATGCGGGTCGATCCCGACGCACAACGGCCCGTGCGCCGCCATCGCGGACGCCAGACGGGAACCGAACGGCTCCCGGGCGCCGACACCGCTCGACGACGCGGTCATGCGAGACCCGCCGCCCGGCGCCGGGACGCCGCCGCGTCGTGGTCCTGCAGGCTGGTCACCGCGAACGGGCCGGATCGCACCGCCTCGATACCCTGCACCGCGGCCGCGAGCTGCTGGGTGGTCGTGACGATCGCCTTGTCCGCCGCGGTCGTCGCCGCCCGGATCGCGTACCCGTCCACGCGGGCGCCTTGGCCCGACGGCGTGTTGACGACCATGTCGACCTCCCCCTCGCTGATCAGGTCCACGATCGTCGGCTCGCCGTCCGGACCTCGACCCTGCGACTGCTTGCGCACGACGCGCGAGCTGATCCCCGAGCGGTGCAGGACGGCGGCGGTGCCCTCGGTCGCGAGGATCTCGAAGCCGAGCTCGGCGAGCCGACGCACCGGGAAGACGATCTGCCGCTTGTCGCGGTCCGCGACGGAGATGAACACCCGTCCGGATGTCGGCAGCCCACCGAACGCCGCCGCCTGCGACTTCGCGAAGGCGGTCGGAAAGTCCACGTCGATGCCCATGACCTCACCCGTGGACCGCATCTCCGGACCGAGCACCGTGTCGACCACGAGGCCGGCGGCGGTGCGGAACCGTCGGAACGGCAGCACGGCCTCCTTGACAGCGATCGGCGACTCGAGGTCGAGGACGGCGGCGTCCACCAGCGGGAGGATGCCGCGAGAGCGCAGGTCGGCGATCGAGTGCCCCGTCATGACCAGCGCCGCCGCCTTCGCCAGCGAGACGCCGGTCGCCTTCGACACGAACGGCACGGTGCGGGACGCCCGCGGGTTGGCCTCCAGCACGTAGAGGACGTCCGAGACGAGGGCGAACTGGATGTTGAGCAGCCCGCGCACCCCGACGCCCTGGGCGATGGCTTCCGTCGATGTCCTGATCCGCTCGAGCTCGGTGGTCGAGAGCGTCACCGGGGGCAGGACGCAGGCCGAGTCGCCGGAGTGGATCCCGGCCTCCTCGATGTGCTCCATGACTCCCCCGAGGAACAGCTCCTCGCCGTCGTAGAGCGCATCGACGTCGATCTCGATGGCGTCGTCGAGGAACCGGTCGATCAGGAGCGGGGGCATCTCGCGCGCCCCGAGGTCAGCCGCCTCGTGGATGGCCCGTCCGACGTACTCCGCGAGCTGCGGCTCGTCGTACACGATCTCCATACCCCGGCCGCCGAGCACGTAGGACGGCCGGACGAGCACCGGGAACCCGATGCCGCGGGCCACGTCGCGGGCCTGCTCGAGCGTCGTGGCGGTCCCGAAGGCCGGCGCGGGCAGACCTGCGACCGCGAGCACCTCGCCGAAGGCCCTGCGGTCCTCGGCGGCGTTGATCGCCTCGGGTGGGGTGCCCAGGATCGGCAGCCCCGCATCGGCGAGTCGCTGGGCGAGCGCCAGCGGGGTCTGGCCGCCGAGCTGGACGATGATGCCCTCGACGGGGCCGACCGCGAGCTCGGCCTGGTACACCTCGAGGACGTCCTCGAACGTGAGCGGCTCGAAGTACAGCCGGTCCGAGGTGTCGTAGTCCGTCGAGACGGTCTCCGGGTTGCAGTTGATCATCACGGTCTCGAACTCGCCGCGCAGGGCCAGGGCCGCGTGGACGCACGAGTAGTCGAACTCGATGCCCTGACCGATCCGGTTCGGGCCGGACCCGAGGATGAGCACTGCGGGCCGCTCACGCGGCACCACCTCGGTCTCCTCGTCGTAGCTCGAGTAGTGGTAGGGCGTGCGGGCCTCGAACTCGGCCGCGCAGGTGTCGACCGTCTTGAAGACCGGCCGGACGCGCAGCGCGTGACGAGCCTGCCGGACGGCGTCCTCGCTGGTGCCGCGCAGCTGGGCGATCTGGGCGTCCGAGAGGCCGTGACGTTTCGCGTGCACGAGGACCTCACGGTCCAGCACCGGTGCTGCCGCGGTCTCGGCGGCGACCTCGTTGACGAGCAGCACCTGGTCGAGGAACCAGGGATCGATCCCTGTCGCCCGGTGCACCGCGTCGACCCCCGCGCGGTCCTCGGCCGCCGCACGCAGGACCTGCTGCACCTGGATGAGTCGGTCCTCGGTCGGCCGTGCGATCGCGACGAGCAGCGCATCGAGTTCTTCGCCTGACGGGACCGGCCCCTCCCAGTGGAAGACGGACCCCTTCTTGTCGATCGACCGCATCGCCTTGCCGAGCGCCTCGGAGAAGTTGCGGCCGAGCGCCATCGCCTCGCCGACCGACTTCATGGTGGTGGTCAGCGTGTCGTCGGCGGCCGGGAACTTCTCGAAGGCGAATCGCGGCACCTTGACGACCACGTAGTCGAGCGTCGGTTCGAACGAGGCCGGCGTCGAGCCGGTGATGTCGTTCGGGATCTCGTCGAGCGTGTAGCCGATCGCGAGGCGTGCCGCGATCTTCGCGATCGGGAAGCCGGTGGCCTTGGAGGCCAGGGCAGACGACCGGGACACCCGCGGGTTCATCTCGATCACGACGACGCGTCCGGTGGCCGGGTCCACCGCGAACTGGATGTTGCAGCCGCCGGTGTCGACGCCGACCTCGCGGATGACCGCGATGCCGATGTCGCGCAGCCGCTGGTACTCGCGATCGGTCAGCGTGAGGGCGGGTGCGACCGTGACCGAGTCACCCGTGTGGACGCCCACCGCGTCGACGTTCTCGATCGAGCAGACGACCACGACGTTGTCGTGCTTGTCGCGCATCAGCTCGAGCTCGTACTCCTTCCAGCCGAGGATCGACTCCTCGAGCAGCACCTCGGTCGTCGGCGAGTAGTGCAGGCCTTGCCCGACGATCCGGCGCAGGTCGGACTCGTCGTAGGCCAGACCGGAGCCGAGACCGCCCATCGTGAACGACGGGCGCACGACCATCGGGTACCCGAGCACCTCGGCGGCGGCGATCGCCTCGTCGACCGTGTGGATGATCTCCGACCGCGCACTCTCGCCGCCGCAGACCGCGACGACCTGCTTGAACTGCTGCCGGTCCTCGCCCTTCTGGATCGCGGCGATGCTCGCCCCGATCAGCTCGACGCCGTACTCCTCGAGGACGCCCGCCTCGTCGAGGGCGATCGCCGCGTTGAGTGCCGTCTGCCCGCCGAGCGTCGCGAGCAACGCGTCCGGCCGCTCCTTGGCGATGATGGACGTCAGCACCTCGGTCGTCAGCGGCTCGACGTACGTCGCGTCGGCGAACTCCGGGTCGGTCATGATCGTCGCCGGGTTGGAGTTCACGAGGACGACGCGCAGCCCCTCCTCCTTGAGCACGCGGCAGGCCTGCGTGCCGGAGTAGTCGAACTCGCACGCCTGCCCGATCACGATCGGGCCGGAGCCGATCACCAGGATGCTGGTGAGGTCTGTTCTGCGTGGCACGGGTCAGCTCTCCTTGCTGGGCGCGGACCCGTCGGACGACTCGGTCGTCCCCGATCCGGCGCCAGAGGTCATGAGGTCGAGGAAGCGGTCGAAGAGGTAGGCCGCGTCGTGCGGGCCGGCCGCCGCCTCCGGGTGGTACTGAACCGAGAACGCCGGGACGTCGAGGCACCTCAGGCCCTCGACGACGTCGTCGTTGAGCCCGACGTGAGAGACCACGACGCGTCCGTAGCGACCGTCGCCGAACGGTGCGACCGTCGCCTGGCCGCGCGGGGCGTCGACGGCGAAGCCGTGGTTCTGCGACGTGATCTCGACCCTTCGGGTGCTCAGGTCCATCACCGGCTGGTTGATGCCGCGGTGGCCGAACGCGAGCTTGTACGTGCCGAACCCCAGGGCGCGCCCGAGGATCTGGTTGCCGTAGCAGATGCCGAAGTACGGGATCCGACGGTCGAGCACCTCGCGGAGGAGCTCGACCTCGTGCGTCGAGGCGCCCGGGTCGCCCGGACCGTTCGAGAAGAAGACGCCGTCGGGCTCGAGCGCGAGCAGCTCGTCGATCCCGATGCTGCTCGGCACCACGTGCACGCGCATGCCTCGCTCGGCGAGCCGGTGCGGCGTCATGGACTTGATCCCGAGGTCGAGGGCGACGACCGTCGCCGTCGGCCCCGCACCCGCGAACGCACCGCGCGGCTCGACCACGTAACGGTCCGCGGTCGTGACCTCAGCGGCCAGGTCCGCACCCGCCATCGAGGGGATCGCGCGCACCTCGTCCAGGAGGTCCTCCACCGGGCGGGGCTCGCCCCGGTCCGTGAGCACCTCGCCCGAGAAGATCCCGGCACGCATCACTCCGGCGTCGCGCAGGTGGCGCGTCAGCGCGCGGGTGTCGATCCCGCTGATGCCGACGATCCCCTGGTCCACGAGTGCGTCGTCCAACGGGCCGTCGGCCCGCCAGCTCGAGACCCGGCGGGCAGGATCCCGCACGACGTAGCCGCTCACCCAGATCCGCCGCGACTCGCCGTCCTCGTCGTTGACCCCGGTGTTGCCGATGTGCGGTGCGGTCATCACGACGATCTGTCGGTGGTACGACGGATCCGTCAGCGTCTCCTGGTACCCGGACATCCCCGTGTTGAAGACGATCTCCCCGAACGTCGCGCCGCGGGCGCCGTACGCACGGCCCGCGAACGTCCGTCCGTCCTCGAGGACGAGCAGGGCCGCCCCGGGCGGCAGGGCGGTGACGGCCGGGGCGTCGCTGTCGATGCTCATGACTCCTCTTCCTGCAGGTGGGACGTGGGAGCGGGGACGAGCCGACCGTCGAGCACCGTCGGCCGTCCGCGGAGGAAGGTCGCCACGGTGTGTCCGGGCAGCTCGCGGCCGCGGAACGGCGAGTTGGTGGACATCGTCGCCTGGGCGGTCGGATCGACCACCCTGGTGCTGCGCGGGTCCCAGACCAGCAGGTTCGCAGGCTCGCCCACCGCGACGGGACGACCCTGGTCGGTGACCCGTCCGATGCGCGCCGGAGCCTCGGACATCGTCCGGGCGACGTCGCGCCAGCTCAGGCGTCCGGTGTCGACGAGCGTCAGCTGTACGACGGGGAGTGCCGTCTCGAGTCCCGTCATCCCGAAGGCCGCCGCCGCCCACTCGCAGTCCTTGTCCTCGACGGTGTGCGGGGCGTGGTCGGTCGCGACGATGTCGATCGTGCCGTCGGCGACGCCGGCCCGCACCGCCTCGACGTCGGCGGCTGTCCGCAGCGGCGGGTTGACCTTGAACACCGGGTCGTAGCCGCGCACGAGGTCGTCGGTCAGACCCAGGTGGTGCGGGGTCGCCTCGGCCGTGACGTCGATGCCCCGCGCCTTCGCCCACCGGATGATCTCCACCGACCCGGCCGTCGAGAGGTGGCACACGTGCAGCCGCGAGCCGACGTGATCGGCGAGCAGGACGTCGCGCGCGATGATCGCCTCCTCGGCGACGGACGGCCAGCCGGCGAGCCCGAGCTGTGCCGAGATCTCGCCCTCGTGCATCTGCGACCCCTCCGTCAGCCGCGGGTCCTGCGAGTGCTGCGCGATCACACCGTCGAAGGCCTTCACGTACTCGAGCGCGCGGCGCATCAGCACCGGGTCGTGCACGCACTTCCCGTCGTCCGAGAACACGCGCACGTGCGCGGCGGAGTCGGCCATCGCCCCGAGCTCGGCGAGGTGCTCCCCCGCGAGCCCGACGCTGACCGCCCCGACCGGGTGGACGTCGACCCAGCCGCTGTCCCGGCCGATCCGCCACACCTGTTCGACGACGCCGGCGGTGTCGGCCACCGGCGAGGTGTTGGCCATCGCGTGCACCGCCGTGAACCCGCCGAGGGCCGCCGCGCGGGTGCCGGTCTCGATCGTCTCGGCGTCCTCGCGGCCCGGTTCACGCAGGTGCGTGTGGAGATCGACCAGGCCCGGCAGCACGACGCAGCCGTCCGCGTCGACGACGACGGCCTCGTCCGCTCCCGCGGCGGCGTCAGGGCCGATCGCCGCCACCACGCCGTCGCGCACGAGGACGTCGGCGACGTCCTCGCCGTAGGGCCGGCCGCCGCGGATCAGGTACGTGGTCATCGTGCGTCCTCCTGGAGGGTGCTGCCGGGGGTCTCCTGCGCGAGGAGGAGGTACAGCGCTGCCATCCGGACCGCGACGCCGTTCGCGACCTGCTCGACGATCACCGCGCGCGGCGAGTCGGCCGCCGTTGCGGAGATCTCGAGGCCGCGGTTCATCGGGCCGGGGTGCATCACGATCGCGTGCTCCGGCAGCCGTGCCATCCGCCGCGCGTCGAGCCCGTAACGTCGCGTGTACTCGACCGCACTCGGGAAGAATCCCCCTCCCGCGTTGCTCATCCGTTCACGCTGCACCCGCAGCATCATGATGGCGTCCGGTCGCTCGTCCGTGACCACGGCGTCCAGGTCGTAGGACACGCGGCACGGCCACGGCGCGATCCCGACCGGCAGCAGCGTGGGTGGCGCGACGAGCGTCACCTCGGCGCCGAGGGTGTGCAGCAGGTCGACGTTCGACCGTGCGACGCGCGAGTGGAGCACGTCCCCGACGATCGCCACGCGCAGACCCGCCAGGTCCCGACCGGCGACGTCGGCGATCCCGCTCTCCCCGACCAGGTGACGCCGCATCGTGTAGGCGTCGAGCAGCGCCTGGGTCGGGTGCTGGTGCGTGCCGTCTCCCGCGTTGAGGACTGCGCCCTGGGTCCAGCCGGACGTCGCGAGCGTGTGGGGCGCGCCGGAGGCCGGGTGGCGGATCACGACGGCGTCCGCCCCCATCGCCTGCAGGGTCAGCGCGGTGTCCTTGAGGGACTCTCCCTTGGAGACGCTCGACCCCTTCGCCGAGAAGTTGATGACGTCGGCCGAGAGCCGCTTGGCGGCCGTCTCGAAGGAGATCCGCGTCCGGGTCGAGTCCTCGTAGAAGAGGTTGACGACGGTCCGGCCCCGCAGCGTCGGGAGCTTCTTGATCGCGCGCTCCTGGGTCGCCGCCATCTGGGCGGCCGTGTCCAGGATCAGGACGGCCTCGTCGCGGGAGAGATCGGCGGTCGAGAGCAGGTGCTTCATCGTGCGCCTCCGTCGATCAGCACGGCGTCAGCGCCGTCGGTCTCGGTCAGCAGCACGCGCACCCGCTCGGCTGTCGACGTCGGGAGGTTCTTGCCCACGTAGTCCGGGCGGATCGGGAGCTCACGGTGGCCCCGGTCGACGAGTGCCGCGAGCTGGACCACACGTGGCCGGCCCAGGTCGTTCAGCGCGTCCAGAGCCGCTCGGATCGTGCGCCCCGAGAACAGGACGTCGTCGACGAGGACCACGACACGACCGTCGATCCCGCCCGGCGGCAGCACCGTGGCGCCGATCGTCCGGGTCGGGTGGTGCCGCAGGTCGTCCCGGTACATCGTGATGTCGAGGCTGCCGACGAGCGCGGCCGGGTCCACCGTGGCTTCGACCTCGGCGAGCCTCGCGGCCAACCGGTGGGCCAGCGGCAGTCCGCGGGTCGGGATCCCCAGGAGGACGAGGTCGGCGGCGCCCTTGTTGCGTTCGAGGATCTCGTGCGCGATCCGCGTCAGGGCCCGAGCGATCTCGTGGGGACCGAGCACCTCGGTCGCGGTCGGTGCGGAGCCCGTGGGCTCGGGGGGCTCGGAGGGCTGCGCAGGCGCAGCAGGACCTGATGACATGTCGTGCTCCTTCCCCGCCTCACGGGACGGGTCTTAAAGGATCTTCTGTCGAGTGGGGAGTCTAGCGTGGTGACGCGGTCGAGCGCGCCTGGTCACCGCCCCGGCGCGGCCGCTCCGCGCCGGCCGACCGCAGCGCGCCGTGCCTACCCGACCGCCCAGCGTGCTCATGATCGTCGGCCTCGTGCCGATGGGACGAGCATGACCGCCGGCGGAGCCTCCTGGATGCTGGTCGCCCAGGGAGTCGTCGCCGGCCTTCTCGTCGGGCTCGCGCTGCTCTACGTCAACTGGAGCCGAGCCGACCCGCGCGACGCCGGCAGTCGTTGGCTCGCGGCATGGTCCGTGGACCTCGCGATCTTGGCCGCCTTGAACGCGGCGCTCTCGGTCACCCGACCCTCGGGTCTCGCTGACGTCCTTCTCTTCGTCTCTGCCCAAGCGCTGGCGGGAGCCGTGCTCATGGCAGTCCCCGCGTTCCGGGCTCTCACGACCGGACCGCGGGCTCGCCCCACGATCGTCGTCGCCGGCGGCCTCCTCGCGATCCGAGCGGCCCTGTGGCTGGCGACCGACCTTGTCGTCACGCACCGGTACTCGGCGACAGGGGTCCCGGTGCACGGTCCCCTCTTCGGCGCGACATTCCTCGCGCCGCTGGCCATCGTCGCCTTGTATGCCGTGATGGCGCTGTCGCGCAGCCCGGGCTCACAGCTCCGCTCGCTCCTCGCCGTGTCGGCGACGAGCAGCGCCGTGCTGATCGTGCTCCTTCAGATCGCCCCGATCGACGGCGGCGGAACGTCCGCTCCGATCATCTGGACGCTGCCGTTGGTCGTCCTGCTCGTCGCGCTGGCGTTCCGGAAGACCCGCATCCGCCTCGACGGGGAACGCCGCCAGGCCGCGATGCGCGCCGACCAGGTGGCGTTGAGCAATGCCGTCTGGTTCCCGCGAGAGCCGGAGGCGATGCTCGCGCTCGCCGTGGCGATGGCGCAGGAGACCCTCGACGACCCCGCGTTGACCGGGAGCGTGAGGCGGCTCGCCCGCGGGAATCACGTGGTCGGGTTGTACCCCGACCCGGCAGCTCCGCACGACGCCCTCGACGCGGGTTACCTCGACATGCTCACTCGGATCGTGACGACGGCCGCGGATCAGCACGCCCTGGCGGCCGACATGCGGCAGGCCGCTCTGACGGACCGGCTCACGAAGCTCCCGAACCGGCCCGCGCTCGAGGCGCACCTGCACGAGGCGCTCGCGCGGGCGGACGAGCTCCGGTCCCCTCTTGCGGTGGTCTTCTGCGACATCGACGACTTCAAGAAGGTCAACGACGAGCACGGACACCCCCGCGGGGACGCCATCCTCGTCGAGGTCGCCGGACGGTTCGCCGAGATCGTCGGCGACAGCGCCTATGTTGCGCGCTTCGGCGGTGACGAGTTCGTCGTCGTGCTCCCCGACGCGGGCACCGATGCGGAGATCCTCGAGGTCGCCCGGCAGCTGCGGACGAGTCTCGCACCGGGCAGGGGCGGCACCGAGGGAGCGCCGTCGCTCTCCGTCGGCGTCGCGCTCTGGACCCCGGGCGAGGATCGAGACCCGGTCCGTCTGCTCCGAGACGCCGACACCGCGATGTACGGCGCCAAGGCCGGTCGCGACGGCGTGCTGATGTTCGACCAGTCGTTGCGCGAGCGCCTGCTCACCGAGATCGAGGCGCGAAGCGCCCTGTCCCGCGGCGTCGACGCCGACGAGATCGAGGCGCACTTCCAGCCCGTGGTCGACGCGGCGACGCGTCAGGTCCAGAGCTACGAGGCCCTGGCCCGGTGGCAGCACGGAGACAGCATGCGGCTGCCCGGTACCTGGTTACCCATTGCCGAGCAGAGCGGGCTGATCCTCCGGATCGGGCTCGAGATGATCCGACAGGCTCGCAGGCACAGCGACGAGACGGGACTTCCGGTCGCCGTGAACGTCTCCCCCCGGCAGCTCATGGAGCGCTCGTTCGTGCCGGACGTCATGATCGCCTGGGGGTGCGACGGCTGGGACCGTCTGATCCTCGAGATCACCGAGAGCGCGCTCGTCGAGGATCTCCGTCGAGCGGAGGACGCGCTCGCGCAGCTGCGGGCGCTGGGCGTTCGCGTGGCGCTGGACGACTTCGGCACCGGGTACAGCTCGATCGCCCGGCTCGGGGGGCTCCCGATCGACGTCCTGAAGATCGATCGGGCGTTCGTCGTCGAGGTGCTGACGCCGCGCGGGCAGGCCGTCATCCGTGCGATCCTGGCGCTCGCGGACGCCTACGACCTGGACGTGATCGCCGAGGGGGTCGAACGCGAGGAGGAGCTCGCCGCCCTCGCGTCCCTGGGGTCGATGGAGATCCAGGGCTACCTGACGGGCCGTCCCGCGCCGACCGTCTCCGCCTGCGAGGAGTCGGCCTGAGCCGTTCTCAGGCGAGGAGCGTCGGCTTCAGGTCGACGATCCGGCCGAGCAGTCCGTTGACGAAGGTCGGCGACTCGTCGGTGGACAGGCTCCGCGCCAGGTCGACGGCCTCGTCGACGGCGACCGCGTCGGGGACGTCGTCGTTGAAGAGGATCTCCCAGGTGCCGATGCGAAGCAGGGCGCGGTCGACCGCCGGCATCCGACCGATCGTCCACCCGTGCGCGTGGGTGGCGATGAGCTCGTCGATCCGCTCGAGGTGAGCGCAGACGCCCTCGACGACCTCGACCGAGTACTGCGGGAGCGCCGACTCGGACCCCGACGTCACCACGCGCTCCGCGAGCAGGGTCAGCGGAGCGAGGTCGCGCTGCTCCGCCTCGAACAGCACGTCGAGGGCGCGCTTGCGAGCCTTGGTCCGGGCACCCACGTCAGTCGTTCACGCGACCCAGGTACGAGCCGTCGCGGGTGTCGACCTTGACCCGCGTCCCCGCCTCGATGAACAGCGGGACCTGGATCTCGTAGCCGGTCTCGACGGTCGCCGGCTTGGTGCCGCCGGTCGAACGGTCTCCCTGGAGGCCCGGCTCGGTGTAGGTGATCTCGAGGACGACCGACGGCGGCAGCTCGACGTAGAGCGGCACGCCCTCGTTGGTCGCGACGAGCGCGTTCTGGTTCTCCAGCAGGAAGTTCGCTGCGTCGCCGACAGTGGCCTCGGCGACGGGGATCTGGTCGAACGTCGACGTGTCCATGAAGATGAAGTCGGCGCCGTCCTTGTACAGGTACTGCATGTCGCGCTTGTCGACGCTCGCCGTCTCGACCTTCAGACCGGCGTTGAACGTCCTGTCGACAACCTTCCCCGAGAGCACGCTCTTGAGCTTGGTCCGGACGAACGCACCGCCCTTGCCGGGCTTGACGTGCTGGAACTCGATCACGGTCCAGAGCTGGCCGTCGATCTTCAGCACGATGCCGTTCTTCAGGTCGTTCGTGGTCGCCACGATTGCTGCTTCCTGTCGAGAGTGAGAATGTCTGCCTCGACCGCCGCGTCGTCCGGGCAGTCAGCAGACCGGCGACGATCCTACCGCGTCGGCACCTCCGGCACTGTCGGCGTGGTGCGCGCCGTCGGTGCGCGCTTCACCGTCGGCTGGTGCTACCCGCTCGACGCGCGGCCGACCGAGGCGCGCCTCAGGCGAGCAGCGCTCGACCGAGCAGACCGACCGCCGCGGCCCACAACATCGACGCCAGCGTCCCGATCACGAACCGCTCCGACGCTCCCGGGTTCTCCTTGAGCTCGGGATAGCGGCCGAGGCCCTTCACCGCGATCACGAAGGCGATCGCGGTCGGGAACCCGGTCAGCACGGACGCGGTGATCGCGGCGCGCTCGAGGATCCCGATCCACGCGCCACCGCGGAGGGACGCGCGGGCGCGGGCGCCGTCCGGTCCGTCGGAGACCGTGGCGCCGGCGCGCTCTGCCCCCCGGTCACCGGCATCGGACGAGCGCGAGGCTAGCCGAAGGACGCCACGGGTGAGCGGCCACCCGAGCGCGACGCTGACGAGGATCGAGAGCGCTCCGGTCGCGATGGTCGTGGCCGTGGTCATCGGGCACCTCGATCGTCATGGGCGCGGCGGCCCGAGGGCCAGGACCGTCAGGTCGTCTCGGGTCCGGGTCCATCGTGTCGCATGGTGTCTGCCTGGTCGAGCAGCCGTGCCGCCAGCGGGAGGGCTGCCTGCTCCTCGGCCCACAGCGCGGTGCGCAACCGCTGACTCACCGCCTGCTGGCTGATACCGAGGCGGTCGGCGAGCCGCTCCTGCCTGGCCGAGGTGCCCTCGGCTCGCATGGCGTCGACCACGACCCAGCCCGCGTCGGTGCGCCGGTTGCGCAGCGCTGCGAGCAGCACCACCAGGCTCTCGGCCTCCCGGGCGTGGTCGGGATCCGCTCCCCGCACGGCGACGGGGACGGCGCGATGTCGGCTCTTGGCGGCCTCCACCGCTTCACGCGCGAAGACGAACGCGGGGCCGGCCCCGGCCCGGGTGCTCGCCGGCAACGGAAGGTCGACGGGACCGGCGCCGATCCCGACGCTCCACCCGCCCCATCGAAGGACGTCGAGGGCGAGGGCGAGCGTGGTGGCTGATGAGTCGCACACCGCTTGGACCTCGTCGCCGACGGTGCGCTCGAACGGCCGCACCACGCCGAGGTGCTGGAGGGCGGGATGTGCGCCAAGGGCCGAAAGGAGGTCCGGCACGCGGTCACCGCGCGTGCGGCTGCCCTGCTGGTCGATGGTCAAGACGAACATGCCACAAGGCTAGATGCTTGTTCCTGAGACTACAAGGCCTGATGGTTGTATCGATCGCCACAAGGCTCGGCGTCAGTCGGACTCGCGCGACACCGCAACCCGGGATGCCACCACGCGGAGGGCAAGCTCGTACGACGAGAACCCGAACCCGGCGATGGTTCCCGTGGCGACGGCACCGATGACCGACGTGTGCCGGAACGCCTCACGCGCGTACGGGTTGGAGAGGTGCACCTCGACGAGGGTCAACCCGGCCGACGTCACCTGAGCGGCCGCATCCCTCAGCGCGTACGAGTAGTGCGTGAATGCCGCGGGGTTGAGCACGACATCGCTCCGCGCGTCCACGGCCTCGTGGAGCCAGGACACGAGCTCCGCCTCGTCGTCGGTCTGGCGGACCTCGACCTCGAGCCCCAGGACCGCTCCCCATCGTGCGCCGGCCTCGACGAGGTCCGCATAGGAGGCGGAGCCGTAGACGTCGGGCTCACGGGAGCCGAGCCGACCGAGGTTGGGGCCGTTGAGGACGAGCACGCGGGTCATGCCACGAGCCTACTGGCGCACGTGGACGCGGGGTTCACCGCGGGGTCAGGGGTGCGTCCGGGGCGTCGCTGCCCACCGCCGCGTAGGCGGCGAGGAGCAGCGACGGATCCGGCCCCTCCAGACGTGCCGGTCGACCGATGCCGTCCAGCACGACGAACCTCAGCAGGTCGCCCCGCGCCTTCTTGTCGCGCCGCATCGCGGTGTGCAGCTGGTCCCAGCGATCCGCGCGGTACGACACCGGCAATCCCACCGACGCCAGGACGGACCGGTGCCGCGCGACGTCGTCGTCGCCCAGCCGCCCGGCCAGCCGCGCGAGCTCCGCCGCGAACACCATTCCGACCGACACCGCCGCGCCGTGGCGCCAGGTGAAGTGCTCCGTCTGCTCGATCGCGTGCGCGAACGTGTGGCCGTAGTTGAGGATCTCCCGCAGTCCGGCCTCGCGGAGGTCCTCCCCCACCACGCGCGCCTTCACCGCGACCGACCGTTCGATGAGCTCCTGCAGCACCCGCAGGTGCGTGCCCGTCGCGGTGGCCGGGTCGGCGAGCGCACCGGGGTCCTTCTCGACGAGCGCGAGGATCTCCGGGTCGGCGATGAAGCCGCACTTGATCACCTCGGCAAGGCCCGCGGCGAAGTCGTCCCGCGGCAGCGTCCCGAGCGACGCGAGGTCGCACAGGACCCCGACCGGCGGGTGGAAGGTTCCGACCAGGTTCTTGCCCTCGGCCGTGTTGATGCCCGTCTTCCCGCCGACCGCGGCATCGACCATGGCGAGCAGCGTCGTGGGGAGGTGGATCACCCGGACCCCGCGCAGCCAGGTGGACGCGACGAATCCCGCGAGGTCGGTCGTCGCGCCGCCCCCGAGGGACACGATCACGTCGGAGCGCGTGAACTCGGCCTGCCCGAGCAGCCGCCAGCACGCGGACGCCACCTCGGCGGTCTTCGCAGCCTCGGCGTCCGGGACCTCGGCGAGGACGACCACGTGTCCTGCCGCGACGAGGTCGTCGCGCACGACCGCCGCCGAGGCCGCAAGAGCGGGCGGGCTGATGACCAGTACCTTGGTCGTCGGGTCGCCGACCAGCCGGGGCAGCTCCGCGCCCAGATGAGAGCCGATCACGACGTCGTACGGTGCGTCGCCCTCGACGCGCACGACGCTCGTGCCCGAAGGCGTCGTCGGGTTCATGTGGGATCCTCGACGTTGCCGCTCGCCCCACCGATGGCATCACGACCGCGTGCCGCGAGCTCGGCGTCGATCTGGGCTGCGACTTCCTCAGGAGTCTGGTCGTCGGTCAGCAGGCGCATGTCGCTCACAGCCTCATAGATCGAGCGTCGGGCATCCATCAGCTGCTGCCACTGTGCCCGCGGGTTCCCGAGGAGCAGCGGCCGCGAGGTCGCGAACCCGACGCGCGGCGCGGCATGCCGGAGACTCACGTCGAGGAAGACGACCGTGCCGCCGTGCGCCCGATACTCGCTCAGGCTCTGCTGGGTCGCGGGGTCGAGGACCGCTCCCCCACCGAGAGCCAGCACACCGTCATGCTCACGCAGCGCACGCCGCACGGCATCGTGCTCCCACGCGCGGAACGTCGCCTCACCGTCGTCGACGAAGATCTCTCGGATCGGCTTGCCGGCGGCGGCCTCGACGTCGGCGTCGGTGTCCCGGACAGCAACCCGCCACTGGAGCGCGAGCGCCTCCGCGACGGTGGACTTGCCTGATCCGGGTGGGCCGACGAGCACGACGCGTGGTGCCGGTTCGTCGGAAGGGGGCGGTGAGGCGGGAACGGTCTGATCGAGCACAGCCGAACGGTACCCGTCCCGACGGGTCACCCGCCGGGTGGTCCGCAGCCCGGTCTCAGCGCTGGAGCGCCGGGATCGCCGCGACGTAGGACGAGAGGTTGCGCCTGACCTCGGCCACGGAGTCGCCGCCGACCTTCTCGACGAGCGCATCCGCGAGGATCAGCGCGACCATCGCCTCGGCCACGACGGCTGCAGGGGGAACCGCGCAGACGTCAGAGCGCTGGTGCTGTGCCTGCGCCGGCTCGCCGGTCGACGTGTCGACCGTGGCGAGCGCCCGCGGCACCGTCGAGATGGGCTTCATGGCAGCCCGAACCCGAAGGACTTCGCCGTTGGTCATGCCGCCCTCGAGACCGCCCGCTCGATTGCTCCTGCGCGTGATGACCCCGTCGGCGTTGCGTTCCATCTCGTCGTGCGCCTGCGACCCACGACGCGTCGCGGTGCGGAACCCGTCGCCGACCTCGACACCCTTGATCGCCTGGATCCCCATGAGTGCCCCCGCGAGCCGGGCGTCGAGGCGCCGGTCCGCATGGACGTAGGACCCGAGGCCGGACGGCAGGCCGTACGCGAGGACCTCCACGACTCCACCGAGGGTGTCGCCGGCGCGGTGGCAGTCGTCGATCTCCGCGACCATCGCCGCTGAGCTCTCAGGATCGAAGCAGCGGACCGGGTCGGCGTCGAGGACGGTCGCATCGTCCGGCGTCGGAAGCTCGGCGTGCTCGGGAACCTGGACCGGGCCGATGGCCACGACGTGCGAGACGAGACGGACGCCGGCCGCCTGCTCCAGGAATCGCGCCGCGACCGTCCCGAGAGCGACCCGCGTCGCCGTCTCGCGCGCGGAAGCCCTCTCGAGCACCGGGCGCGCGTCGTCGAAGGCGTACTTGCGCATCCCGACGAGGTCCGCGTGGCCCGGGCGCGGGCGTGTCAGCGGAGCGTTGCGCGCGCGGTTGAGCTTCTCCGGGTCGTCGACGGGATCGGCAGACATCACGTCGACCCACTTGGGCCACTCCGTGTTGCCGATCTCGATCGCGACCGGTCCACCCTGGCTCACGCCGAGCCGTACACCGCCGAGGATCCGCACCTCGTCCTGCTCGAAGGCCATGCGCGCCCCCCGGCCGTAGCCGAGCCGACGACGGGCCAGGGCGGCACGGACATCCGCCGTGCCGACCTCGACCCCGGCCGGCAGGCCCTCGAGGATCCCGACCAACGCCTCACCGTGCGACTCACCCGAGGTCAACCAACGCAGCATGGGGCGATCCTCCCACGGGTGGTGCATCGTGCTGCGGGCCGACCGTTCCGTGGAACGCGTCGGCCGCGGCACCCGTGTGGGTTGCCGCGGCCGAGGTCGCGTGACGAGTCGTTCAGCCCAAGGGCTTGAACGGGTTCTTGGCAGGGTCCGGGACCGGGAGGGCCGGCGGTGTGGGTTTCGTTGCCGGGGTGGTGGTCGCCGGCTTCGGGGAGTCGTCGGTCAGGACGTAGAGGGAACCCGTGATCACGAGATCGAGGTCACCCGTTGCCACTGCCGGTCGTCCGCCACTCGCGGCTGACGCCTGTTGGCTCGTACCGGTGATCCCCGTGACCAGGAAGAGTCTCTGGGTGCCGGTCTGCAGATCCTGCAGGAAGCTGGCGACGTGCTGGTACGAGCCCAGAACGTCGATGCTCGTGGCTAGCGAGTAGAGGCCGGGGCTGGCCGCGGGCGCCGTGGTCGCGGTCTTCGTCGTGTCCGTCGCCGCTGCGTTGGCTGCCGCCGCATTGCTCGACGCAGTCGTCGGTGTCGCAGCGGCCTTGGCCACCACCGGTATCACCGGCGCTGCCGACGACACCTGGATCGAGGTGACCGTCACCTGATGGGCGAGCGCCACCGCAGCGAGCTGCTGCTGGTACACCGCGAGGTCGCTCGTCGTCGGAACCTGAAGGCGCACGGCTGCCAGCTGTGCCTTGAGAGTGTCGAGCTGGGCGAACTGCTTCTTCAGACCGGCAATCTTGACCTGGGTCATCGTGTTCTGGCTCTGCTGAGCCACGACCTGCTGACGGGTCTGCGAGGCAGAGTCGAGCACAGGCGAGATCGCGAGGAACCACGCGAGCGCGAGAACAACCACGCCGACGAACGCCGTGCCGGCGATCCAGCCGCCAGCCTTGGATGTTCTCATCTCAGTTCCCCTTCGCGTCTGCGGCAAATCGCCCGGAGAACGCTCCGGAACTGACCTGCACCGTGGACGTCACCGAGTAGCCGGCCAACCCGTTCTCGTCCCCGAGCGTCTCGCTGCTGAACGTGGCCCCGTAGAGGTTCGGCACGGAGTCGAGCGCTGTGATCCAGCTGGACGCATCGGGCAGGCTCGTCGAGCGGGTGCTGAAGGTGATCGTGGCAATCCCCTGATCCAGCAGCAGATCCGCCGGCGAGGGTGCGGCAAGGCTCGGCGACCCTTGGACGACCGTCAGGGTCGAGATGCTCACGTTGGGCGGGAGCACCGCGCTGATCGCGTCCAGGTAGCCCTTCCACTCGACATCGGTCGACATGCCGAGCGTCCGTGCGTCTGTTGCACGCTTCAGGCCGTTGACGACGACGGGGACCTCGGCGTACTTGGCGACCTCCGCCTGGAGAGCGGCGGTATCGGCCTGTGCGACCGCGAGCTCGTCGTTCGCGCTCGACGCGGACATCTGCGCAGCCCCGTAGCCGAGTCCCGCGACGGCCAGCACACCGACGAGCGCGAGCGCGAGGACTCGCTTGGTGGCCGTGAGCCCGCGGGCCGCGCGAACCTCGGGCGGAAGCAGGTTGACCTGCGGGAGCATCGGGGCACCCAGGAGCAGCGCCCCCTTGTCAATCCGGCGACTCGCAGTGGCAGTCATGCGGCAACTCCGTAGGCCAGTCCGATGGGCACTGCCATCAAGGATTCCCGTCCAACGAGAACGTCCCGTCCGCCAGCCACACGAGAGGCTTCGACGCCACTCAGCGGATCGCCCAAGGTCACCGGAAGCCGGCTTGCGCTCGACAGGAACTGACCGAGCCCCGGCAGATGCGCTCCGCCTCCGGTCAGGACAGCGAGCTCGATGCCCGCGCCGGGATGGTTCCCCGCGTAGTAGACGAAGGTGTTGCGGATCGCCTCGATGAGGTTGTGTGTCACGGCCTGCAGCGCCTCGGCCGCGTCCGCGAACTCGGGCGCCACGGCATACCCGATCCCGAGCTGGCGCTTCAGCGCCTCAGCCTCGGGGATCGAGATCCCGACCGCTCGGGCAACCGCGTCGGTGCCGTCCTGGCCTCCGGACGGCAGCGTCCGGATGAACTTCGGGACGCCGTGCGCCGAGATCACGACGTTCGTCACACGAGCACCGATGTCGACGAGTCCCACGATGCGTCCGGCCAGCTCGCCGCGGGTCATTCCCCGCATCAGGGCGAATGCGTTCAGGTCGACCATCACCGGCCTGAGTCCCGCGGCCTCGACCGTCAGCACATTGGCGCTCACCGTGTCGCGCACGGCAGCGACAAGCATGCCGCTCACCTCACGACCGTGCTCGGTCTCGGCCTCCCCGGTGGGGTAGAAGTCGAGCAGCGCCTCGTCGGTGGACATCGGAAGAAGCTCTTGGACGTGAAATGGCAACGTGGCCTTGAGCTGGTGCATCGGCATCCACGGGAGACTGAGCTCGCGCACGACGACGCGCTGGTTGCCGACTCCGATGATGACGTCCTTGCTGTCGAACTTCTGCTGCGCCCACAACTCACGGAGCGCGCTGACGACGAAGTCCCTCGCGGTCACCTCACCATCGCGCACAGATCCGAGCGGTATGGGGACCTCGCCATACTTCACGAGCGACGGTGCCGTTCCCCCGCCAAACTCGAGCTGTGCGGCACGTACCGCCGTCGTACCGATGTCAAGGCCGATGACCCGGGTCTTGGACACAGATTCCCCTCTCGGATGCCGCCCCGCCGTTCCATTCCCCTTATCGGGTGACGCGGCAGCCGACTTGAGAGATGGCCCGCTCCTGATCGCCGAGTCCTGGGTCAGCCCAGCAGGCTGAGATACGACGCCCAGAGCGGCCCGCCCCACGCGACCCCGACGAATGCTCCGGCAAGCATCCACGGCCCGAACGGCACGCCGGACTTGCGATCCGCCCGCCGAGTCATGAGCAGCCCGATCGAGAAGAATCCACCGAGCAGGAAGGCAGCAAACGCACCGACGGCGAGCTCGCCCCAGCCGAGCCACGCGAGGTACATCCCCACGACGCCGGCCAACTTGACGTCACCGAAGCCCATCCCGGTGGCGCCGAGCACGGCAGCCGAACCAATCATCATGAGCAGGTAGGCGACGAACAACGCCGCTCCGCCGATCGCGGCCCGTCCGAGCGCCGTCCAGCTCCCCGCTTCCCAGCTCGCCGCTGCCAGAAGTGCCGCGCCCGCGGGGTAGGCCGGCAGCACGATCGAGTTCGGCAGGCGATGGACGTCGAGATCGATCAGCGTCAACGCCAGCGCGATGGCGACCAGGTAGAGGAAGGCGGGGGTGGCCGCGCTCGCGCCGAAGTGCCACGTCGTCAGCGCGAACAAGGCGCCGCTCGATAGCTCGACGAGCGGGTAGCGCGCCGAGATCGGCTCATGACACGCACGGCACCGACGGCGCAGCAGCAGCCACGAGACGACCGGCACGTTGTCGCGTGCGGCGATCCTGGAACCGCATCGCGGACATGCGCTCGGCGGCGCGACGATCGACTCGCCGCGCGGCACCCGCCAGATGACGACGTTGAGGAACGAGCCGATCAGCAGGCCCAGGACCCCGGCAAGTACCGTCGCGCCAGGTAGCAGTGTCGAGGTCGTGACAACGTCCAGGGCCCCGTTGCCGGTCAGTTCAGCTCCTTGAAGTTGTCCAGCGTCGCCTTCTGCGCCGTCGGAGGAGCATTCCACTTCTGCTCCGGTCCGCCAGTGCAGGTCGCCATGAGGAGCTTCGACCACGAGCCGTTGTACTTGTCACCGAGGCTGATGCACCGACCGTAGCGATCCTTGAAGGTCCACGAGTTCGCGTAGGTGTCTGCCTGCGCCGTCCGCGTCCAGGTCTGGTTGGCGTTGGGACTGCTCGTGTTGCAGGGAGTCATCGTCGGGTACGCCGGACTCGTCGCGGGGTCCGGCGTGGTCAGGCAGTAGACCGAGCCGTTGTTCACCGAGAGCGTGGTGGTCGTCGACCCCACTCGTGGGGTCGGCTCGGCGTAGTACCACTTGTGGTTCCAAGCCAGGAGGCTTCCTCCGCTCGGGTCCTGCTTGCACGGGTACGAGATCATGAACGTCGACGAGACCTGCTCGTTCGTCACGTCCATGCACCGCCCGAACTCCAGGAAGTTGACGACCTGGTGCGTCGCGAAACCAGCCGGACCTGCACCCACGCGTGCGTCGGGGTCGAACGAGCCCCAGGCCGCGTCACTCGCGCAACTCGTGGTGATCTTGAGCTTGTAGCCAGTCAGGTCGGAGAGACTGGAGTCACCGGTGCCGAGGCACTCGCTGGAGTAGTTCGTGACGGAGGAGTTCTCGCCGCGCCACCGCGCGCCTCCCTCCCAGCTGAACAGCTGCTTGTAGTTGAGTGACGATTGCGCACAGTCCTGGAGCGTGACGGTCACTCCGCCGGCGCCGGTGATGCAGAGCTTGGTTCCGCTCAGATCGGTCACCGCGAGATGGATCTTGTAGTCGGTGCCGTAGGCCCACATCCGGCTCGGCGCGTCGTCACGGCAGTCCGTCGCCGGGACGTAGCTGATCGTCGAGCCGACGGTCTGGCCGTCCGCCTGGAGGCAGAACCCGTCGCCGAAGGTGTAGATCGTGCCGCCGTCGACCGTGTTGTTGATGACCTGGAACGTGTAGACCGACTCGAGCGTGCGGTTGCCGACGGTCGCCGCGTAGCCGCCGACGGCGCTGTCGCTTCCGACCGCCGTGAGGAGTGCAAAGCTCG
>JAJYCD010000006.1 GCA_021778635.1 Actinomycetes bacterium
CGCCCGACGCCCTCCTCGACGTGCACGCGGGAGGCCGTCGCTAGGCTGAGCCCATGGCCACCACCTGGGAGTACGCGACCGTCCCGTTGATCATCCACGCCACCAAGGCGATCCTCGACCAGTGGGGTGCCGACGGGTGGGAGCTCGTGCAGGTCGTGCAGGGCCCCGATGCCGGGCTCGTGGCGTACCTCAAGCGCCCGACCGCAGGGACGTCCGAGGGATCACGATGAATCGCGCGGCGCTGCTCGCGCGGCTGGCCGAGCTCGGCCTCACGCTGCCCCCGGTGGCTGCGCCGGTCGCGGCGTACGTCCCCGCGGTGCGGTCCGGGGACCAGGTGTACACCTCCGGACAGCTCCCGTTCGTCGCCGGTTCGTTGGCGACGGTCGGCAAGGTCGGCACCGGCGCGGGACTCGTGGAGCCCGCCGTGGCGCAGGACCTCGCCCGTACCGCGGTCCTGAACGCGCTCGCGGCGGTCCTCTCGGTCGTGGACGACGACGCGCGCCTGCGTGTCGTCAAGGTGGTCGGCTTCGTGGCGAGCGCACCCGACTTCACCGGTCAGCCGGGCGTTGTGAACGGTGCGAGCGAGCTCCTCGGCGAGCTCATGGGCGACGCGGGTGTGCACGCCCGGAGTGCCGTCGGCGTCGCCGTGCTGCCCCTCGACTCGCCCGTGGAGATCGAGCTCGTCGTCGAGATCACCCGCTCCTGAATCGATTCCGGGCCTGCTCCCGCGAGAGCTTGGCCGTCCGTCGTGCTCGGACAGGGCGAGGTGACACGTCGGCCGACGAGATCGCCGGCACCCGGCCCGGCCGTGCCGCGCGAGGGGAGCGCAGGATCAGCGGGCTCGGCGTTCGAGCCGGGGCAGGTCGAGGAGGACGACGGCGCGGCCGTCGCGGCGCACCCAACCCCGAGCGGCGAAGTCCGCCAGGGCCTTGTTGACGGTCTCGCGGGACGCGCCGACGAGCTGGGCGAGCTCCTCCTGCGTCAGGTCGTGCGCGACCCGCAGTCCGTCGTCGACCTGCTCGCCGAAGCGGGTCGAGAGATCGAGCAGCGCCTTGGCGACGCGACCCGGAACGTCCGAGAAGACGAGGTCGGCCAGGGTCTCGTTGGTGCGGCGGAGGCGGTGACCGAGGGCCTGGAGCAGGTGGATCGCGACCTTCGGGTGGTCGGCGAGCCATGCGTTCAGCTCGGCATGGTCGAGCTCGAGCACCACCGCATCGGCGACGACCGTCGCGGAGGCGGTCCGCGGGCCCGGGTCGAACAAGGAGAGCTCGCCGAACATCTCGCCGGGGCCGATCACGGCGAGGAGGTTCTCGCGCCCATCCGCCGAACGCCGCCCGAGCTTGATCTTCCCGCGCGCGATCACGTAGAGGCGGTCGCCCGGATCGCCCTCGTGGAAGATCGCCGTGCCGCGCTGGAACTCCAGGGACGTCATCGACTCGAGCAGCGCGCGCGACGCCTCGGGCTCCATGTGGGAGAACAAGGGAGCGGAGAGCACGACGGTGTCGTCCACGCTGTCCTTCACCGACCTTCTGTACCTCGTGCGCGACGTCCGGGACCGAGCCCAGTCTGCCGCATCAGGCCCTCACGCGAGCACTCCGCAGCTCGGGCAGGTCGAGGGCGGCCGTCGGGTGGAGCGACAGGCGCGCGATGAAGTCCTCGGTCGCGCGCTCGAGCGCGGCCGCCACGCTCTCCTGGTACGCACCGAGACGGGCGTCGAGGTCGCGCAGCAGGTCCAGCCGGTCGAGCTCGCCGATCGGCAGACCGCTGCGCAGCGCGGCCTCGAGCTCGGTCTGCATGGGCAGGACCGTCTGGACGTCGACACCCAGGTAGGGGAGCGGGTCCTGGCCGAGCGGCTCGGGTAGCGTCGCTGCGGCGACGGCGACCTCGATGCGCGACCGCACGAGCAGGCGCCACCGGTTGACCCGCAGCAGCTCGATCCTCAGGTCGCGGCGGGAGTGCCGCAGCGCCCGCAGACCGAGCTCGGGCTCACGCGCGACGCGCTCCGGCCCCGCCGCCGCTGTGGGCTCCACCATGCTCCCTCGTCGTGCTCCTGCTCGGCGTGCTCGTCACGTCGATTCCATCCACCACTTCTCGACCCGATCCCGCGGGCACTTGAGCGTCGCGGGCGCGTACCGCACCAGGATCACCCGTGCGGACCAGGCACGACGCGTCGGACGTACGCTTCCGGTGTGACCTCGACCACTGCGCCGCCTGCCGCCAGCGAGTCCCACCTCGCGCTCGTCCGGCGGGCGCGGCGGATCAACCGGGCCCTTGCCGTCCGGTACCCCGAGGCGGCGTGCGAGCTCGACTTCACCTCGCCGCTCGAGCTGCTCGTGGCGACCGTGCTCTCGGCCCAGTGCACCGACAAGCGCGTGAACATGGTCACCCCCGAGCTGTTCGACCGTTATCCCGACGCCCCGGCCTACGCGGCGGCGGATCGAGCGGAGCTGCAGGACCTGATCCGGTCCACGGGGTTCTTCCGCGCCAAGGCCGAGTCGCTCATGGGCATCGGTCGGGTTCTGGTCGAGCGGTTCGACGGTCGCGTGCCCGGTCGCCTGGACGACCTCGTGACGCTCCCCGGGGTCGGTCGCAAGACCGCCAACGTCGTGCTCGGGAACGCGTTCGAGACGCCGGGGATCACGGTCGACACGCACGTCGGACGCCTGGCGCGGCGGCTCGGGTGGACCGCGAGCGAGGACCCGGTCCGGGTCGAGCAGGACATCGCAGAGCTCGTCGAGAAGCGGGAGTGGACCCTGCTCTCGCACCGGATGATCTTCCACGGACGGCGGGTGTGCTTCGCGCGCCGTCCGGCCTGCGGTGCGTGCGCGATCGCAGCCGACTGTCCGTCGTTCGGGATCGGCGAGGTCGACCCGGCGAGAGCCGCGGCCCTCGTCAAGGACTGATCGAACCCGGCCCCGCCCGGCCGACCCGCGCGGCCGGGCAGCAGCTCGGTCGCGGTCAGGGGGCGAGCGGCGCCACTCCGGCGAGCCAGTCGAGCAGGATGGCGCCGACGGCGTCCGGAGCCTCCTCGGGAACGAAGTGCCCGGCGCCCGGCACGAGCTCGTACCGGTAGTCGGACCCGAGGAGCGACGCGGGGGTCGGTGCCGTCGCGGCAGGCCGGCAGCGGTCACCCGCGCCGTGCACCTGGAGCACCGGCACCGGTACCGGGGCGCGCAGGCGCGCCAGGTACCGTCGCCCGTCGGTGCGCGGCGTCGAGCGGACGAGCCACCTCAGGCGTTCCATCGCACTGTGCGCCGCGAACGGCACCTGTGCGGCGACCCGGTAGGTCTCGGCGGCATCGGCCGTGAGCCAGCCGTCCGCACCCCATTCGCGCAGCAGGCGCGGGACGAGGTCGGTGCGGGTCATCGACCGCTCCGGCAGCGTCGGCAGCTGGAAGTACACGAGATGTCGCAGCGCCGTCGGCGTCAGTGCCGTGCGGCCGAGGGCGCGCGCATGCACCGGATGTGGCATGGCGATCGAGCCGACGGCCGCCGTGACCGACGGTTCGAGTGCGGGCATCGCCCAGGCCACGGAACCGCCGACGCCATGACCGACGACGACCGCCCGATCGACCCCGAGCGACCGCACGAGGCCGGCGACGTCACGGCACAGCGTGGGGACGTCGTACCCGATCGGTGGCTTGTCCGAGGCGCCCGTCCCGCGCAGGTCCATCGCCGCCACCCGGTACCCTGCGTCCGCCAGGGTCACGATCTGGTGGCGCCACGCCCACCAGAACTCGGGGAACCCGTGCAGCAGCACGACGAGCGGGACGTCGCGGTCGTCCGGCCCGGCGACGGCGACGTGGAACCGCGCCCCGTTGGCCGGGACGAACTGGTGCCGCCAGGGCCCCTCGATCAGGACGGTGGTCGAGTCGACGCTCACGCGGGCGAACCTACCCCGATCCGAGGGCGCAGGGGAGCGGGCGACGTCGGGCGCGACGGATCAACGGGCGACGGACTCCCGCGACGGACCGGGGTCGCCGGACGTGGTCGACGTCGAGTCGACGTCGACCTCCTCCGTGGGGGCGGTCCCGCCGTCCGCACGGACGGTGTCGAGCGTGGACCGACGGTCCTTCGGCATGTCGAACCGGTAACCGACGTTGCGGACGGTGCCGATCAGCTGTTCGTGCTCCGGACCGAGCTTGGCGCGGAGGCGTCGCACGTGGACGTCGACGGTCCGGGTGCCTCCGTAGTAGTCGTAGCCCCAGACCTCCTGGAGGAGCTGGGCCCGGGTGAAGACCCGTCCCGGGTGCTGCACGAGGTACTTGAGCAGCTCGAACTCCTTGTACGTGAGGTCGAGGTGACGCCCTCGCAGCCGTGCTGAGTACCCGCTCGCGTCGATCGTGAGCTCGCCGGCCGAGATCTCCTCGGGCGCAGAGTCGACCGACGGCGTCGCGAAGCGCTCGATGACGAGCCGGATCCGGGTCTCGACCTCGGCAGGTCCGGCGTTCGCGAGGACGAGGTCGTCGACCCCCCACTCGGCGGTGAGCACCGTCAAGCCGCCCTCGGTGAGGATCAGGATGACCGGGACGGTCAGTCCCGTCGCGCGCAGCATGCGGCACGTGGTGCGTGCGGTGGCGAGGTCGCGTCGTGCGTCCATCAGGACGACGTCGGCCTCCGGGGCCTCCAGGAGCGCCGACGGCTCGACCGGTAGCACACGGATCCGATGGGTCAGGAGACCGAGCGCGGGGAGCACCTGGGCCGGGCCACCGGACGAGGGCGTGAGCAGCAGCAGGTCTGCCACCGGAGGAACCTCCTTGCTTGCCGTGGGGGACACGCTACAACGGGCCGGGTCTCGACCAGGTGCCGTTCCAGCGCGATCACGGTCGTCACGGTGGGCGGTGGCGGTGCATCTGCGACAATCGTCCGCATGCCCACCCCCGCTCGCGCCCGTCACGGTTCCGCGGCGACCGTGGGCGATCGGCGGCAGCGATGGGCCTGACCACGCGCGCGGTCTGGACGGCCGTCGTCGCGACGCTCGTCGCGGTGGCGGCCTACCTCGGTGAGCGACCGTTGGCGGCGCTCTGCGCGGTCCTCGCCATCGTCGTGGCGTACGGCTGGCCGGTGCTGCTCGGGCTCTCGAGCCGACCCGGCGCGTCCGTCGTGATCGGGATCGGCGGCGTGGGCGCGGTGGCGGCCATCACCTTCACCCGGGGAGAGCCGTTCCTGCGCGAGCTGCCCTCGGTCGTCGCGCTGTCGATCCTGCTCGCGTTCGTCAACGAGCTGCTGCGCACCGACGGGCGCGAACGTCTGTTGGAGTCGGTCTCGGGTGTCGTGGCGGGCACGCTCGTGGCGACCTCGGTGGCGGGGTGGATCGCCGCGGGTCGGACGTCGGGCGGAACGGGTCTGGTCATCACCGGTGCGCTCGCCCTCGCGGTCGGGTCCGCCGTCGCGGTGCTGCCGATATCGGGCTGGGTCGGCGCGTTCGTCACCGTCGGTGCGGCCGCCGGGGGCGGAGCCGGGGCGGGGGCTCTCGTCCCGGGCGTGGACTCGGTGGCCGGGGCGTTGCTCGGACTCGCGGTCGGGGTGCTGGTCGCCGCGCTGCACGTGCTCTTCGACCGGCTGAGGGCGCTCAGGAGGAGGTCGGCGGCGCTGGCCGCGCTCGTGCTGCCGGTGACGATCACGGGCATCCTCGTGTACGTCGTCGGCCGGGTCCTGGTGGGCTGACCGATGCCGATGCGGATCGAGCTGCTGCTCGCGGTGCTCGTCCTGGCCGGGGCGCTCGGCTGGTGGTGGTCGTGGCGGAACGGCCGCTTCACCGCGGTCTCCGAGCGCGTCGCCGCTGTCGCCCACGAGACCGACGACGCACCTGCGCCGCCCGCGTCCACCGTGAGCCCGCGGCTGACTCCGCAGGAGCTCGGCGTCGAGCCGGGGACCCGTGCGACGTTCGTCCAGCTGTCATCCGAGGTGTGCGCGCCGTGCCGGCGGACCGCCGTCGTGCTGTCCGCCCTCGCCTCGGACCACCCCGGCGTCGTCCACGTCGAGCTCGACGTGGAGCAGAACCTCGAGCTCGTGCGCCGCTTCCACGTGCTGCGCACCCCCACGGTCCTCGTCCTCGGACCGGACGCGACCGTCCGCGGTCGCATGAGCGGCGCGGTCAGCCACCACCACGCGATCGCCTCGCTCGAGTCGCTCGGCCAGTGTCCTGGCGGTGCCCGCGCGCACTGAGTGCGGACACCGGCCCCGGCACTGCTCGACCCCCGAACGAGACCGGAGACACCCATGACCGACCAGACCAGCACGCCCGGCGACGACGGTCGCACGCCCGACGCCCCGACCTCGGACGGGCGCGCACCAGCAGCCCGGACTCCCGCCGGCGGAACCGCGTCCGGGCGCAGCCCCGGCGGGATCGACCCGCGAGGTCCTCGCGTCGGCGCCGCGATCACCGCCGTCCTCCTGGCGGTCACGCTCCTCCTCGGCACGGGCGGCGCCGCGCTCGCGCTTCTCGCGGTGATCGCCGCGCTGTTCCTCGTCGGTACCGTGCGCGGTGCCCAGGGGTCCGTCCAGGGCAGGGTCTTCCGCGCGCTCGTGCAACCGCGCCTCGCGCCCCCGACCGAGCTCGAGGACCCGCGCCCCCCGCGGTTCGCGCAGGGCGTCGGCCTCGTGATCACCGGCGCCGGTGTGCTGCTCGGCGCTGCGGGTGTCGTCGCGGCGATCCCGACGGCCGCCGCTCTCGCGCTCGTCGCTGCGTTCCTGAACGCGGTGTTCGGACTGTGCCTCGGTTGCGAGATGTACCTGCTGGGTCTGCGACTGCGGAGCCGCAGCGCCGGGTGAGGGCAGCGCCGGGTGAGGGCAGCGCCGAACGGTGCGCGTCAGTAGACGAGCGCCTGCGCCGTCGGAGCGAGCACCTCCTCGACGAACACCGCCGCGCCGGCGATCCGGATTCCCGGAAGAACGTCGTCCGCACCGAAACCACGGCGCGCGGCGCACTGGGTGCAGACGGTCACCCGACCGCCGGCCCGCACGGCTGCGAGCAGATCGGCGAGCGGCGCAGCGTGCTCGAGGGCCAGCTCCTCGGCGCGTCCCGGCAGGGCGAGCCAGCTCGCCTCCCCGGTGAGCCACAGGCTCACGTCCGCGCCCGATGCGACCGCGGTCGCCGCGACGGTGAGAGCCTGGTTGCAGGTCTCGAGGCGGTCCGCACCCGCGGTGGTCTTCACGACGAGAGGACGCGCTGGGGTGGTCACGTCGCCAGGGTAGGGCGCACGCGGCCCGGACGCGTCTGCGCGTCGTCCGCGACCTCGTCGATAGGATCGAGCCATGGGCACGCTCGAGGGCTACGTCATCGGTCTGCTGCTGCTGGCCACCCTCGCGATCACCTGGTTCGCGGGGGTCGTCGTCTACCGGCTCTACAAGGGACCGCGCTGAACCTGTGCGCGGCGGTCGCGTGCGGCTCGGGGTGCGCCCCGGCCGGCAGGGTCGCGCCGAGAGAGGAGCTGAGATGGCGTTCGTGATCCCCGAGGACCTCGCACCCGAGGTGTACCCCCTCGCCTGGCTGCTCGGTCGTTGGCACGGCGAGGGCGTCGTCGCCTACCCCGGGATCGAGGAGACGGTCGTCACGCAGGACCTCGTCTTCGACCATGACGGCGGGCCCTACCTCCGGTACGAGTCGACCTTCCGGCTGGTCGCCCTGCCCGACGACGGCTCCGGCCTGGTCCCGGGACCGGACGGTCGGATCCAGGCGGTCGACCCGGCCCCGCTCGGATCGGTGTGGTCCACCGAGAGCGGCTACTGGCGCATCTCACCCGAGCGGGACCCGGCCCTGCCGGCCGATCGTCACCCGCTCGAGGTGCTGCTGACCGACCCGGCGGGCCATCTGTCGTTGTACCTCGGCTCGACCGGTAACGGCCGAATCGACCTCGTCAGCGACCTGATCGCCCGCACCGCGAGCGCGGCGGAGGTGACGGCCGCCAGGCGGATGTACGGCCACGTGCAGGGCGAGCTGATGTGGGCGTGGGACCTCGCGGCGTTCGGTCACGGGCTGCAGTCCTACGCGTCCGCCCGGCTGAGCCGGGTCGACGCTCCCGACGAGACCGGACAGGACACGTGAGCCCGCGATGACGACCGACCCCGGCGCGACACCGATCGCTACCTCGGAGGACGGTCCGCGCGCGTGGCCGCCGGCGAGGTTCCGCAGCCCGCTGCTCTCACGTCGTGGCGCGGTCGCCGCCGCCGGCGCGGACGACGGCGTCGCCTGGCACTACGGCGACCCGACGGCCGAGCAGCGCGCTCTGGCGCAGGGCGGCGCGGTCGTCGACCTGTCCCACCACGGCGTCGTCCGGGTGACCGGACCGGATCGCCTCTCCTGGCTGAACTCGATCACGTCGCAGGACCTCACCGAGCTGGCCGCGCGGACCTCCACCGAGACGCTCGTGCTCAGCCCGCAGGGACACGTCGAGCACGCCGCCGGGGTCGTCGACGACGGCGAGAGCACGTGGCTCCTCACCGAGGGGTCGGACGCCCCGGCGCTCGCGGACTGGCTCGACCGGATGCGGTTCATGCTCCGGGTCGAGGTCGCGGACGTCACCGACGAGTGGGCGACGCTGGGTGAGCCCCTCGACTCCGAGGGTGCCGAGGGTGAGCCGATCACGTGGCGTGACCCCTGGCCGACGGTCTCGCCCGGCGGCACGCGGTACGGCCGTCCCGAGTCCGAGCACCCTGGTGCGGACCGGCCGTGGCGGCACGTCCTGGTGCCGCGGGCGGCCCTCGCGGACGAGGTCGCGGCGCGCGAGGCGAGCGGGTGGCGGCTCGCGGGGACGTGGGCGAGCGAGGCGATGCGCATCGAGGCGTGGCGTCCGCGGCTGGCGCTGGACGTCGACCACCGGACGATCCCGCACGAGCTCGACTGGCTGCGGACGGCCGTCCACCTGCACAAGGGCTGCTACCGAGGGCAGGAGACGGTCGCCCGGGTCCACAACCTCGGACGGCCGCCGCGTCGGCTCGTGATGCTGCTGCTCGACGGTTCCGGCCACCTGCTCCCGGCGCACGGTGCGGCGGTGCGGGTGCAGGGCGGCGGGGACCGGGTGATCGGTGAGATCGGTTCGGTGGCGCGTCACCACGAGCTCGGCCCGGTCGCCCTCGCGCTGGTCAAGCGGAGCACCGCCGAGGACGCGGTGCTGGTCGTCGACTGCGACGGTGGAGCGGTGTCGGCCGCGCAGGAGGTCGTGATCGCCGCGGACGGCGTGTCCGTCGACCGACCTCCGCAGCGCGGCCCGGTGGCCCGCGGTCTCGGTCAACCGCCACGCCTGTGAGCGAGGTCGCGGACGCCACCGGCTCGCCCGGGAGCGACGTCGGGCGCACGGCCACCGACCTGCTCGGGCGTCGCTCCGCGCGGGTGCTGGCCGAGGCGCGGCTGCGGCAGGGCTGGGGGCGGGTCGGGACGTCGTGGTTCCCGGTGCTGCAGGCGTCGGTCGCCGCGGGGGCGGCCTACGCGATCGGGCGGCACGTCCTCGGCCACGAGTACCCGTTCTTCGCGCCCGTGTCGGCCTGGGTCGCGCTCGGCTTCTCGATGGACCGGCAGGTCAGGCGGGTCGCGGAGCTCGCGATCGGGGTCGCGGTCGGCGTCGGCCTGGGCGATCTCGTGGTGCACGTCATCGGCAGCGGGTGGTGGCAGGTCGCGCTCGTGCTGACGATCTCCGTGCTGCTCGCGCGCTTCCTCGACCGCGGCGTCGTGCTCGCGACGCAGGCCGGGGTGCAGGCGATGGTGATCGTCGGCCTGCCCGCCCTGGGCGCGAGCGGCGGCCCGCTGGGTCGGTGGACGGATGCGCTCCTCGGTGGAGCGGTCGCGCTCGCGGTTGCGGCGCTCACCCCGAGCGACCCGCGCCGCCGGCCGCGCCTGCAGGCCAAGAACGCGATCGGCGAGCTGGCCGGGATGCTCCACGTGCTCGCACGGGGCCTGCGGAGCGGCTCGACGCACGACGTCGAGGACGCGCTGATCCGCGGCCGCGCGTCGCAGCCGGCGCTCGACGACTGGCGGGAGGGGGCGCGGAATGCGCGGGACCTCGCGCGGGTGTCCCCGGCGGGACGTCGGCACCGTGACGAGCTCACCGCCCTCGGGAACTCGGCCGTGCGGGTGGACCGCGCGATGCGCAACGCCCGCGTGCTGGTCAGACGCTCGCTCGCGACCCTGGAGGACGGTCACGAGCACGACCGTGCGGACGTGGCCGCGGTCGCCGACGGCTTCGCGATCGCCTGCGACGACCTCGGGACGGCCCTCGCGGCAGGGCGCGAGCCGGTCCGCGCACGCGAGGAGCTCCTCGCGCTGGCAGGGCGGCTCGACCCGTTCGTGATCGCGCCGGACGACTGGCACGTGCAGAGCCTCGTGCTGCTGTGCCGTTCACTCGTGGTCGACCTGCTCGAGGCCAGCGGGGAGGACCCGGGAGTGGCTCGGGACGCCCTGCCCGAGCTCTGAGGTGTACACGCGTCAGGCGATCGGCTGTACCGTCTGAAGATGGACGTACCGGTCAGCACGCTGCGCGCCGAGCTCAAGCAGTGGATCGATGCGGCGCGGGCCGGCGAGGACGTGGTGATCACCGAGCGGGGCGTCCCGGTCGCTCGACTCACCGGGGTGGCCTCCGCCGACCTCCTGTCGCAGCTGCTGCGCGACGGCCTCCTGACCGCGCCCGACGCTCCGCGGCCCGTGGTCGAGGGTGACGAGCGTCCCGGTGCGCGCAGCGCGACGGGTGTGTCCGGCCTCGTGCGCCGTCTCCGGCGCTGACGATGGCCCTCGTCTACGTCGACGCGAGCGCGGTGCTCAAGCTCTGCGTCCACGAGCCCGGCTCTCCGCTCGCGGCCCGGCTGTGGGACGTCGCCGACGCGGTGGTGACCTCCCGGCTCTGCGACGCCGAGGTCCGGGCGACCCTCGCGGCTGCGATGCGCGCGGGTCTGCTCGATCCCGACGACCACGACGCCGCGTTGCGGATCTGGGAGCGGCTCGCGCCGAGCGTGTACCTGGTCGAGATCACGGCCGAGGTCATGGCGACGGCCGGGCGCCTGATCGCGCTGCACCCGGTCCGCGGGGCCGACGCGGTGCACCTTGCGAGCGCGCTCGCCGTCGCGTCACCGGACCTCGTCGTCGCGGTCTGGGACGAGCACCTGGCCGCCGCGGCGCGCGCCGAGGGGCTGACCGTGGTCCCGACCGCCTGACGTCTCGTAGGCTCCGCAGGGTGATCTTCGCCTCGTTGCAGAGCCTCGTGTACCTCGTCCTGTTCGTCGCGATCTTCGGGCTGAGCGTCTGGGGACTCGTCGACGCCCTCATCCGCAAGCCCCAGGCGTTCGTGTCCGCCGGCAAGCGGACCAAGAACTTCTGGGTCGGCGTGCTCGGGGTCTCGACCGCGGTGTCGTTCGTCGCGGTACCACCGCCGCTCGGCATCGGTGCGCTCGGGTTCATCGCGCTGATCGCGGCGGTGGCCGCGATCGTGTACCTGGTCGACGTCCGGCCCGCGGTCCAGGGGCCGTCGGGTCGCGGCGGCCGCCGGGGGCCGACCTCGCGCGGCGGCTGGTGAGCGCCGGCGTGCCGGCTCCGTCCGACATCGGGACGCACGCGGTCCCGCTCGCCCGCGTGCTGCGCGGCGACCTGGTCGAGTCCGTCCACACGGGGCACCTCGTGATCGTCGGACCCGCTCGCCCGGCAGCCCGTCGCGACGGCAGCGAGGGCGGCGACGGCGCGGCGGGGAGCGAGGGCGCCGTCGAGCACGCGTTCGGGGACCCCGAGGCGACGATCTGGGCCCGGTCGTCGCTCAAGCCGCTCCAGGCGGTCGCGATGCTGCGGCACGGGCTGGCCCTCGACGGCCCCGAGCTGGCGATCGCCTGCTCGAGCCACAACGCCGAGCCGGCGCACCTGACCCGGGTGCGGGCCGTCCTGGCGGGTGCCGGGCTGACCGAGGCCGCGTTGCAGAACACGCCGGATCTGCCGCTGGACCCGACGGCTGCGCTCGCCTGGCAGACGTCCGGTCGGGTCGCGTCGTCGCTGACCCAGAACTGCTCCGGCAAGCACGCCGCGATGCTCGCGACGTGCCTGCTGAACGGCTGGGATCCGGCGACGTACCTCGAGGTCGAGCATCCGTTGCAGGTTGGGATCCGGCGCACGCTCGAGGACCTCACCGGCGTCCCGGTGGTCCATGTGACGGTGGACGGCTGCGGTGCCCCGTTGTTCTCGACGTCGCTCGTCGGGCTGGCGCGCGCGTTCGGCGCGATCGCCGCCGCACCGCGCACGGCGCCCGGCAGCCCGCAGGCCCGCGTCGCCGCGGCGATGACCGCCGACCCGTGGCTCGTCGCAGGGACGGGTCGCGAGGCGACCCGGGTCATGCGCGCGGTGCCCGGTCTGGTGGCGAAGGACGGAGCCGACGGCGTCTACGCCGCGGGGCTCCCGGACGGTCGCGGCCTCGCGTTCAAGATCACCGACGGTGGTGCGCGCCCGCGACCCGCGGTGCTGGTCGCCGCGCTCCTGCTGGCCGGTGTGGACCCCGAGGTCGACCTCGACGCGCTGCGGGCGATCGGCGACACCCCCGTCCTCGGGCACGGCGAGCCGGTGGGTCGGGTCGTGGCGGACTGGGGCGTCGGGGTCGATGCATGAGCGGCTGCGCGTGCGGGGGCAGCAGGTGACCGGCGCGCGTCTGCCCCGTCGGGCTCTGGTGCGCCGGAAGGGGATCTGCGCACGCCCGACGAGCCCGCACGTCATGGTCATGAGCGAGGCGATCGGATGAGAGCCGTCGTCCAGCGCGTGACGCGTGCGTCGGTGACCGTCGCCGGCGAGGTCGTCGGTCGGATCGACCGCCCCGGCCTGGTCGCCCTGATCGGGGTGACGCCGGGCGACGGCGCCACCCAGGTCGAGCTCGTCGCGCGCAAGATCGCCGAGCTGAGGATCCTGCGCGAGGAGCGGAGCGCGGTCGACGTCGGTGCGCCGGTGCTGGTCGTGAGCCAGTTCACCCTGTACGCCGACACGCGCAAGGGCCGGCGCCCGACGTGGAACGCCGCGGCGCCGGGGCCGGTCGCGGAGCCGTTGGTGGCCGACGTCGTCGCGGCGCTGCGGGGGCGTGGGCTCGAGGTCGCGACCGGCGTGTTCGGCGCGGACATGGCGGTCGAGCTCGTCAACGACGGACCCGTCACGATCCTTCTCGAGTCGGACCCGACGACGTAGCTCGGCCCGCGAGCACCGCCCGCGAGCTCGGCCCGCGAGGCCCGCCCGCGAGCTCGGCCCGCGAGCACGGCCCCGGCGCTCCGACGCTCCGGCGCTCCGGCACCCGTGCGCAGCGCGCCGTCGCACGGTCGCGCCCGTCGTGCGTCCCCGGCCGGGTCGGGGTCACGATGGGCTCATGCTGATCGAGGCGATCCGTGGAGACCTGACCCTCGAGCGGGTGGACGCGATCGTCAACGCCGCGAACTCGTCGCTCCTCGGCGGGGGTGGCGTGGACGGCGCGATCCACGCCGCCGCCGGACCCGCGTTGCTGGCCGAGTGCCGTCGGCTGCGTCGGACCACCCTGCCGGACGGCTTGCCGACGGGCGAGGCGGTCGCGACGGGGGCCGGGGACCTGCCGGCGCGGTGGGTGATCCACACGGTCGGGCCCGATCGGCATCGCGGTCAGACGGACCCGGGGCTCCTCGCCTCGTGCTTCACGCACTCCCTCGACGTCGCGGCCACGCTGGGTGCGAGCTCCGTCGCCTTCCCGGCGGTGAGTGCGGGCGTCTACGGCTGGGCGGTGGACGACGTCGCGCAGATAGCCGTCGGCGCGGTCCGGTCCTGGGCCGAGCAGCACCCGGGCGACGCGGACGAGGGCGTGGTCGCCCTCGTCCGGTTCGTGCTCTTCTCCGAGGCGGCGCTCGCCGCGTTCCGAGGGGCCCTCGCCGCTCGGTGAACGGAGACGGCGTCCTGGCGCACCGCCACTAGGGTGGTCGGGTGGACGACGAGGTGACCCTGAGCGAGCGCCGCGGGCGGGTCGAGATGCAGGTCCGGTGGTCCGACGTCGACCTCTTCGGTCATGTGAACAATGCCGCGTACCTGGGCTACCTGGACGACGCGCGGTTCACCCTCTTCCCGTCGATGGGCGTCGACGAGACCGGGGCGCTCACGGCGTCGATGCTGGTCGTGGTCAAGCACGAGATCGAGTACCTCGCCGCGCTCACCTACCGTCCGGCGCCGTTCGCGGTCGAGGTGTGGGTGCCGAGGATCGGTCGCTCGTCGGTGGACTTCGCGTACGAGATCCTCGATGCCGCGAACCGTGACACCGTGTACCTCCGGGCTCGCTCGCGCATGGTCCAGCTCGACACGGCGACCCATGCGGCGCGGGCGTTCACCGGCGAGGAGCGCGCTGCGTTCGAGGCGCACCTGGCCGCGTCGCCGGAGCTGCACTCCTGGTGAGGTCGCTCGTCGTCGGCGGTCCGGTGTCATCGCGACACGGCGGGAGCCCGACCGGCTGAACGACCGCTAGATCGTCGGGTGCACACCCCACCGTCGTGCGACGAAGGCGTGCACGGCCGCGCGTGCCTGCGCGGGTCCGCGGGCCGGCCCGGCCGGGAAGTGCTGCACGACGACGCCGTCCATGAGGGCGACGAGCTCGTCCACCGCGGCGGCCTCCTCCACCGGGCCGAGTGCCGTGAGGCTGTGGTCGGCCGCGCCGCGCGCGACGACCCGCTCGAGCTCGGCCCGCCACCACCGGTAGATCTCGTCCTGCCAGCGCGCGAGCTCGGGGTCGTGCACCGCCGCGGCCCAGTAGTCGATCCACAGGCTCCAGTGCCGGCTCGCCGCCTCGGTGGGGGACAGCATGCCGTCGACGATCGCGCCGAGCTCGGTGCGACCGTCGGGAGCGGACCGCGCGGCTCCGACGATCGGCTCGGTGAACAGCGGGACCTCGGCCCGCAGCACCGCCTGCAGGATCTGCCCGACATGGGCGAAGTGGTACGTCACGGTGCCGGTCGAGACCCCCGCAGCAACGGCGATCTCGCGGACCGAGGTCGCCGCGAGACCGCGCTCCGCGATCAGCTCGCGTGCGGCCGTGACGATCTGCGCGCGGCGGATCTCGGGCCGTCGGCGGGGGACCCGGGCACGGGTCGTCGCGCTCGTGGGCTCGCGTCCGGGCGGCGTCGGCATCGTCCCATCTTGCCGGGCCGGAGCTCGTCCCGCGTGAGAGACCTGGTGTCCCGTGGCATCACGTGCCTGGTGGGAGCACGTTGCACCGGACTATCGGACGCTCGTACGATTATCGACGTGCAGCTCACGCATCGGCTCAGCGGAGCCGAGATCGTCATGGTGGTGGCGTCGGCCCCCGCGTTCGTCGCCATCGGTTACGCCGGACGGGTGCTCAGCCCCACGACGATCACCGTGGGTCGCACGCTGGTCGGCGCGACGTCGTTGACGCTGGTCTGGCTCGCGATCCGGGCGCGCCGCCCGGGGACGCCGCGCGCCGGCGGGCTGCGCGCCTCGGACGTGCCGCGCCTGCTGCTGCTCGGTCTGCTCGGCTACGTCGGGTACTCCCTTCTCGTCAGCTACGGCGAGCAGACGGTCGCGCCCGGCATCGCCGCGCTCATCGCCAACTCCTCGCCCGTCCTGATCACGGCGTTCGGGGTCCTCGTCCTGCGCACCGGCGTGACCGCGCGCGTCGTGGCCGGCGTGACGCTCGCCTTCGCCGGGACCGCGGCGGTCGCGCTCGTCGGGTCGGGCGGCGGCGGCGGTGCTCACCCCGGTGGCTGGACCGGCATCGCGATGATCGCCGGCGCGTCGCTCTCCCTGGCCTGGTACGCCGTGCTGCAGCAGCCGCTGTTCGTCCGTGCCGAGCCGCTCGCCGTGGCGGCAGCGGTCACCGTCGCGGCGTCCGCCGTCGCGCTGCCGCTCGTCCCGTCGGCGCTCGCCGATCTCGCCGCTGCGGGCGGTGCCCGGGCGAGCGGCGTCCCCGGAGACGCCCCGTCCGTGGGTCACGCGCTGCTCGCGGTGGTCTTCCTCGGGGTGATGGCCACCGCCGTCGGGTACGGGTCCTGGATCGTGGCCCTCGCGAGGCTCGGATCGGCGGGCGGGTCGCTGTCGCTGTTCCTCATCCCGGTCCTCACGATGGCCCTGTCCGTCGTCCTGCTCGGCGAGCCGCTCCGGATCCTCGCAGTGCTGGGCGGGGCGACGGCCCTCGTCGGCGTGCTGCTCGCACGACGCGCGCCGACGGACGAGGTCCCGGTGGAGCCGGCCGAGGCGGAGGACGCGACGGCGGTGGGCGGTGTCGCCGTCGGGGCACCCCGGACCGTCGACGCGTCCGACCCCGTCCCGGCCGTCGTCTGACCAGCCGGCGGGTCGATCGCGCGACCGCGCGCCGCCGCATGCGCGACGACGCGCGCACGTCGGGCCCTGGGCCTCCTGTCACGCCTGCGGCGAACACGGGCAGGTTTGCCCCCGTACCCCCGTTAGCATCGAACAACGCCCGAGCCAGGGACCCGTGCCCAGGCCGCACGCCGCTCGTGAGGAGTGCACATGTTCGAGAGATTCACAGACCGAGCCCGCCGGGTCGTCGTCCTTGCCCAAGAAGAGGCACGGATGCTGAACCACAACTACATCGGCACCGAGCACATCCTCCTCGGTCTCATCCACGAGGGCGAAGGCGTCGCCGCGAAGTCGCTGGAGTCCCTCGGGATCTCCCTCGACGCCGTGCGCGCCCAGGTGCAGGAGATCATCGGCGAGGGCCAGCAGGCCCCGTCGGGGCACATCCCCTTCACGCCGCGCGCCAAGAAGGTGCTCGAGCTGTCCCTGCGCGAGGCGCTCCAGCTCGGCCACAACTACATCGGCACCGAGCACATCCTGCTCGGTCTCATCCGCGAGGGCGAGGGCGTCGCCGCCCAGGTGCTCAACAAGCTCGGCGCCGACCTCAACCGCGTGCGCCAGCAGGTCATCCAGCTGCTCTCGGGCTACCAGGGCAAGGAGCCGGTCGCTGCCGGCGGCCCCGCCGAGGGTCAGCCGTCCGGCTCGGCCGTGCTCGACCAGTTCGGGCGCAACCTCACGCAGGCCGCCCGCGAGGGCAAGCTCGACCCGGTCATCGGTCGCGGCAAGGAGATCGAGCGGGTCATGCAGGTGCTGTCCCGGCGCACCAAGAACAACCCGGTGCTGATCGGCGAGCCCGGCGTCGGCAAGACGGCCGTCGTCGAGGGCCTGGCCCAGGACATCGTGCGCGGCGACGTGCCCGAGACGCTCAAGGACAAGCAGCTCTACACGCTCGACCTCGGCGCGCTCGTGGCCGGCAGCCGGTACCGCGGTGACTTCGAGGAGCGCCTGAAGAAGGTCCTCAAGGAGATCCGGACGCGCGGCGACATCATCCTGTTCATCGACGAGATCCACACGCTCGTCGGCGCGGGTGCCGCCGAGGGCGCGATCGACGCCGCGAGCATCCTCAAGCCGATGCTCGCGCGCGGTGAGCTCCAGACGATCGGGGCCACGACGCTCGACGAGTACCGCAAGTACGTCGAGAAGGACCCGGCCCTCGAGCGGCGCTTCCAGCCGATCCAGGTGGCGGAGCCGACGCTCAAGCACACGATCGAGATCCTCAAGGGACTGCGCGACCGCTACGAGGCGCACCACCGGGTGTCCATCACCGACGGTGCACTGGTCGCCGCGGCGACTCTCGCCGACCGGTACGTCAACGACCGGTTCCTCCCGGACAAGGCGATCGACCTGGTCGACGAGGCGGGCGCTCGCCTGCGCATCCGCCGGATGACGGCCCCGCCGGAGCTCCGCGAGCTCGACGAGCAGATCGCCGAGGCGCGTCGCGACAAGGAGTCGGCGATCGACGAGCAGGACTTCGAGAAGGCCGCGCGTCTGCGTGACACCGAGAAGCAGCTCGGCCTGCGCCGTCTCGACAAGGAGAAGGCCTGGAAGTCCGGTGACCTGGACGCGGTCGCCGAGGTCGACGAGGAGCTCATCGCGGAGGTGCTGGCGATCGCGACCGGCATCCCGGTGTTCAAGCTGACCGAGGAGGAGTCGAGCCGGCTGCTCCACATGGAGACCGAGCTGCACAAGCGCGTCGTCGGCCAGGAGGCGGCCATCAAGGCGCTCTCCCAGGCGATCCGCCGCACGCGTGCGGGGCTCAAGGACCCCAAGCGCCCGGGTGGCTCGTTCATCTTCGCCGGGCCGACGGGCGTCGGGAAGACCGAGCTCGCCAAGGCGCTCGCGGAGTTCCTGTTCGGCGACGAGGACGCGCTGATCCAGCTCGACATGAGCGAGTTCTCGGAGAAGCACACCGTCTCGCGCCTGTTCGGCTCGCCCCCCGGCTACGTCGGCTACGACGAGGGTGGCCAGCTCACCGAGAAGGTGCGGCGCAAGCCGTTCTCGGTCGTCCTGTTCGACGAGGTCGAGAAGGCCCACGCCGACATCTTCAACTCGCTGCTGCAGATCCTCGAGGACGGTCGGCTGACCGACTCGCAGGGCCGCGTCGTCGACTTCAAGAACACCGTCATCATCATGACGACGAACCTCGGCACTCGGGACATCGCCAAGGGCCTGCAGACCGGGTTCCAGGCGGGCGGCGACCTGTCGACGTCGTACGACCGGATGAAGTCGAAGGTCCTCGACGAGCTCAAGCAGCACTTCCGGCCGGAGTTCCTCAACCGGGTGGACGACGTGGTCGTCTTCCCGCAGCTCTCGCAGCCCGAGATCGTGGCGATCGTCGACCTGATGATCGCCAAGCTCGACGCTCGCCTGCGTGACAAGGACATGGCCATCGAGCTCACTCCCGCCGCGAAGATCCTGCTCTCGGAGAAGGGGTACGACCCGGTCCTCGGGGCACGACCGCTGCGCCGGGCGATCCAGCGTGAGATCGAGGACGCGCTGTCCGAGAAGATCCTGTTCGGCGAGGTCAAGGCCGGCGAGCTGATCATCGTCGACAGTCACGGCGAGGGCATCCTCGGGGAGTTCACCTTCCGGGGCGTCCCCAAGGGCGACCGGGCGCTCGTCGAGCCGGTCGCGGTCGGTGTCGCCGCCGAGGTCGGCACGCCGAAGTCGGGGATCGACGTGCCTGCGGGGTCGTCGTCCTCGGACGGACCGGCCACCGGGGTCATGCCGGCGGCCAACTGAGTCTCCGCCCGTGGCGCACCGCCGGCAGTGAACGCACGAGTGGCCCGGATCCGCACGGATCCGGGCCACTCGTGCGTCGGGGCTGCGACGCGGACGGGTCCCGCCGGGCGCGAAGCCTCCGGGGACGCCGGTGGCGACGTCGTCCGTGCGCGCCATTCCTACGGCACGAGTGCCGCGGGCGTGCGGCCGTGAGGGGCCCGCGTCGGGCTATGCGCCGTCGTCGAAGCCGAGCTGGCGCCACGCCTCGTACGTCGCGATCGCGGCGGAGTTCGACAGGTTGAGCGATCGTCGGCCGGCGAGCATCGGGATGCGGAGCTGGGTCGTCACGCGTGGGTCGTCGAGGACCTCGGGCGGCAGCCCGGTGGGCTCCGGGCCGAACAGGAGGACGTCGTCCCGGCGGTACTCGACGTCGGTGAACCGGGTGCGGGCCTGCGTCGTGAACGCGAAGACCCGCGACCCGGGCATCGCGGCGAGCGCCACCGACAGGCTCGGGTGCACGACGACGTGCGCGAGGTCGTGGTAGTCGAGCCCGGCGCGCCGCAGCTTCGGTTCCGAGAGGTCGAAGCCGAGCGGCTCGACGAGGTGGAGCTCGGCCCCGGTGACGGCGGCCAGCCGGATCGCGTTGCCGGTGTTGCCGGCGATCCGCGGTTCGAAGAAGACGATGCGCAGCACGCCGCGATCCTGCCATGTCCTCCCGGACTCCTAGGATCGCTGCATGAGTCCGTACCGCGCTGCCGAGGACCGTTACGACACGATGACCTACCGCCGCTGCGGGCGCAGCGGGCTGGACCTGCCCGCGCTGTCGCTCGGGCTCTGGCACAACTTCGGCCACACGACGCCGTTCGAGACCCAGCGGGCCGTCCTGCACCGCGCGTTCGACCTCGGCGTCACGCACCTTGACCTCGCGAACAACTACGGGCCGCCGTACGGCTCCGCGGAGGAGAACTTCGGCCGTCACCTGGCAGCGGATCTGCGTCCGTACCGCGACGAGCTCGTCATCTCCTCGAAGGCGGGCTACGACATGTGGCCGGGACCGTACGGGGACGGCGGCTCGCGCAAGTACCTGCTCTCGTCGCTCGACCAGTCACTGGCACGGCTCGGTCTCGAGTACGTGGACATCTTCTACTCGCACCGCCCCGACCCGTCGGTGCCGATCGAGGAGACGATGGGCGCGCTGCACACCGCCGTGACGAGCGGCCGAGCGCTGTACGCCGGGATCTCGAACTACTCGCCGTCGCAGACCCGGACCGCCGCTCGCGTGCTGGCCGAGCTCGGCACGCCGCTGCTGATCCACCAGCCGTCGTACTCGATGTTCAACCGGCACGTGGAGCTTCCGGAGGGCGACGGTTCGGGGGAGACCCTGCTCGACGTGATCGGCGACCTCGGGATCGGGGCGATCGTGTTCTCGCCGCTGCAGCAGGGACTCCTCACCGACCGGTACCTGTCCGGAGCCGTTCCAGCGGGCTCGCGCGCGTCGCTCGGGCACTTCCTCAAGCCCGAGCGGATCAGCGAGCCCTACCTGACCCGGGCGCGGGCGCTGCAGGAGGTCGCGGCCGGTCGAGGGCAGTCCCTGGCACAGCTCGCGCTGTCCTGGGTGCTCCGCGATCCGCGGGTCACGTCGGCCCTGATCGGCGCGAGCAGCGTCGCGCAGCTCGAGGACAACGTCGCTGCGCTCGCGGCGCCGCCGTTGACCGACGAGGAGCTTGCCGCGATCGAGCCGTATGCCGTGGACGGGACCGCGCGCTGACAGGACCGCGCGCTCGCGGACGGCGCGCTGAGGGGACGGCGCGCTGAGGGGACGGCGACCGTCTTGAGGACCCGTGTGCCGGGGGAGCCCGCGCGTCGGAGCTCGGTCCGGTTCCGGTCGGTCTACTGGAACCCGACCACCGCGTGCGGCGCGTACGCCTGCTCGAGCCGCGCGACGTCGTCGTCGGTGAGGTGCACGTCGAGGGCGGCGATCGCGTCGTCGAGATGTCCGAGCTTGCTGGCTCCGATGATCGGCGCGGTCACCGCGGGGTTGCGCAGTACCCAGGCGAGGGCGACCTGCGCGCGCGGGACGCCGAGGTCGGCGGCGACCTCGGCGACGCGCCCGATGATCGTGCGGTCGCCGGCGTCGGCACCGTAGAGCCTCTTGCCGACCTCGTCGGTGTCGGTCCGGTGGGTCGTCGAGTCCCAGTCCCGGGTGAGCCGCCCACGCGCGAGCGGGCTCCAGGGGAGGACGCCGATGTGCTGGTCGACGCACAGCGGGAGCATCTCCCGCTCCTCCTCGCGGTTGAGCAGGTTGTAGTGGTCCTGCATCGAGACGAACCGGGTCCAGCCGTGCAGGTCGGCGAGGTAGAGGGCCTGGGTGAACTGCCAGGCGTACATCGACGAGGCGCCGATGTAGCGGGCCTTGCCGGCCTTGACGACGTCGTGAAGCGCCTCGAGCGTCTCCTCGATCGGCGTGCCCGGGTCCCAGCGGTGGATCTGGTAGAGGTCGACGTAGTCGGTCCCGAGCCGGGTCAGACTCGCGTCGATCTCGGTGAAGATCGCCTTCCGGGACAGGCCCGCGCCGTTCGGCCCGGGGCGCATCCGACCGTGCACCTTGGTCGCGATGACGACCTCCTCGCGGCGCGTGTACTCCGCGAGCGCGCGGCCGACGATCTCCTCGCTCGATCCGTCGGAGTAGACGTTGGCCGTGTCGAAGAAGGTGATCCCGAGCTCGACAGCGCGTCGGATCAGCGGTCGGCTCGCCTCCTCGTCGAGGGTCCAGGAGTGGTTGCCGCGGGTGGGTTCGCCGTAGGTCATGCAGCCGAGGGCGATCCGGGACACCTGGAGGCCGGTGCGACCGAGCGTGGTGTAGTCCATGGCGTCGATCCTTGCTCAGACCCCGACGTCGGTCCAGCGTGCGCTCGACGCGGCGACGTCGTCGGCGTGCGCGGACCCGCGACCCGGTCGGTGCGCGCCGTGCGGCCCGCGTGACAGGTGCGGTGCGCGTCGTCCGGCCAGCGCGACAGGTGCGGCGCGCGTCGTGCGGCCCGCATCGCGCGGGTCCTCACGCCCCGGTCGTCGCGAGCGCCTCGAGCAGCTCGGCACCGTAGGTGTCGAGCTTCGTGACGCCGACCCCGCTGATCGTCCCGAGCTCGTCCAGGGTCGTCGGGAGACGCGTGGCGATCTCGCGCAGCGTCGCGTCGTGGAAGACGACGTAGGCCGGGACCCCCTTCGTCTTCGCCGTCGCGGCGCGCCAGGACCGCAGCCGCTCGAACACGGACACGGCGTCGGCGTCGAGCTCCGAGGTCGCAGTCCGCCTGGACTGGCGCGCGGGCCGTGCGGTGCGGGGCGTCTCGCGACGGAGCAGCACCGACCGGGCGCCGCGGAGCACGTCCGGGCTCGTCTCGGTGAGCCGCAGGGTCCCGTAGCCGTCCGCGTCGACGGCGAGCAGGCCCTGCGCGAGCAGCTGACGGACGACGCCGCGCCACTCGCCCTCCGAGGTGTCGGCACCGATGCCGAACACGCTCAGGGTCTCGTGGCCGAGCTGGGCGACACGCGGCGTCGCCTTGCCGAGCAGGATGTCGATGACGTGGCCGGCGCCGTACCGCTGACCGCGCTGGTCGAGGCGGACCACGGCCGAGAGCAGCTTCTGGGCCGCCAGCGTCCCGTCCCACGACTCGGGGGGTGCCAGGCAGGTGTCGCAGTTGCCGCACGGCTGGCCGGTCTGCCCGAAGTAGGCGAGCAGCTGGACGCGGCGGCACGTGACGGTCTCGCACAGCGCGAGCATCGCGTCGAGGTGTGCCGCGAGGCGGCGGCGATGGGTCGCATCGCCCTCGGAGGTGTCGATCATCCGCCGCTGCTGCACGACGTCCTGCAGGCCGTACGCGAGCCAGGCGGTGGACGGGAGTCCGTCGCGACCGGCTCGACCGGTCTCCTGGTAGTAGCCCTCGACCGACTTCGGCAGGTCGAGGTGGGCGACGAACCGCACGTCGGGCTTGTCGATGCCCATGCCGAACGCGATCGTCGCGACCATCACGAGACCGTCCTCGCGCAGGAACCGCGACTGGTTCGCCGCGCGAACCCGGGCGTCGAGGCCGGCGTGGTACGGCAGCGCCGGGATGCCGTGCTCGACGAGGTGCTGCGCCGTCTGCTCGACCGACGCCCGGGACAGGCAGTAGACGATCCCTGCGTCGCCGGGGTGCTCGGCTCGCAGGAGGTCGACGAGCTGGGCACGCGGCTTGTCCTTGCCGACGATCCGGTACTGGATGTTGGGCCGGTCGAAGCTCGCCACGAAGTGCCGCGCCGCGGTGAGCTGCAGGCGCTCGGCGATCTCGGTGTGGGTCGCCTCGGTGGCGGTCGCGGTCAGGGCGATGCGCGGCACCGCCGGCCAGCGCTCGTGCAGCACGGAGAGCTGCAGGTAGTCGGGCCGGAAGTCGTGGCCCCACTGCGAGACGCAGTGCGCCTCGTCGATCGCGAACAGCGCGATGGTCCCCCGGTCGAGCAGGTCGAGGGTGTCCGGGACGCGCAGCCGCTCGGGTGCGAGGTAGAGCAGGTCGAGCTCGCCGTCGAGGAAGGCCCGCTCGACGCGACGGCGCTCGATGAGGTCCTGCGTCGAGTTGAGGAACCCGGCGCGGACGCCGAGGGCCGACAACGCGTCGACCTGGTCCTGCATGAGGGCGATCAGCGGGGAGATGACGACGCCGGTGCCCGGACGGACGAGCGCCGGCACCTGGTAGCACAGGGACTTCCCCCCACCGGTCGGCATCAGGACGAGGGCGTCACCGCCGGCGACGACGGTGTCGATGATCTCGGCCTGGTCGCCGCGGAACGCCTCGTAGCCGAACACGCGGTGGAGCACTGCGAGCGGCGTGCCGGACCCAGAGCCGCGTGCGCGGTCGTCAGCGGTCGAGTCGTCGGCGACCGCGTCATCGGCGGTCGCGGGGCGAGGTGGCACGCCCTCACCCTACGATCCGGTGCCGACGGTCGGGCGATCGGCGAGCTTCTCGGGGGACCGGGGACGTCGACGGGCCGTCGTGGACGGCCCGAGCCCGGGCATCCGCGGGCCTCACGTCACGGGTCGATGTGCGCGATCGCCGTCCCCTGGAGGACCGCCTCGTCCTCGCCCACCAGCAGATGGATGGTCCCCGCGACGGGCGCCGGGACCTCCGCCGAGACCTTGTCGACCTGCACCTCGGCGATGAGCTGATCCACGTGCACGTGCTCCCCGTCGGCGACGAACCACGTGGCGAGGACTCCCTCCGCCTCGGGCCGCTCGGCCGAGAGCGGAGGGAAGACCACGTCGGTCATCGGCTCACCGTCCGTCGGATCGCCGCCTCGATCCGGTCCTGCCGGGGCAGGATCGCGTACTCGAGCGGGTGGGAGTACGGGATCGGGGTGTCCGGGTTCGCGACGCGTGCGACCGGGGCCCGCAGCATCCCGGGGTCGACGTCGGTGATCGTGGCGGCGATCTCGCCGGAGAGCCCGAAGGACTGGTAGTCCTCGTCGACGACGACGAGGTGGCCCGTCTTGCCGACCGACCGCAGGATCGTCTCGCGGTCGAGCGGGACGAGGCTCCGCAGGTCGATCACCTCGACGTCGATCCCGTCGGCCGCGAGCGTCTCGGCGACGTCGAGCGTGTGGTGCACCGAGAGCGACAACGTCACGACGGTGACGTCACTGCCGGGCCTGACGACCTTCGCCTCGCCGATCGGCACGGTGTACTCGCCCTCCGGCACGTCCGCCGTCGCCCGGGCGTTCTTGACCATCCACGGCAGGCCCATGACGCCCTTGTGGAACATGTACACCACCGGGTTGTCGTCGCGGATCGCCGCGATCATCAGCCCCTTGGCGTCGTACGGGTTGCTCGGGACGACGACCTTCATGCCGGGCAGGTGCGCGAACGTGCCCCACAGGCACTGCGAGTGCTGCGCGCCGTCGGAGTAGCCGCCGCCGACGGCCGTCGTGAGCACCATCGGGACCCTGACGTTCCCGCCGGACTCGTAGTGGATCTTCGCCATGTGGTTGTAGATCTGGTCGAGGCACACGCCCATGAAGTCGGCGAACATGAGCTCGACGACGGGCCGCATGCCCTCGACCGCCGCGCCGATGCCGAGACCGATGAACGCGGTCTCCGAGATCGGGGTGTCGAGCACCCGCTCGGGGCCGAACCTGTCCAGCAGGCCCGCGGTCGAGCTGAAGATCCCGCCGTACGCCCCGACGTCCTCGCCCAGGTAGATGACGGACGGGTCGCGCGCCATCTCGATCTCGATGCCCTCGACCATCGCCTTCGACGTGGTGAGGCGGTGGCTGCTCTGCGGAGCCGTGTCGACCGGCTGCTCGATGATGGTCATGATCTCCTCCTCACGCTCACGCGAACACGTACGCGCCGGCATCGGCCGGGTCGGGCAACGGGCTCTCCTTGGCGAAGGTCACCGCGTCCTCGACCCGGGCGCTCGCCTCGTCGGAGATCTGCTGCGCGGTGGCGTCGTCCAGCAGCCCGGCCGCGCTCAGGGTCGTGCGGTAGGTCGGGATCGGGTCGCGCGCCGGGACGTCGTCGAGGTCGCCGCGATAGCCCTGCGCGTCGCCCTCGAAGTGCCCCCACAGGCGCAGCGTGTGCACCTCGAGCAGTGTCGGCCCCTCGCCCGCGCGCGCCCGGGCGACGGCCTGGGACGCCGCGAGGTGCACGGCCTCGACGTCGTTGTCGCGGATCCGCTCGGCGGGGATGCCGTAGGAGACGCCGCGCGTCGCGTTCGAGTGCACGCTCGTCGAGGCCGAGCGCGGCACCGAGATGCCCCACTCGTTGTCCTCGACGACGAACACGACCGGCAGCTTCCAGAGCGCCGCCAGGTTGAGCGACTCGTGGAACGCGCCCTGGTTCGCCGCGCCCTCGCCGGTGACCGCCACGACGACCCGGTCGGTGCCCTGGTGCCGGAACGCGAACGCCTGCCCGAGCGCCGGCGGGTACCCCTCGGCGATGATCCCCGAGCAGGAGAAGTGCGTCGACGGGTCGAACAGATGCATGTGACCGCCCCGACCATGGCCGAGGCCGGTCTCCCGACCGAAGATCTCCGCGGCCATCGCCGTGAGGTCCATGCCGTGGGCGATCGCGAAGTGGTGCGGTCGGTGGGTGGCCGTCACTGCGTCGTCGGCGGTGAGGTGCGCGCACACCCCGGCCGCGACGGGCTCCTGGCCGGCTGCGAGGTGCATCTCACCGGGCACCAGCCCCTTGCCGATGTCGAAACCTGGGCCCTTGTCGGCGTAGTAGTCGCGCCGGATCGCCTCTTCGAAGGTGCGGATCAGCACCATCGTGCGGTACAGGCCGACTCTCGTGGGTCCATCGAGCTCGCTCTGCATCGGGTGCGGTCGGCCGGGTGTCGTGGTGGTCATCGCTCGCCTCCAGACGTCGTTGTCCTCATCACGACTGTGCGACGGGTCCGGGGCCGCGGCAACGGCGCCGCGTTCAGATGGTGACAGAGCCGGATGGCGCTCTCGTCAGCCGAGGGCAGCGACGGCGATATCCTCGGCCGCGCGTCGGAGCGAGTCGCGGTGCGCCAGGAGCCGGTCCGCGTGCCGAACCGGTGCGGACATCGCGACGGCTCCCGTCCACGTCCTCATGGGCACCGCCACCGCGAGGCACGCGGTCCCGAGCGCGTACTCCTCGCGGTCGACGGCGAAGTCGGCACCGGACTCGAGCTGGCGCAGCAGCGCACGGGGGTCGGTGACGGTGTGCGGGGTCAGGTCGGCGAGCGCGTGGTCCCCGAGGTAGTCGCGCCGGCTCGAGGCGTCGAGCGCGGACAGGATGGCCTTGCCGACCGCCGTGGCGTGCGCCGCGTCGTGGAAGTCGACCCACAGGTCGACCCGCGGTGCGGACGCGCTGTCGACGACGTCGGTCAGGCGTATCTCGCCGTCGTCCAGCATCGACAGGTAGGTCGCGGCGGAGGCCTCGACGTGCAGGGCGCGGAGCACCTGGTGCGCCTGGGCCACCACGGTCGCCGCGCGGCCGGGACCGCCGGACAGCGCGGGGATCCGACCGCCGAGCACGTACCCGAGGCCGTCCACGCGGTCGAGGTACCCCTCGTGCACCAGGGTGCGGAGCAGGTGGTACGTCGTCGCGAGCGGTTGTCCGGTCCGACGCGCCAGCACCTTGGCCGCCAGCGGTCGGTCGGCGGCTCCGACCGCGTCGATCAGGTGCAGCGCCCGCTGCACCGAGGCGATCAGCGTCGGCTCGTGCGTCATCGCGTCCTCCTGCCGCCAGGCTAGCTCCGAGCCGCGCACCCGGCGCGGGCAGGTACCTGCCGGGTGCGCGGCCTCCGATGCCGGCACGGTCCGGCGCGTTCGGAACAGCCAGCCCGATCGGGCAGCGGCAGAGGCATGGGTGCGGACATGGCAGTGGCCCGCCCCGCGGTAGCAGGACGGGCCACTGTCGGCGACGGGTTGGCTCAGACCACGTCGGCGTCCATCCAGTCGAAGGTCTTGGTGACGGCCTTCTTCCAGAGCCGGTACTGGCGGTCACGCTCGGCGTCGTCCATCGACGGCGTCCAGCGCTTGTCCTCGGCCCAGTTGTCGATGACGTCCTGCTCGCCGCTCCAGAACCCGACGGCGATGCCAGCCGCGTAGGCCGCGCCGAGCGCCGTGGTCTCGGCCACCTGCGGCCGGATCACCGGGACACCGAGGATGTCCGCCTGGAACTGCATGAGGGTCTCGTTCTGGACCATGCCGCCGTCGACCTTGAGCTCGGTGAGGTCCACGCCGGAGTCGGCGTTCATGGCGTCCAAGACCTCGCGGGTCTGGAAGGCCGTGGCCTCCAGGACGGCGCGAGCGATGTGACCCTTGTTGACGTACCGCGTGAGACCGACGAGCGCACCGCGTGCGTCCGCCCGCCAGTACGGCGCGAAGAGGCCCGAGAACGCCGGCACGAAGTACGCACCGCCGTTGTTCTCGACCGTCCCGGCCAGTGCCTCGATCTCCGGGGCGGACGAGATCAGCCCCAGGTTGTCGCGCAGCCACTGGACCAGCGAGCCGGACACCGCGATCGAGCCCTCGAGGGCGTACACGGTCGGCTGGTCGCCGATCTTGTAGCAGACCGTGGTCAGCAGGCCGTTCTTCGACGGGATCGGCGTCGTGCCCGTGTTGAGGAGCATGAAGTTGCCCGTGCCGTACGTGTTCTTCGCGTTGCCGACCTCGAAGCACGCCTGCCCGAACGTCGCGGCCTGCTGGTCGCCGAGGATGCCGGAGATCGGCACGCCCGGAACCATCCCGCCCTCGCGGCCGTAGCCGTAGACCTCCGACGAGGACTTGATCGTCGGGAGCATCGACAGCGGGATCGTCATGTCCGCGGCGATGTCCGCGTCCCAGGTCAGCGTCGCCAGGTCCATGAGCATGGTGCGTGACGCGTTGGTCGGGTCGGTGACGTGCACCCCGCCGTCCACGCCGCCGGTCATGTTCCACAGCACCCAGGCGTCGGTGTTGCCGAACAGGAGGTCACCGCGCTCGGCCTTCTCGCGGGCACCCTCGACGTTGTCGAGGATCCACTTCACCTTGGGGCCGGAGAAGTAGGTGGCGAGCGGCAGGCCGACCTTGGCCTTGTAGCGGTCGGCGCCGCCGCCGAGAGCACCGAGGTCCTCGGCGATCTTCTGGGTGCGGGTGTCCTGCCAGACGATCGCGTTGTAGACGGGCTCGCCGGTGGTCTTGTCCCACACGACGGTCGTCTCGCGCTGGTTGGTGATACCGACGGCGGCGATGTCGCGGTACGTCAGGTTGGCGCGGGTGAGCGCCAGACCGACGACCTCACGGACGTTGTTCCAGATCTCCGCCGCGTTGTGCTCGACCCAGCCGGCGCGGGGGAAGATCTGCTCGTGCTCGAGCTGTCCCGTCTCCACGATGGTGCCGGAGTGGTTGAAGATGATGGCGCGGGAGCTGGTCGTTCCTTGGTCGATCGCGAGTACGTAGTCAGCCATGAGTGGTGTTCCTTCTCGACATTGAGGGTGGTACGGCGGATCTGGTCAGACGTAGATGTGCGCGACGAGACCGGCGAGCATGCCGCCGACGATCGGGCCGAACACGGGCACCCAGGAGTACGCCCAGTCGCTGGAGCCCTTGCCCTTGATGGGGAGCAGGGCGTGCGCGATGCGCGGGCCGAGGTCACGAGCAGGGTTGATCGCATAGCCGGTGGGCCCACCGAGGCTCATGCCGATCGCGACCACGAGCAGGGCGACGGCGAGCGGGCCGACCTGGGTCGGGGTCTTGCCGAAGCAGAGGATGACGAACACGAGGACGAAGGTGCCGATGACCTCGGTGACGAAGTTCCAGCCGTACGAGCGGATGGCCGGACCGGTGGAGAAGACGCCCAGCTTGGTGGCGGGGTCGGCATTCTCGTCGAAGTGCTTCTTGTAGGCGAGGAAGACCAGGACGGCGCCGAGGAAGGCGCCGGTCAGCTCACCGGCGAGATACACCAGGGTGCTGCTGAACGAGACCGGCACCCCCGGTGCGTAGTCCTTCGCACCGTTCGCGAGGAGCCCGAGCGTGACGGCGGGGTTCAGGTGAGCCCCGGACCGGAACGCGACGTAGACGCCGGAGAAGACAGCAAGTCCCCACCCGAACGTGATGACGACCCAGCCGCTGTCAAAGCCCTTGTTCTTGGGAAGGATGACGTTCGCCACCACGCCGCCACCGAGCAGCAGCAGCATCCCCGTTCCCAAGACCTCTGAGACGAATACCTGGCCAAGCGATGGATCCACGATGAGCCTCATTTCTTGACGGACGTCGTTGTCACAATCACCTCGCGCGCTTGGGCGCGAGGAACTCGAGGGGCGCCGGGCGCCGAGGGGCTAGCTGTCACCGCCGAACGACGCGTGCGCCGTGATGTCGACCATCGGGGCAAGGTCCGCGGCCCGCAACCGGACGAGCTCGGCGCTCTCGTCGTCGAGCTCGTGCTCCGCCGCTTCCTCGGCCGCCGCACGGTCGCGGTAGGCGGTGATCTCCGTCTCGCGCTGCGCGGCGTCCCAGCCGAGCAGCGGGCCGAGGATGTCGGCGATCTCGTCGACGGCGCCGAGACCTCGATCCGTCTGCTCGTAGTTGAGCCGAGTGCGGTGCATCATCACGTCGTCGAGGTGCAGGGCGCCCTCGTGCGTGGCGGCGTAGGCGATCTCGACCCCGAGGTAGGCCGGCGCGCCGGCGAGCGGCTCGCCGAGGCGCGGGTCGGCGTCGACAAGCTCCAGCAGCTCCGGCAGGAGGGACCCGTAGCGGTGCAGCAGGTGGTCCATCCGGAACTGGTTCCACCCGTACTGCTTGGCGATCGCCCGCGACTTGCGCTGGAGCACCGAGAGTCCCTCGGCGCCGAGCAGGGGCACGCGGTCGGTGATCGACGGTGACGTCGTCGCGCGCTCACCGAGGGCGAAGTCGACGGCGTCCTTGGCCATGACGCGGTAGGTCGTGAGCTTGCCGCCCGCGATGACGACCAGGCCGGGGACCGGCGAGGCGACCGTGTGCTCGCGTGAGACCTTGGCGGACGACGTGCCCTCCTTGGTGCCGGGCTGGAGCAGCGGGCGCAGGCCGGCCCAGTGGCCGATCACGTCGGCACGGGTGATCGGGCGAGACAGGACGACGTTGGCGTGCTCGATCACGTAGTCGATGTCCGCGGAGGTCGCGACCGGGTGCTGGAGCTCCTGCGTCCACGGGGTGTCGGTGGTGCCGATCACCCAGTAGCGGGACCACGGGATGATGAACAGCACGCTCTTCTCGGTCTGCAGGATCAGGCCGACGTCTCCGGCGATCCGGTCCCGCGGGACCACGATGTGGATGCCCTTCGAGGCGAGCACGCGCAGGCCGCCCTCGGTGCCTGCGAGGGCCTCGGTCTGCTCGGTCCACACGCCGGTCGCGTTGATCACCGAGTGGGCGCGGACCTCCATCTGCTCGCCGGACTCGAGATCCTTGATCGTCGCGCCGGTCACGGTGCCGATCGCGTTGGTCGACATCGCGACGACCTGCGTCCGGGAGGCGGCGTGCGCGCCGTAGTGCACCGCGGTGCGGACCAAGGTCTCGGTGAGACGGGCGTCGTCGACCGAGGCGTCCCAGTAGCGGAGCGCGCCGATCGCGGCATCGTGCTTGAGGTCGGGGAAGAGCTTCTCCATGCCGCTGCGCGTGAGGTGACGGTGGATCGGCAGTGCCCGGCGCCGCCCGTTGACGCTCGCGAGCGTGTCGTAGAGAGCGACGCCGGCACCGACGTACGCCCGCTCCCAGACGCGGTGCTCGAGGGGGTAGAGGAACGAGACCGGCTTGACGAGGTGCGGTGCCAGGCGAGTGATGAGCAGGTCGCGCTCCGTGAGGGCCTCACGCACGAGGTGGAAGTCGAGCATCTGCAGGTAGCGCAGTCCGCCGTGGACGAGCTTGCTGGACCGGCTCGACGTGCCGCTCGCCCAGTCCTGCGCCTCGACGATGCCGACGGTCAGCCCGCGCGTGATCGCGTCGAGGGCGATGCCCGCTCCGGTGACCCCTCCTCCGATGACCAGTACGTCCAGCTCGCGTCCTGCGGTGCTGCTCGCTCGCAGTGCTTCCAGAGCGTTCGACCGCGCCTGTGCGGTCAGTCCGGTCACCGTCATCGTGTGCCTCCTCGGGGTTCAGTCGCTATCGTCGTCACGAGACGAACGGATGCGCAACCACAGTGCACAAACGTGCAAAATCGGAGGACCCATGGCTGAGCGTGAGCAGGACGTCCTCCGGGCTGCCTCCATGTACTACCTCCAGGACATGAAGATGGAGGTCATCGCGCGACAGCTCAACACCTCGCGATCGACTGTGTCCCGGCTGATCAAGCGCGCGCGGGAGACCGGGCTCGTCGAGATCACGCTGCGTCCCGCGAGCACGCGAGCACCTGGGCTCGGGCGGGCGATCGCCTCACGGTTCGGCATCGACGCGTACGTCGTGCCCGTTCCTGATCACGCGAACGAGGTCGAACGCCTCGAGCAGGCCGCGATGGCGTCGGCCCGGCTGCTCTCGTCGTGGTTCGACTCCGACATGGTCCTCGGGATCGCCTGGGGGACCACGCTCGCCGCGATCAGCAGGCACCTCACGCCCAAGCCGACCCGCGGCGCGGCGGTCGTCCAGCTCAACGGGGCGGCCAACACCCGCACGAGCGGCATCGAGTACGCGGGCGACCTGATCTCGAGCTTCGGGTCGGCGTTTGGCGCCGCTATGCACCAATTCTCGGTTCCGGCGTTCTTCGACTACCCGGAGACCAAGGCGGCCATGTGGCGGGAGCGGTCGGTGCAGCGCGTGCTCGGGGTCCAGCACCGCGCGGACATCGCGCTGTTCTCTGTCGGCGCGGTCGCCGGCGCCGTTCCCAGCCACGTCTACTCCGCCGGCTACCTCGACGAGGACGACGTCAGGATGCTTCACGACGAGGGAGTCGTCGGGGACGTCTGCACCGTGTTCCTTCGCGCCGACGGGAGCTATCAGGACGTTCCGCTCAACGCGCGCGCGACCGGCCCGACGCCCGCCGAGCTCCAGCGGATCCCTCGTCGGGTCTGCGTGGTCGCCGGGGACAACAAGGCCGTCCCGCTCCTCGCAGCCCTGCATGCGGACGTCGTGACCGACCTCGTGGTCGACGAGGTCACGGCGACCGCTCTCCTCGACCTCGCCGGTCCCTCGATCGATCCGCTCGCCCGGAACCGGCAGCGTGGCGGGGTGCTCACCGGACCGCCCGCACCGCGAGCGGCCGGGCTGCCGGGTCGGGCGGGCTCCGGGGGACGTGGCGAGACGCGTTGAGCTCACCGACGGGCACCGGTCGGACGGTCCGGCCCGGGGACCTGCCTGCGCATCGGGGCCCGACCGCCGTACCGTGTGGCCGTGGCCCTCGGAGATCTGCGCATCCGCCCCGCACGCCCTGCCGACGTGCGCGCGATCGGCACCCTGGTCTCGCCCTACGCGAACGAGCGCATCCTGCTGGCCAAGGAGTGGGTGGGGTACTACGAGGCCGTGCAGGAGTTCGTGGTCGCCGAGGCCACGGCCGGGTCCGGGCCCGATCCTGCGGGACAGGTGATCGGCTGCGGCGCGCTGCACGTCATGTGGCAGGATCTCGCCGAGATCCGCACCCTCGCGGTCGACCGGGCGTGGCGGTCGCGCGGCGTCGGCCACGCTCTCCTGACGGCACTGATCGACCGAGCCCGCGAGCTCGGGCTGCGCCGTCTGTTCTGCCTCACCTTCGAGGTCGACTTCTTCTCCGCGCACGGGTTCACGGTCATCGAGGGCACCCCGGTCTCGCCGGAGGTGTACGCCGAGCTCTTGAGGTCGCACGACGACGGTGTCGCGGAGTTCCTCGACCTTGCGCGCGTCAAGCCGAACACGCTCGGCAACACGCGGATGCTCCTCGAGCTGGGTTGAGGGGTAGCGGGCCGTCGACGCGGCGCTCCGACGGCGCCTCGACGGCGCAGCGCGTCCTGAGGTCGGCGCCTGCTGTGGACATCCCGTCCCCAGCTCGGTGCGGTCCCAGGTCGGTGCGGTCCCAGGTCGGTGCGTTCCGAGGGCAGGGCGTTCCGAGGGCAGGGCGTTCCGAGGGCAGCGCGTTCCGAGGGCAGCGCGCTCCGAGGGCAGCGCGTCTCAACGAGGAAGGCTGACCAGGGTCGGCAGCAGGTCCCCGTCGGCGTCGGCGTCGCGCGCCCGCACGAGGAGGCCGTCGTGTGCCAGGCCGTCGAGTGCTCGCGCACGTTGCTCGCGGTCCGGCCAGGCGCGTGCCAGCTCCGTCTCCGGCATCGGATGGTCCGCGGCGCGGAGCTCGGCCATGATCACGCCCCGCACCTGACGATCGGTGCCGGTCCACGGCTGGGACCGTCGCCGGTGCGCGTGCTTGTCGTCGGGGTAGCCGTCGGCTCGCCAGCGGCACAGCGAGGCGACCGGGCAGACGTCGCAGCGCGGGGAGCGTGCCGTGCAGACGAGCGCCCCGAGCTCCATCGACGCTCCCGCCCACGCGGCCGCGCGGGCGTCGTCACCGGGCACCACGGACGTGGCGCGTCGACGCTCGGCGACGGTCAGGCTCGGTGCCGGGAGCGCCGCGCCGTCCATCACCCTGGCGAGCACGCGGCGGACGTTGGTGTCCAGGACGACGGCGCGCCGGCGGTAGGCGAACGCGATGATCGCCGCGGCCGTGTAGGCGCCGATCCCCGGGAGCGCGACGAGAGCGTCTTCCGTGCTCGGGACGATCCCGGCATGGTCCCGGGAGATCGTTCGTGCGCACTCCTGCAGACGCAGCGCGCGTCGCGGGTACCCGAGGCGACCCCAGGCGCGCAGGACGTCCGCGGTCGGAGCCTCCGCGAGGTCCCCCGGGGTCGGCCACCGTTCCATCCAGGCCCGCCACGCCGGTTCGACCCGGGCGACCGGCGTCTGCTGGAGCATGAGCTCGCTGACGAGCACCCCCCACGGGCTGCATCCGGTGGCACGCCACGGAAGGTCGCGGGCATGCGATCCGAACCACGCGAGCAGGGTCTCGTGGAGCGCGTCGGCCACAGCGGGAACCACGCCGGTCTCGTCGAGGGGAGCGAGCGCCATGAAGGCATCCTCTCCCGGAACATGAGTCGACGGCGTGCCCCGCGCGGGTCGCGGCACGCGCGTCCTACCGTGGCGATGACGCGGACCGCGTCTCGGTCTTCGCCCGCTCGCCGTCCATCGACGGCGGGTCGCCCGACGCACCCCTGGAGGGGTGATGAGCAACGTGCTGCACCCGGTCGGTCCTCGCCCGTCGCGCGTCTACTGGCTGCGTCGGATCGTCGTGGTCGCGGTGCTGATCGCGGTGGTCGCCGCGGTGGTCATGCTCGTCCGGCTCGCATCGAGCGGGTCGGCCGACGGCGCGGCGACGGGCGCCCGGGCGTCCACCACCGCGACCACCCGCGCGAGCGGCACACCGCAGCCGTGCCCGGCCAGCGCCGTCAGCCTGGCAGTCACCGCCGACGCGACCACCTACGGCGCGGGGGTGAACCCCACGTTCACGGTCACGGTCACGAATGCCGGGACCCAACCGTGCACGCTCGATGCCGGTGAGGCGGCGCGCCAGGTCGTCGTCACCTCGGGCGCCGACCGGATCTGGTCCAGCGGAGACTGTGCGAACACCGCGGCGGCGACGAAGCTCGTGCTCCTCAACGCCGGTCAGCCGTACGAGGCCGCGGTGCCGTGGGCTCGCGTGCGGTCGGCCGCCGGTTGCCCGACGGGGCTACCCGCTCCTCGGCCCGGCACGTACCAGGCGATCGCCTCCTTGGCGGGAAAGACCAGCGCACCGTTGGTGATGACGCTGAAGTGACGTGCGGAGCGCCACCGGGTGCGTCCCGACGACCCGTTGGCGTCGTGACGAAAGGCCGTGGGCTGGACACGTCGTGATCAAGCCTGTCGCGAGCTGGACGCATCGCGGTGGTCCGACGATCGCGTACTCGCCGCGACACGCAGCGGTCTGGATGCGCTGTGGTCTAGACGTAGCGCTCGAGGATCGACGACTCCGCCAGTCGGGACAGGCCCTCGCGCACGGCCCGAGCCCGCTGCTCGCCGACGCCGTCGACTGCCATGAGCTCGTCGACTCCGGCGGCGAGCAGCTTCTGCAGGCCACCGAAGTGCCCGACGAGCCGGTCGACGATCGTCGGCGGGATCCGCGGGACGCGGGAGAGGAGCCGGTACCCGCGGGGACCGACGGCGGCGTCGAGCGCGTCGCCGCCACCGGGGAGGCCCAGCACCTGCGCGATGTGCGCGAGATCGAGCAGCTCCGTCGCATCGAGGTCGCCGAGGGCCGCCTGAACCGTCGCGGCGTCCTCGCGGCTGTTGCGTGCGGACTCGACGTAGTCGCGGATCACGAGCTCGCGGTCGGAGTCCACGCCGCCGGTGAGCTCGTCGAGCTGGAGCGAGAGGAGGCGACCGTCCGAGCCGAGCTCGACGACGTACCCCGCGATCTCCTCGGAGATGCGTCGCACCATGTCGAGGCGCTGGACGACGGCCGTGACGTCCCGCACCGTCACGAGGTCCTCGATCTCGAGGGCGGACAGCGTGCCCGCTACCTCGTCGAGCCGTGACCGGTAGCGCTCGAGGGTCGCCAGGGCCTGGTTCGCCCGGGACAGGATCGTGTCCGAGTCCTCGAGCACGTATCGGAGACCACCGACGTACAGCGCGACGATCCGCATCGACTGGCTCACCGAGATCACCGGGTACCCGGTCTGCTTGGCGACGCGCTCGGCGGTGCGGTGCCGGGTGCCGGACTCGGAGGTCTCGATGGTCGGATCGGGCAGCAGCTGGACCGCGGCCCGCAGGATCCGGCTCACCCCCTGGTCGACGACGATCGCACCGTCCATCTTCGCGAGCTCGCGCAGGCGGGTGGAGGAGAACTCGACGTCGAGGACGAACCCGCCCGAGCAGATCTGCTCGACGGTCTCGTCGTGCCCGAGGACGATCAGAGCGCCCGTTCGGCCCCGCAGGATCCGCTCGAGCCCGTCCCGGAGCGCACCGCCCGGTGCCACGGCCGCGAGCGTCGTGCGCAGCAGGTCATCGGGCGAGATGGGGGGCGTGGCCACGGCCGAATCCTACGCGTCGCGCGAGGATCGAGGGCGGACGCAGGCGGCCATGGCCTGGGCAAGGTCCTCGACCTCGAGCACCTGCATCCCGTCGGGTGCGCTGCCGGGGGGGACCGAGCCCGGCGGGACGACGGCGCGGGTGAAGCCCCACCGTGCGGCCTCGGACAGCCGACGTCCGACCCCCGCGACTTGACGGATCTCGCCCGCGAGCCCGACCTCGCCGAGGGCGATCAGTCTCGGTTCGAGGGGGACGTTCTGACCCGCGCCCACGGTGGCCATCGCGATCGCCAGGTCGGCCGCGGGCTCGACGACCCGGGCGCCGCCCACGGTCGAGACGTAGACGTCCTGATCCGCGAGCCGGACCCCGACGCGGCGCTGCAGCACCGCGAGAACCATGGCGAGCCTGCTCGAGTCGACTCCGCTCGTCGTGCGTCGCGGGTTCGACAGTGCGGACGGCGCGACGAGCGCCTGCACCTCGGCGGCGAGCGGGCGTCGACCCTCGAGGGTGATCGTCACGCACGTGCCAGGCACCTGCGTCGGCACGTGCGAGAGGAACAGCCCGCTCGGGTCCGTGACCCCGGCGATGCCGGTCTCGGAGAGGTCGAAGCACCCGACCTCGTCGGTGGGGCCGTAACGGTTCTTGACCGCGCGGAGCATGCGCAGCCTCGAGTGGCGTTCGCCCTCGAACTGGCACACGACGTCGACGAGGTGCTCGAGGGTCCGCGGGCCCGCGACGCTACCGTCCTTGGTGACGTGCCCGACCAGCACCACGGGCAGGTCCCGCTCCTTCGCGGCCGCGATCAGCGCCGCGGCGACCTCGCGCACCTGGCTGACCCCACCGGGCGTCCCGTCGACCTGGGCGGACGCGATCGTCTGCACCGAGTCGAGCACGAGCAGGACCGGGTCCACCTGGGCGATGTGCCCCAGAACCGTCGCGAGGTCGGTCTCGGCGGCGAGGTACAGCCCCGGGTCGAGCGCGCCGACCCGCTCGGCGCGCAGCCGGACCTGACCGGTCGACTCCTCGCCGGTCACGTACAGCACGCGCGCAGCCGGGTTCTCGTCGCGGCTCGAGCGGGATACGCGGGCCGCGACGTCGAGAAGGAGGGTCGACTTGCCGACGCCGGGCTCACCGGCGAGCAGGATGACGGCGCCCGGGACGAGGCCCCCGCCGAGGACGCGATCGAGCTCGGCGATGCCGGTCGCGCGAGCCCGGCTCGCCTCGACGTCGATCTCGCCGATCGCGCGGGCCGGTGCGCGGGTCGGCGTCTGCGCGACGGTCCGTGGTGCGCCGCCACCCGGTCCGACGTCGTCGGTGACGCTGCCCCAGGCCTGGCACTCGCCGCACCGGCCGACCCACTTCGCCGCCGTCCAGCCGCACTCGACGCAGCGGTACGCCGGCCGGTCGGCACGTCGCGCGGTGGCAGGTCGACCGGTCTGCTGCTTCGGCGTTGCGAGTGACGTCACGCCGGCACGCTATCCGTGGGCACCGACATCCGCGTCGTTCGCGCGCCGGTCACCGACCCGCTGGGCGCCTGTCGCTCCGGGTGAACGGCCGGTCATGCGTAGGCTTCATCGGGGACCGACCCGCAGGTGCGGCAGGGAGGCATGGATGTCCGACAGCTCGACAGGTGGCCCGACGCCGGGAGGCTGGCCCTTCGATCCGGTCTCCGGCGGCGCAGCGTCCGGGCGCGAGCAGCGTCCTGGCACGAACCCACCGCCGGTGCCGTCTCCCGCGCCCGCGTGGCTGCCGGGTGGTACCCCGGTCGCAGACGGTGCCCGTCCCTCAGGGGTACCGCCGCGACCTCTCGTCCCGCCGCCGGGGCCGGGCGGGCCGACGGCGCCGGGACCGAACCGTCGTCGCACGCTCATGATCGTCGGTCTCGTGGTCGGGGTGCTCGTGCTCGGCGGGATCGTGACGGCGATCGTGATGACGCTGAATCGCGGCGGTAGCCCCGTCGCGGCGGTCACGAGCACCACCCTGCTGCCGTCGCCGACACCGACGGTCGCCCCGGCCGCACGTGAGAAGGGCAGCGCGTTCCTGGACGCGCTGCCGAGCTCGGTGCTCCAGTACGCCTGGGCGTCGGTCGCGGCCGACGAGGCGTGGCGCACCTCCGGGGCGCTCGAGGCCTACGACGTGACCTACACCGACGGCGGGTCGGGGACGGTCCTGGTGCGCGCGGGGCAGTGGCGGACGGCGGCGGAGGTCACCGCGTTCCAGACCACGCTCACCGGCCAGCTCGCCACGAAGGCGGGGTCGCCGACCGCGGGCTCGACCGCGTCCGCCGGCCCGGCGACGAGCACGGGTGACGTGACCGTCGGCGGGGTGACGGTCGGGACCTGGACGATCGTGCCGCAGGCCGACGGCGCCGGGACCGTCGTCTGGTCCAACGGCACGACGCTCTTCGAGGCGAGCGGCCCGGCGTCCGAGCTTGCCGACCTCTACGCGGCGTACCCGCTCTGACGGGGCCAGGACCGCTCGGTCCGGTCACGGACCTGCGGTCATGACCAGGCACCACCGTCGGCTGCTGCGCGGCGCCGACGCTCGATGGCCGCACGGGACCCGTGGCGGCTCGATACGCTCCGTCCCACGGACGGGACGACGGACGTGAGGGCACAGCATGGGTGAAGGTCGGGTCGAGAGCAGGCCGAGGGTCGCGATCCTGGGCGGGGGCGTGATGGGGGAGGCCATCCTCGCGGGCATCTTGTCGGCGGGCTGGGACATCGACGAGGTCACGGTCACCGAGCCGAGTGCGGTCCGCGCGAACGAGATCTCGGAGCGGTACGGGGTGCGTGCGGCCGACGACGGACCGACGACCGCCTCGCGGGCGGACGTCGTGCTGATCGCCCTCAAGCCGAAGGACGTCGGTGCGGCGCTGGCCGAGGTCGCGCCCCGGCTCCGACCGGGCGCCGTGGTGGTGAGCGTCGCCGCTGGACTGCCGTGCGCGTTCTACGAGCACCGACTGCCGGCGGGCACGCCGGTGGTTCGCGTCATGCCCAACACGCCGGCGGTGATCGGTCAGGGGGCGAGCGCGATCAGCGCGGGTCACCACGCGACCGACGACCACCTGGCGCTGACCGAGCGGCTGCTGGCGGGGACGGGGCTCGTGGTCCGGGTCCCGGAGAAGGACCTCGACGCGGTCACGGCGATCTCGGGCTCCGGCCCGGCCTACGTCTTCTACCTGGTCGACGCCCTCGCGGAGGCCGGGGTGCTGCTCGGCCTCACCCGGGACCGCGCGCGTGAGCTCGCGGTGGCCACGTTCCTGGGCGCCGCGACGATGCTCGACCGGACGGGGGAGCACCCTGTCGTGCTGCGTGAGCGGGTCTCGTCCCCCGGTGGCACCACGGTCGCCGCGCTCCGGCAGCTCGATGCGCATGGCGTGCGGGCGGCGGTGCTGGCCGCGGCCGAGGCGGCTCGTGACCGCTCGCGCGAGCTCGCCGCGGACGCCGTCGCGGCGCCGAGGGGCTGAGATGCCCCTGAGCTCCGGTTCGTCCGTCGCCCCGGCCGGGGCACCGGGCCGCCCGCGTCCGCCGGCGATGAGCGACGTCGCGGCGAGGGCCGGCGTGTCGCACCAGACGGTCTCCCGTGTCCTCAACGACCATCCGAGCGTCCGTCCGGAGACGCGTGACCGGGTGCTCGCGGCGATCGCCGAGCTCGGCTACCGCCGGAACACCGCGGCACGCGCCCTGGTCACCCGGCGCTCGGGGATGATCGGCGTGATGACCACGGGGTCGCCGTACTTCGGCCCGGCGTCGACCTTGATCGCGGTCGAGGAGGCCGCGCGCGAGTACGGGTACTTCGTGAGCGTCGCGACGCTCGCGGTCTTCGACCACGAGAGCGTCTCGCGTGCGGTCGAGCACTTCCTCTCGCAGGCGGTCGAGGGGGTGATCGTGATCGCCCCGCACGCCGAGGTGCGCGATGCGCTCGCCCCGTACGTCGGCGAGGTCCCGCTGGTCACGATCGCGGCCGGGTTCGCCGAGGGGCTCGGCGTGCACACCATGAGCGTCGACCAGGAGCTCGGTGCGCGGCTCGCGACGCGCCACCTCCTCGACCTGGGGCACCGCACGGTCACCCACCTGGCGGGTCCCCAGGACTGGCTCGACGCCCGTGCACGGGTCGAGGGCTGGCGTGCGGAGCTGAGCGAGGCGGGAGCGCCCCCAGGGGAGCTGATCCAAGGAGACTGGAACGCCGACTGCGGCTACGAGGTGGGGCAGGAGCTGGCCCGTCGCGGCGCGCCGACCGCGGTGTTCGCGGCGAACGACCAGCTCGCGCTCGGCCTCCTGCGCGCGTTCCACGAGGATGGCGTCGCGGTTCCCGCCGAGGTGTCCGTGGTCGGGTTCGACGACATCATGGGGTCCGCCCACTTCATCCCGCCGCTGACGACCGTGCGCCAGGACTTCACTGCGCTGGGGCGTCGGTGCCTGGAGATGCTGCGCTCGGCGATGGCCAGCGAGGAGCTCGACCACACCCCCGTGGTGCCGACTCTGGTGATCCGGGCGAGCAGCGGGCCGGCGCCCGGCTGATCGCCAGGGTCCTACTTGACAGGCCCAATGTTAGCGCTAACATTGGCACCGGCCGTCGGCGTCCGTCGCGGCCGGTGCGTCGTCCGTGGCGGTCGGCGCACCGTGACACAGGTCATGGAGCGGAGTGGCACCGATGACGGTGAACCCTGATCGCGCGCTGGTCGTCGGAGTCGACTACGGCACCCTCTCGGGTCGCGCGGTCGTCGTCCGCGTGTCCGACGGCGCCGAGCTCGGATCGGGTGTCCACGCCTATCCGCACGCCGTCATGGACCGCACGCTGACCGCGGGGCCGGCCGCCGAGTCCGGCACCCCCGTGGCGCTCGCGCCGGACTGGGCGCTCCAGGTGCCGCAGGACTACGTGGACGTCCTCAGGGTCGCCGTCCCCGCCGCCCTCGAGGCCGCGCGCCGCGACCACGGCGTCGACCCGGCCGACGTGATCGGCATCGGCACCGACTTCACCGCGTGCACCATGGTGCCGACCACCGCGGACGGGACACCGCTCAGCGAGCTGCCCCGGTTCGCCGACCGACCGCACGCCTACGTCAAGCTCTGGAAGCACCATGCCGCCCAGGGGCATGCCGACCGCATCAACGAGCTCGCGCACGCCCGGGGCGAGGACTGGATCACCCGCTACGGCGGCCTGATCTCGAGCGAGTGGGAGTTCGCCAAGGGGCTGCAGGTCCTCGAGGAGGACCCCGAGGTCTACGCCGCGATCGGCCACTGGGTCGAGGCCGCGGACTGGATCGTCTGGCAGCTCTGCGGGACCTACGTACGGAACGCGTGCACGGCCGGCTACAAGGGGATCTACCAGGACGGGCACTATCCGAGCAGCGAGTTCCTCGCGGCCCTCAACCCCGGGTTCGCGGACTTCGTGACCACGAAGGTCGACCACGAGATCGGTGCGCTCGGGAGCCGCGCGGGCACGCTGACCGCCGAGGCGGCGTCCTGGACCGGACTCCCGGAGGGCATCGCGGTGGCCGTCGGGAACGTCGACGCGCACGTCACCGCGCCGGCGGCGAACGCGGTCGAGCCTGGGCAGATGACGGCGATCATGGGGACCTCGACCTGCCACGTCATGAACGGTCCGGACCTGCACGAGGTGCCCGGGATGTGCGGCGCGGTCGACGGCGGGATCGTCGACCAGCTCTGGGGCTACGAGGCCGGGCAGAGCGGCGTGGGGGACATCTTTGGCTGGTTCGTCGACACGTGCGTCCCGCCGTCCTACGTCGATGCGGCCGCGGAGCGTGGCCTCTCCGTGCACGAGTACCTGACCGAGCTCGCCGGGAGGCAGGAGATCGGCGAGCACGGTCTCGTCGCGCTCGACTGGCACTCGGGCAACCGGTCGGTGCTCGTCGACCACGAGCTCTCGGGTCTCGTCGTCGGCCAGACCCTGGCGACGACGCCGGAGGACACCTACCGCGCTCTTCTCGAGGCGACGGCGTTCGGCACCCGGACGATCGTCGAGTCGTTCGTCTCGTCCGGCGTCCCGGTCACCGAGCTCGTCGTGGCGGGCGGATTGCTCAAGAACGCGCTGCTCATGCAGATCTACGCCGACGTCACCCGCCTGCCGCTCAGCACGATCGCCTCGGACCAGGGCCCCGCGCTCGGCTCGGCGATCCACGCAGCCGTCGCCGCCGGCGCCTACCCGGACGTCCGCGCGGCCGCCCGCGTGATGGGCAAGCGCACGGCGGCGGCCTACACGCCGATCGAGGAGAACTCGGTCCGGTACGACGCCCTCTTCGCGGAGTACACCTTGCTGCACGACTACTTCGGGCGGCTCGACCGGTCGGGTTCGAACGGCGTCATGCACCGCCTCAAGGCGATCCGCCGCGACGCGCGGTCCGGGGCGGGGGTGCAGGCCTGATGTCCCTCGACCAGTTCGCTCCGGCCGTCCAGGCCGAGATCGCCAGCGTCCGCGAGATCGTCGCGCGACTGCACGGCGAGCTCCCACGGTGGGGCCTCGTGGTGTGGACGGCGGGTAACGTCTCGCAGCGGCTGCGCGGTGCGGACCTCTTCGTGATCAAGCCGTCCGGGGTGACCTACGACGCGCTGACCGCGGAGTCGATGGTGGTGTGCGACCTCGACGGGAACCTGGTGGACGGCGACCGGTCGCCGTCCTCGGACACCGCCGCCCACGCGTACGTCTACCGGCACATGCCCGAGGTCGGCGGCGTGGTCCACACCCACTCGACGTACGCGACCGCCTGGGCCGCCCGGGGCGAGCCCGTGCCGTGCGTGCTCACGATGATGGCCGACGAGTTCGGCGGCGACATCCCGATCGGACCGTTCGCGCTGATCGGGGACGACTCGATCGGCCAGGGCATCGTCGAGACCCTGCGTGGCTCCCGCAGCCGCGCGGTGCTCATGCGCAACCACGGGCCCTTCACGATCGGCAAGGACGGGACCGACGCCGTCAAGGCGGCCGTGATGGTCGAGGAGGTCGCGCGGACGGTGCACATCTCTCGCCAGCTCGGCGAGCCGCTCCCGATCGACCAGGTCCACATCGACTCGCTGTACGACCGCTACCAGAACGTCTACGGCCAGTCCACGGCCGTCACCACCGATCAGGAGATCCCGTCATGACCAAGCCGTACGCCGACCGCGAGGTCTGGTTCCTCACCGGTAGCCAGGACCTGTACGGCGAGGACACGCTCCGCCAGGTCGCCGCGCAGTCCCAGGAGATCGCGCGGGCGCTGGACGCCGCGTCCGACGTCCCGGTGCGGATCGTCTGGAAGCCCGTGCTCAAGGACTCCGCGTCGATCCGTCGCGCGGCGCTCGACGCCAACTCCGACGACGCGGTGATCGGCGTCATCGCGTGGATGCACACGTTCTCGCCCGCCAAGATGTGGATCGCCGGTCTCGACGCGCTCCGCACGCCGCTGCTGCACCTGCACACCCAGGCGAACGTCGACCTCCCGTGGTCGACGATCGACATGGACTTCATGAACCTCAACCAGGCCGCGCACGGCGACCGCGAGTTCGGGTACATCCAGACGCGGCTCGGGGTCGCGCGCAAGACGGTCGTCGGGCACGTCTCGAACCCGGCCGTGACCGCGTCGATCGGCACCTGGGTCCGCGCGGCCGCGGCCTGGGCGGCGACCCACGAGCTCAGGCTCGCCCGCTTCGGCGACAACATGCGCAACGTCGCCGTCACCGAGGGTGACAAGACGGAAGCCGAGCTCCGGTTCGGCGTGTCCGTGAACACGTGGGGGGTCAACGACCTCGTCGCGGCCGTCGCGGACGTGTCGGACGAGGACGTCGACCCGCTCGTCGCCGAGTACGAGGACCTCTACGACGTCGCACCCGAGCTGCGCAAGGGGGGCGAGCGCCACGAGTCGCTGCGCTACGGCGCACGTCAGGAGCTCGCGCTGCTCCGGCTCCTGGGTGACCTCGGCGCGACGGCGTTCACGACGAACTTCGAGGACCTCGGCGCGCTCCGACAGCTCCCGGGCCTCGCGGTCCAGCGGCTGATGGCCAAGGGCTTCGGCTTCGGCGCCGAGGGCGACTGGAAGACCGCCGTGCTCGTCCGCGCTGCCAAGGTGATGGGCGAGGGGCTGCCGGGCGGAGCCTCGCTCATGGAGGACTACACCTACAACCTGGTCCCGGGCGACGAGAAGATCCTCGGTGCTCACATGCTCGAGATCTGCCCGTCCTTGACGACCACGCGGCCGTCGCTCGAGGTGCACCCGCTCGGCATCGGCGGCAAGGAGGACCCGGTCCGCCTCGTCTTCGACACCGACGCCGGGCCGGGGATCGTCGTCGCGCTCTCCGACATGCGGGACAGGTTCCGGCTCACGGCCAACGTCGTCGACGTCGTCGCGCCCGACGAAGCGCTGCCGCAGCTGCCGGTCGCCCGGGCGGTGTGGAAGCCCCGACCTGACTTCGCGACCTCGGCCGAGGCGTGGCTCACCGCGGGCGGCGCGCATCACACCGTGCTCACGACGGCGGTCGGCGTCGAGGTGTTCGAGGACTTCGCGGACATCGCGCGGACCGAGCTGCTCGTGATCGACGAGGGCACCACGCGCCGCCGGTTCCGCGACGAGATCCGGTGGAACTCGGCGTACTACCGTCTCGCAGCCGGTATCTGACTGTGACGCAAATGTGACCTCACATGGCGTGACAGAGCCGATGTGAGCGCTAACATTCACTTATTGAACGAATCCCCGTGGGGGGCTCGTTGCAGCGAGGCACCACCGCACGACCCCGGCAACGCAGCCGGACCTGCATCTCAACGAGGAGAGAACATGCGCATCAAGAACGCCGCCGCAGCCGCGGCAGCACTGACCCTCACCCTGGCTCTCGCCGCCTGCAGCGGGAGCGGAGCGGGCACGTCCCCGAGCGCGGCCGGCTCCGGGGCCGCGGCTGCTCCGGCGGGCGACACCACGATCGGCGTCGCGATGCCGACCAAGACGTCCGAGCGGTGGATCAACGACGGCAACGGCGTCAAGTCGCAGCTCGAGGCGCTCGGCTACAAGGTCGACCTCCAGTACGCCGACAACGACATCCCGACCCAGGTCAACCAGATCGACACGATGATCACCAAGGGCGAGAAGCTCCTGATCATCGCCTCGATCGACGGGACCGCGCTGTCGAGCCAGCTCGAGCAGGCGCACGCCAACGGCATCAAGGTCATCGCCTACGACCGCCTGATCATGAACAGCCCGAACGTCGACTACTACGCCACGTTCGACAACTTCAAGGTCGGCGTCCAGCAGGCCACCTCGCTGCTGACCGGCCTGGGCATCCTCGACGCCTCCGGCAAGGACACCGGCAAGACGGGACCGCTCAACATCGAGCTCTTCGCCGGTTCGCCCGACGACAACAACGCGCCGTTCTTCTTCAAGGGCGCGATGAGCATCCTGCAGCCGTACATCGACAAGAAGGTCCTCGTCGTCAAGAGCGGTCAGACGGACTTCCAGAAGGTCGCCATCCTGCGGTGGGACCCGGCCACGGCCCAGTCCCGCATGGAGAACCTGCTGACCTCGACCTACGCCGACGGCTCGAAGGTCGCGGGCGTGCTCTCCCCGTACGACGGTCTGTCGATCGGCATCCTCGGCGCTCTCAAGGGCGTCGGCTACGGCACGGCCAACCAGCCGTACCCGATCGTGACCGGCCAGGACGCCGAGGCCGCCTCGGTCAAGTCGATCATCGCGGGCGAGCAGTACTCGACCATCTACAAGGACACGCGTGAGCTCGCCAAGGTGACGGTCGCCATGACGGACGCCATCCTCAAGGGCAAGACCCCGCAGACGAACGACACGACCACGTACAACAACGGTGTCAAGGTCGTGCCGTCCTACCTGCTCGAGTCTCAGGTCGTCACCAAGGACAACTACAAGAAGATCCTGATCGACGGCGGCTACTACACCGCTGCCGACCTGGCCTGAACCTCTCGTAGATCCACTCGATCCGTGGTGCCCTGTCGGCAGGGAACCTGCCGACAGGGCACCGCTCCGAACTACTGAGGACGGCTGGGACATGAGCAACACCATCCTGGAGATGCGCAGCATCACCAAGACGTTCCCCGGCGTGAAGGCACTGCAGGACGTCAACCTGTCCGTCGAGCGCGGTGAGATCCACGCGATCTGCGGCGAGAACGGTGCCGGGAAGTCGACGTTGATGAAGGTGCTCTCCGGGGTCTACCCGCACGGCACCTACGAGGGCGAGATCTACTTCGACGGCAAGGTCGTCGAGTTCGCCGACATCCGCGCGAGCGAGGACGTCGGCATCGTGATCATCCACCAGGAGCTGGCGCTGACGCCGCTGCTGTCGATCGCGGAGAACATCTTCATGGGCAACGAGCAGTCGGTGCGTGGCTTCATCGACTGGAACAAGACCAATGCCGAGGCAGCCAAGCTGCTGGCGCGGGTAGGGCTCGACGAGAACCCCGCCACCCGGATCGCCGACATCGGCGTCGGCAAGCAGCAGCTGGTCGAGATCGCGAAGGCGCTGTCCAAGCGCGTGAAGCTGCTGATCCTCGACGAGCCGACCTCCGCGCTCAACGACGACGACTCGGAGCACCTGCTCAATCTCCTGCGCCATCTCAAGGAGCAGGGCATCACCTCGATCATGATCTCGCACAAGCTCAACGAGATCGCCGAGATCGCCGACTCCACCACGGTCATCCGGGACGGCCTGACGATCGAGACCCTCGACATGAAGCGCGACGAGGTGACCGAGGAGCGCATCATCCGCGGGATGGTCGGCCGTGACCTGGAGCACCGGTTCCCCGACCACCACACGTCGAGCATCGGCGAGGAGGTCCTGCGGATCGAGGAGTGGACCGTCCACCACCCGATCCAGCACGAGCGCACGGTCGTCGACGGAGCGAACCTGACCGTCCACCGCGGTGAGATCGTCGGGCTGGCGGGCCTCATGGGCGCGGGTCGCACCGAGCTCGCGATGAGCGTGTTCGGTCGGTCCTACGGCTCGGGCATCACCGGCCGGATCTTCAAGGACGGCAAGGAGATCCACCTGCGGACGATCTCCGACGCGATCAGCCACGGCATCGCGTACGCCACCGAGGACCGCAAGCGGTACGGCCTGAACCTCATCGAGGACATCAAGCGGAACATCTCCGTCGCGTCCCTCGGCAAGATCTCGCGACGGGGCTGGGTCAACGACAACGAGGAGACCAAGGTCGCCGAGGAGTACCGGGCCAGCATGAACATCAAGGCCCCCTCGGTGCTCGCGCTCGCCGGGAAGCTCTCGGGCGGGAACCAGCAGAAGGTCGTGCTGAGCAAGTGGATCTATGCCGACCCGGACGTGCTGATCCTCGACGAGCCGACCCGCGGCATCGACGTCGGTGCGAAGTTCGAGATCTACACGATCATCAACAGACTTGCCGACGCCGGCAAAGCCGTCCTGTTCATCTCGTCCGAGCTCCCCGAGCTGCTGGGCGTCTGTGACCGGATCTATGCCATGAGCGCCGGTCGGATCACCGGCGTCGTCCCGATCGAGTCGGCGACCCAGGAGATCCTCATGCAGTACATGACCAAGGTAAAGGACTGAGACCGATGGGCGCCCTCGAAGCGGTGAAGGACGTCTTCACCAAGAACCTCCGGCAGAGCGGTATCTATGTCGCCTTCGTGGCGATCGTGGTGCTGTTCTACTTCACGACGAACGGCATCCTGCTCACGCCGCAGAACGTCTCCAACATCGTCGTCCAGAACTCGTACATCCTGATCCTGGCGATCGGCATGGTGATCGTGATCATCGCCGGTCACATCGACCTCTCGGTCGGTTCCGTCGTCGCGTTCTCCGGCGCCATCGCCGGCGTGATCACGGTCCGCCACAACATGCCGTGGTGGGCCGGTGTGATCGGTGCGCTTCTCGTCGGCGTCATCGTCGGCATCTGGCAGGGCTACTGGGTGGCATTCGTCGGGATCCCGGCCTTCATCGTCACCCTGGCCGGGATGCTCATCTTCCGTGGCGCCGCGATGGTGACGCTCGGCAACGCCCAGATCTCCCCGTTCCCCGACGCGTTCCGGAACATCGCCTCGGGGTATGCCAACGGCATCCTCGGCGGGCAGGGGATCGACGTCTTCACCTTGGTCGTCGGTGGCATCGCCGTGGTGGCATTCGTCTTCACCCAGTTCCGCAGCCGGATGGCGCGGCTGCGCTACCAGCAGTCCGTCGAGGCGATGCCGCTGTTCATCGTGCGCCTCGCGCTCGTCGCGGCCGTCGTGATGGCCTTCGTCTACGAGCTGGCCAGCTACAAGGGCCTGCCGGTCGTCCTGCTGATCCTCGGTGTGCTGATCCTGGTGTACTCCGCCATCGCGAAGCGGAGCGTCTTCGGGCGTCACGTCTACTCGATCGGGGGGAACCTCAACGCGGCGACCCTCTCGGGCATCAAGGTCAAGTGGGTCAACTTCTGGATCTTCATCAACATGGGCGCCCTGTCGGCGCTGGCCGGTGTGGTCTTCACGGCCCGTCTGAACCTCGCCAACCCGACCGCCGGTACGGGGTTCGAGCTCGACGCGATCGCCGCGTGCTTCATCGGTGGCGCGGCGGTGACCGGCGGTGTCGGCACGATCGTCGGGACGATCACCGGTGGTCTGATCATCGGTGTCATGAACAACGGCATGTCGATCATGGGCATCGGGATCGACTACCAGCAGTCGATCAAGGGGCTGGTCCTGCTGCTGGCGGTCGCGTTCGACGTCTACAACAAGCGACGGGCGGGCGCGTCGCGCTGACGCCGTCGGATCGTGCTCGGCCGGCGTGGCCCGGCTCTCCTGCGAGAGCCGGGCCACGCCGTACGTCGCGACGGCGGTGGGTTGTCCCGGGCGAGCTGGCGGCTCGGTCGGCTGCCGCCGCTCGCGCCTGCTGCGCACGGTCCTCGCCCGCCGGCACTACCGTGGCAGCATGGCCGGTCGCGTGAGAGTCGTCTGGTCCCCGGCCCTGCTCGGTTACGACTTCGGCGTGATCCATCCGATGGCGCCCGAGCGGCTCGCGTTGACGATGCGGCTGGCCGAGGACCTCGGGCTGCTCGAACGCCCGGGGGTCGAGGTCGTCGGGGCCGAGCCGGTCGACGACGCGACCCTGGCCACGGTCCACGCCCTCGACTACATCCGGGCGGTCCGCGCCGCCTCGGAGGACGGCGTGAGTGATCCGGCCCGAGGTCTGGGCACCGAGGACGACCCGGTCTTCGCGGGGATGCACGAGGCCGCTGCGCGGATCGTGGCGGGGACGCTGGAGGCTGCACGCGCTGTGTGGTCCGGTCAGGTCGAGCACGCCGTGAACATCGCCGGCGGCATGCACCACGCGATGCCCGGTGCCGCGTCCGGGTTCTGCGTGTACAACGACGCGGCGGTCGCGATCCGCGCCCTGCTCGCGGATGGCGCCGAGCGGGTCGCGTACGTCGACCTGGACGCCCACCACGGCGACGGGGTGCAGGCGGTGTTCTACGACGACCCCCGGGTCCTCACGGTCTCCGTGCACGAGAGCGGGATGACGTTGTTCCCCGGCACCGGACCGGCGGGGGATGCCGGTCTCGGTGCGGCGGCGGGGACCGTGGTGAACCTGCCGCTGCCCGCGCGCACGACCGACGCAGGCTGGCTGCGCGCCATGGACGCGGTCGTCCCTGCCGTGGTCCGCGAGTTCCGCCCCGACATCGTGGTGTCGCAGCACGGGTGCGACGCACACGGGAGCGACCCGCTGTCGAACCTCGACATCTCGGTCGACGCGCAGCGGCTCGCGGCGTCGTGGGTCCACGAACTCGCCCACGAGGTCGCCGGTGGGCGGTGGGTCGCGCTCGGTGGTGGCGGGTACGCCGTGGTCGACGTGGTGCCGCGTGCGTGGGCCCACGTGATCGCGATCGCGACGCACGACCCGATCGACCCGCGCACCCCGGTGCCAGCCGCGTGGCTCGAGCACGTCAAGGAGCGGTGGGGTCGGACCGCCCCGCCGTTCATGTCCGACGGCGCACCGGCGAGCTTCCGTCCGTGGGCCTCGGGCTACGACCCGGCGGACGCGCTGGACAGGGCCGTGCGGGCCACCCGGCAGGCGGTCTTCCCGCTGCTCGGCCTGCACGTGGAGCACGACTGACTGTCACCCGAGTTCACCCCTTTCACTCCAGCCCCAGGAGGCCCTAGGGTGAGCGCAGCACGGCCCGTCGGGTCGGCGCGCTGCCCTCGCCTCGTGGCGACCGACAGCTGGCGATCGGACCACGGGAGCACGCGAGCATGACGAGCGAGAAGCCGCGGGTGCGGTACCTGACGGTCGCCGAGGTCGCCGACGTCATGCGGGTCTCCAAGATGACCGTGTATCGCCTCGTCCACGCGGGTGAGCTGCCGGCCGTGCGCGTCGGGCGTTCGTTCCGGGTTCCTCAGGACGCGCTCGACCTGTACCTCGCGAGCTCTCACGTCGAGGGCGACCGGCTGACCTCCTGACCGAGCGTCGGCCTACGTGGCCGCACGGGCGGCACAGCAGGTACGATGCACCAGGACTTTCCTGGGCGTGGGCGTTGCCTCCTGCCGCTCAACGTCCCGACCCGCACCAGACCCAGCATTGTGAGGACCCATGGGCTCCGTCATCAAGAAGCGCCGCAAGCGGATGGCCAAGAAGAAGCACCGCAAGCTGCTGCGCAAGACGCGCCACCAGCGCCGCAACAAGAAGTGACCTGACCGCCCCGGCGGACAACGATCGACGACGCAGGCCCGGCTCCGGCCGGGCCTGCGTCGTCATGTCCGGGTCGCGCACAGCGCGCCGTGGCGGCCGGCAGGGCCGGTGGCGGCCGGCAGGGCTGTGGCGGTCGGCAGGCCGATGTCGGCCGACGCGGCCGTGTCGGCCGACAGGGCAGTCACGGTCGGCGGGTGAAGTCGGCCGGCGGTGCGGGGGCGTGCGGGTGGAGTCAGCCGGCCGTACGCAGAGCGTGCTCGAGGACGACGTCGTCCTCGAGGCGGTCACCGACCCGGAAGTGCTTGGTCCCGACCGCGGTGAAGCCGTGCCGCCGGTAGAAGCGTTGCGCCCGGGCGTTCTCGTTGTTGACCCCGAGCCAGACGCTGACGTGCTCGCCGTTCCGGACCACGTCCAACGCGACCCGCATCAACGCGTCAGCGACGCCCTGGCCGTGGTGGGCCGGGTGCACGTAGAACTTGCTGAGCTCGATCGTCGGGCGAGCCGTGACGACCGCGCGCACGTCCGGATCGGCGGGTTCGCCGTCGACGAGCATCGCGTAGCCCGCGAGCTCCGCCGGCGCGCGGTCGGGCAGGTCGACGACCTGCGCGACCAGCAGCGAGCGTGCCGGGTCGGCGAGGTACTCGCGGAATCTCTCGGGAGAGAGCACGTCGCGGATGAAGGCCGCTCGTGCCGCCTCGGTGGTGTGAGGGGGGCACGCGAGCGGGAACGTGAGCGCGGCGAGCCCAGCGAGGTCGTCCGCGTCGGCGAGGACGGCGGAGCGGACGTGGACGGCGCTCACCGACGGATCGATCGTCGCAGCGAGCGCAGGATCAGCCCCGCGACCCAGGCGAGGCCGGCGAGGCTCGCGGCGTTGGCGCTGCGTCGCGCCGTGCGCCGCCGACCCCGGAACTCGCGCACCGGCCACCCGACGGTCCGGGCGTAGCGCCGCAGTCGGGGCTCGGGGTTGATCGCGCACGGGTGGCCGACCGCGGAGAGGATCGGCACGTCGTTCACCGAGTCGCCGTACGCGTAGGACGAGGCGAGGTCGAGCCCCGCGCGCTCGGCGAGCTCGCGCACGGCCCGCGCCTTGGCCTCGCCGTGCAGGAGGTCGCCTACCAGTCGGCCGGTGTAGAAGCCGTCCTCGTGCTCGGCGACGGTGCCGAGCGCCCCCGTCGCGCCGAGCCGTCGTGCGATCAGCTCACCGATCTCGACCGGGCTCGCGGTGACGAGCCAGACCTGGTGCCCCGCGGCGAGATGGTCGTCGAGCAGCCTCTGCGTGCCAGGGAAGATGCGCAGGCAGAGGACCTCGTCGTACACCTCCTCGCCGATCGCGGCGACCTCGGCCACCGACCGGCCCGCCATGATCGACAGCCCGCGGGAGCGGACCTGGTCGATCTGCTGCTTGTTCTCGCCGAAGATCAGGTACCGGGCCTGGTGGACCGAGAACTCGAGGATGTCGACCGGGGTGAAGAACCCCCGTCGGTAGAGCCCGACCGCCAGGTGGAAGGCGCTCGCGCCACGGATGATCGTGTTGTCGACGTCGAAGAACGCCCCGATCAGGCCGGGATCGCCGGTGCCCGGGCCGGGCGCACCGGCGTCGGGCAGCGGGTCGACCTGATCGGCGGGCACACCGTCCACTGTATCGAGGCTGCGTACTCTTGCCGTGTGCCGACGAGCGAGAACCGGAGCCCGGTGGCGGACAGCCGTGTCGTCCTGTACGTCCGCGACGGGTGCCATCTGTGCGAGGTCGCGGTCGACGTCGTCCGGTCGGTCTGCCAGGAGAGCGACGCGGACTGGGTCGCTCTCGACATCGACGAGCTGCGGGAGACGGGCGCCGCCGGGCGTGCGCTCGCCGAGGAGTACGCCGACCTCGTCCCGGTCGTGGTCGTCGACGGGGTACGCCGAGGGTACTGGCGACTCGACGCCGACCGGGTGCGGCGGGCGCTCGCGGCGGGACGACCGAACGCCTAGCCTCGGTGCCGTCGTGACGAGGGGGTCGAGGTGAGTGCATCCGTCGAGCGCGCCCACGGAGGCGGCCGACCGTTGCCGCGCGCCACGGTCGACCGACTTCCGCGGTACCTGCGCGCCCTGGACTCCCTCGAGGCGCAGGGGGTCGTGACGACGTCGTCCGAGACGCTGGCGGCCGTGGCCGGTGTCGGCTCGGCGCAGCTCCGCAAGGACCTGTCGTTCCTCGGGTCCCACGGTCGGCGCGGGGTCGGCTACGACGTCTCCCACCTGCGGGGGCGGATTGCGGCCGCGCTCGGGGTGACGAGTCGGCAGCGGGTGGTGATCGTCGGCATCGGCAACCTCGGGCACGCGCTCGCGAACTACTCGGGCTTCGGCGAGCGTGGCTTCTCCGTCGTCGGTCTCGTCGACGTCGACCCGGCCGTGGTGGGCTCCTCCGTGTCCGGGATGGTCGTTCGGCACCTCGATGAGCTCGAGGGTCTGGTGGACGAGCTCGGTGCGACGATCGCGGTGCTCGCGGTGCCCTCGTCGGCGGCGCAGCGGGTGTGCGATCGGGTCGTGGCGGCCGGGGTCGGTGGAGTGCTGTCGTTCTCCTCACGCGAGCTCGCCGTGCCGACCGGGGTGGACCTGCGCACGGTCGACGTCGGCGCGGAGCTGCAGATCCTCGCGTTCCACGGGCGTCGCCGCCAGTCGACCGGCGCCTGACCGGCGCCTGACCGGCGAGCGACCAGCACAGTCTCCTGCGACTCCGGGCGCGAAACCGGTACCACGCACGGAGGGTCCGGACCGGTCGTCGACCGGTCCGGACCCTCCGGCGCTGTGCTGCGGGCTCAGGCGGCCTTGATGGCCGAGCCGTCGATCACGATCTTGACCTTGTCCGCGACCAGGACGCCGCCGGCCTCGAGGGCGGCGTTCCAGGTGAGGCCGAACTCCTTGCGGGAGATCTCGGTCTCGGCGGAGAAGCCTGCGCGGTAGTTGCCGAACGGGTCCGTCGCGGTGCCGTTGAACTCGGTCGTCAGCTCGACGGACTTCGTCACGCCATGGATGGTGAGGTCGCCGACGACGGCCAGCACGCTGCCCTCGACGCGCACCGCGGTCGAGGTGAACGTCCAGGTCGGGTACGTCTCGACGTCGAAGAAGTCGGCGCTCTTGAGGTGACCGTCGCGCCCGGCGTCACCGGTGCTGATCGTCGCCGGGTCGAGGGTCACGGAGACGGTCGACTCGGGCAGGGTTGCGCCGACGGTGATGATGCCCGAGGTGACCGCGACGACGCCGCGCACCTTCGAGATGCCGGCGTGGCGCACGACGAAGCCCGCTTCGGTGTGGGACGGGTCGATGGTCCAGGTGCCGGCGGTGAGGCCGGTCGGGAGCTCGGTGTCGGTCAGGAAGGTCATGGTGCTCTCCTCGGGTCAGGGGTGCGGATGCTCTGGTTGCGACAGGTGCTGGGGTGCTCGACGTGCCTCACGTCGAGGCGATCGGGTGTCGAGGTCCATAATTGAAGTCTCAACGATCCGATAGTTGACATTTCTACTACACTGAGCTGCGTCACGCAAGCCTGCCCGTCCACGAGGATGGACGCGGTGCCACGTGGCCGCCCGATCCGACGACGGGCACCGGCCGAGAGGACGAAGAGGAACCGATGACCCCGCACGTCGTGACCGAGGACCGTGAAGCGGCCGACGTCGAGCATGTCCGTTGGCTGACGCCGGACCAGCAGCGGTGCTGGCGCGCCTACCTCGAGGGCACCGCGCGACTCTCCGAGGCGCTCGGGCGTCAGCTCGAGACGGAGGCCGGGCTGTCCCTCGCCGAGTACGAGGTGCTCGTCCGGCTCTCGGAGTCCGACGGGCGCACGATGCGCATGTCGGTGCTCGCCGACTCGCTCGCGCACTCCCGGAGCCGCGTCACCCACACCGTTGCGCGGATGGAGAAGCACGGTCTCGTCGCACGTCAGACCTGCAGCGCCGACGGGCGCGGCGTGAACTGCCACCTGACCGACGCCGGCTTCGCGCGGCTCGAGGCGGCGGCGCCCGGTCACGTCGCGCAGGTCCGGGAGAGCCTGGTCGACGTGCTCGACGACGACCAGCTCCGCGTCCTCGGCGAGGCCATGGCGGCCGTGGCGGCCGCGATCGGGCGGTGACGGCGCCGAGGACCCTCTGACGTTTGCGAGACTAGGGGCATGGCTGCGACCACCGTCCACCTCGTCCGTCACGGCGAGGTCCACAACCCCGAGGGTGTGCTCTACGGCCGCCTCCCGGGATACCGGCTCTCCGATCGCGGGCTCGCGATGGCCCGCAAGGTCGCCGACCACCTCGCGGGCAGCGGCCTCGAGGACGCGGGTCTCGCGCGCGCCGACATCACCGTCGTCGTCGCGTCGCCGCTCGAGCGCGCCCAGCAGACCGCCGCCCCGATCGCCCAGGCCTTCGGGTTGACGGTCCGTTCCGACGAGCGACTGATCGAGGCCGACAACTACTTCCAAGGGCTGACCTTCGGGGTCGGTGACGGCTCGCTGCGCCACCCGCGCCACTGGCGTCACCTGGTCAACCCGTTCCGACCGTCCTGGGGCGAGCCCTACCGCGAGCAGGCCGATCGCGTCCTCGCCGCGGTGGACGCCGCGCGAGCCCTCGCCGACGGGCACGAGGCCGTGCTCGTCAGCCACCAGCTCCCGATCTGGGTCACCCGGCTCTCCGTCGAGCACCGCAGGCTCTGGCACGACCCCCGACGCCGGGAGTGCTCGCTCGCCTCCGTGACGTCGCTGGACTTCGACGGCGACCGGCTCGTGGGGGTGCGGTACAGCGAGCCGGCTGCCGAGCTCCTGCCGGGCGCCGCCCAGGTGGCCGGAGCATGACGCCGCCCGGGGCGGGGTGGAGCCGACTCGCACGGACGAGCACCTCGGTCGCGCTCGCGGTCGCGCTCGCGGGCTCGGTCGCCGCGTGCTCGGAGTCCGGGTCGATCACCTCGCCGTCGGCGCACCCGAGCGACGTCGTCGGCCAGAACTACCAGTCCGGCGACGGCAGCGTGACGACCTGGGCCGAGTCGAGTCGTGGAGCCCCCGTGGCGCTCAAGGGCACGGACTTCGAGGGCAAGTCCGTCGACGTCTCCGCGTGGCGTGGCGGCGTCGTCGTCATCAACAACTGGTACGCGGGGTGCCCCCCGTGCCGCGCCGAGGCACCCGGCCTGGTGCGGCTCGCGAACCAGGAGGCGCCGGCAGGCGTGCACTGGATCGGTATCAACGGGGTCGACGACGCCGGCGCGGCGCAGGCGTTCCAGCGCACGTTCTCGGTGCCCTACCCGAGCATCGCCGACACGGACGGGCTCGCGGTCGCCGCGCTGCAGGGCTCGGTGCCCATCCAGGCCGTCCCCACCACCGTCGTGCTCGACCGCCAGGGTCGCGTCGCGGCGCGCGTGCTCGGCCAGGCCGACGAGAGCACCCTCAAGGCCCTGATCGACGGCGTCATCGCCGAGTCACCGGGGGCGAGCGCGACGCCGTGATCCTCGCCACCGGTACAACCGCTCTCGGGGTCGCGTACCTGCTGCCGCAGCAGGCCGTCGGCCTCGTGCTGCCGGGTGACTTCTGGGGCGACCTCGGCTCGAGCTTCGCGTCCACCGCGTTCTCGGGCTCGCTCCTGCTCGCCGTCCCCGTCGCGCTCGTCGCCGGTCTCGTGTCGTTCGCCTCGCCGTGCGTGCTCCCGCTCGTTCCCGGGTACCTGGGCTATCTCGGCGGGATGTCCGGGGCCACGGTCGGCAGCCGTCCGCTCGGTGGCGGCACGGCTCGGGCGCGACCGGGACGTCGGCGCGTGCTCGGTGGCGTGACGCTGTTCGTCGCCGGCTTCTCGCTCGTGTTCGTCGTGTTCGGTGCGCTCGCGGGGTCGCTCGGCGGCCTGCTCAAGGAGTGGCAGGACCCGATCAGCCGGGTGCTGGGCGTCGTGGTCGTCCTGATGGGCATCGCCTTCATGGGGTTCGTGCCGTTCCTGCAGCAGGAGCGTCGATGGCACGTCAGCCCTCGTGCCGGCCTGTGGGGGGCGCCGCTGCTCGGACTGGTCTTCGGGCTCGGCTGGGCGCCGTGCATCGGCCCGACCCTCACCGCGATCACCGCGCTGTCCCTCGACGGGGGTTCGGCCGGCCGCGGTGCGCTGCTCTCGGTCGCGTTCTGCGTCGGGCTCGGGCTGCCCTTCGTCGTGATCGCGCTCGGATTCGAGAGCAGCGCGCGGGTGCTCGGTGTCCTGCGACGTCACCGGCTTGCGGTGATGCGCGCGGGCGGTGTGATGCTGGTCATCCTCGGCGTCGCCCTCGTGACCGGTCTCTGGGGCAGCTGGGCCCACTGGCTTCAGGGCGTCGTCACCGGTCAGAGCGGGTTCGTCCCGGTGGTGTGACCCGTGCGGAGCACGTCGGAGTGCGGACGCGAGCGTGCGGGCGGCGCACATCCACAGGTCCGGGCGGCATAGTCGGCGGCGGTCAGCCGGGCAGGCAGATGGTAACGGCGACAAGGACGAGGGGAGCGGGATGAGCGGCTACCGGCCGGACGGGCTCGAGGACGCGTTCACCGCCGACGAACCGGGGCGCACCGGCGCCACGACCGATGACACGGCGACCGACGCAGCTGCGGTGTCCGACGTCGACGTGGTGTCCGCGGGCACGATGCCGGACGTCCAGGTCCCGCGCATCGGCATCGTCGGCTGGCTGCGATGGATCTGGCGGCAGCTGAGCAGCATGCGGGTCGCCCTGATGCTGCTGATGCTGCTCGCCGTCGCGGCGGTCCCGGGCACGATCTTCCCGCAGCACGCTCAGGATCCGGCGAAGGTCGCCGCCTATCTCGCGGACCACCAGGCGCTCGGACCGTGGCTCGAGCGCCTCCAGCTGTTCGACGTCTACAGCTCGGTCTGGTTCTCCGCGATCTACCTGCTGCTGTTCGTCTCGCTGGTGGCGTGCATCGTGCCGCGGACCCGGGTCCACCTCACGGCCGTGCGGTCACGGCCGCCGCGGGTGCCGCGCCGGTTCGACCGGTTCCCGGCGCAGGGCGGCCTCACGACCACGGCGACGCCTCAGCAGGTCGTGGAGTCGGCCGCGGCGGCGCTGCGTGGACGGTGGCGCTGGCTGCCCCGGTTCCGTGTCGACGTCAGCACCGCGGGCGGGGAGTCGACGGTCGCCGCCGAACGCGGCTACCTGCGGGAGACCGGGAACCTCGTCTTCCACCTCTCGCTCGTCGGCCTGCTCATCGCGATCGCCACCGGGCAGATGCTGCACTACCGCGGGCAGGCACTCGTGGTGCAGGGGCACGGCTTCGCCAACGCGGTCGTCGACTACGACACGTTCGAGAGAGGCACGGCGTTCAACCCGTCGAGCCTGGTCCCGTTCAGCCTGCGCCTCGACTCGTTCTCGGCCCGGTTCTCGCCGGTCAGCCTGCAGCCCCGGGACTTCACGGCGGACGTCACCGTGACGCAGCCCGACGGCTCCGCGAGTGCGCAGCAGATCAAGGTCAACCACCCGCTGGACGTCGGTGGCGCGAACGTCTACCTGCAGGGCAACGGGTACGCGCCGGACGTCGTCGTGCACGACTCGGCGGGCAACGTGGCGTTCTCCGGTCCGGTGCCGTTCCTGCCGCAGAACTCGGTGTACACGTCGCTCGGCGTGATCAAGGTTCCCGACGTGACGAGCGGGGACCAGATCGGGTTCCGCGCGGCGCTGCTCCCGACCGCGCAGCGGGACACCGACGGCGTGTGGCAGTCGGTCGCGCCGCAACCGGCGAACCCGCTCATGGTGCTGACGGTCTGGACGGGGAACCTGGGTCTGGACACCGGCGTGCCGCAGAACGTGTACAAGCTGGACACCAGCCACCTGAAGCAGGTCATGGGACCGGACGGGCAGGCGGTGTCGCTCACGGTCCAGCCGGGTGAGACGGTCGACCTCCCGAACGGGCTCGGCACGCTGACCTTCAAGGCCCTGCCCCGTTACGTCGCGCTGGACCTGCGGTACGACCCCGCGTTGAGCGAGGTGCTGGTCTTCGCGCTGCTCGCGCTGGCCGGGTTGGCGACCTCGCTGTTCACACCCCGGCGCCGCGTCTGGCTGCGCGCCGGCGTCGCCGCGGACGGCCGTACAGTGGTGACCGCTGCGGCACTGGCGCGAGGGGACGACATCGGCCTGCAGCCTGAGCTCGACCGGGTGCTCGCCGTGGTGGGCCGAGACCTGGGAATCGCCGAGGACGAGATGACACGCGTCGCCGCGGTGGGCGACGACGCGAGTGCGGTGCACGACGCACGCGCCGCACAGGAGAACGAGGACCCGGAGGAACACCGATGAATGCAGGTGAGCTGAGCACGTTGCTCGTCTGGGCGGCGGGGCTGACATACACGATCGCGCTGGTGGCGTACACGACGGTGCTCGCGCGGATCGCCGAGGCCCGGCCGCGCGCGGCGAAGGCCGCCGCCGCGGTCACGAGCCCTCCCGTCGCCGCCCCGGTCGCCGGCGTCTCCGTGGCGGCCTCCGTCGCCGTCGGGGCCGGCCGCACGGCGGTCCTCGATCGACCCAGCGGCGCGAGCACGCCGCCTGCGGCGGGTGGCAGTGCGGGAGCATCGATCGGCGCGGACGCCGGTGCGCCCGATGCCGGGCGGCGAGCTGCCGGCATCGCGCGATCCATGACCTACCTCGGACTCACGTTCGGGTTCGTCGCCGTCGTGCTCCGCGGCATCGCTGCGGGCCGCTGGCCGACCGCCAACATGTACGAGTTCACGCTCGTGGGCTCCACGATGGCGATCGCGGTGCTCGTCCTCGTGCAGCGCCGCAACCAGATCCCGTTCCTCGGGGTGCTCGTCACGGGTGCCGCCGCGCTCGCCCTGTTCCTGGGCGTCAACGTCTTCTACATCCGGGCCGAGGGCGTGCAGCCCGCGTTGCAGAGCTACTGGCTCGTCATCCACGTCGGCGTGGCGATCACGTCCTCCGGCATCTTCGCCGTCGCCGCCGCCACGAGCGTCGTCCAGCTCATGCGCGCCCGGCGCGAGGAGGGGTCGACGCTCCTCGCCGGGCGCCGCTGGGGCTGGATCGACGCCGTCCCGGACTCGCGGACGCTCGAGGCGCTGTCCTTCCGGCTGAACGCGGTCGGCTTCGTGCTCTGGACGTTCACGCTCATCGCCGGATCCATCTGGGCGGAGCACGCCTGGGGTCGATACTGGGGTTGGGACCCCAAGGAGGTCGGCACGTTCGTCGTCTGGGTCATCTACGCCGCCTACCTGCACGCGCGGACGACGCGCGGCTGGGCCGGCAGCCGTGCCGCGTACTTCGTCCTCGTCGGCTTCACGGCGGTGATCGCGAACTTCACCGTCATCAACCTGTTCGTGACGGGACGGCACTCGTACTCGGGAATCTGAGCCGTCTCCGGGACGGCGCTCGCACTCGCGCTCGGGTAGCGGAGCCGTCGACGGGATGGCACTGGCGATCCGGAAGCTGAGCGGCTGATCCGGACGCCGAGCCGCCGGCGTCGCGGGTGAGCCGCCTCAGCTGCGAGGGCGGTCGCCCGCGTCCGGACCCGTCTCGCGGTTGTCGGCCTCATGTTCCGCATCGCGGGCGTCGTGCGCTCTGCCCGGGCCCGCCGCGCGTCCCTCGACGTTCTCGTCGGACGTGCGGAGCGTCCGTCGTTGCTCGGCCTGGCGCCGCCGCTGGTCGAGGGTCCACAGGAACTCGGGATCGTCGTCGGGAGCGACGGGTGCGGGCGCCAGCGACCGTCCGGTGGAGCCGCTCGGCTGCGGGCGGGCTCGTTGCATCCGACTCACGGCGATCCAGACGATCGAGCCGACCAGCGGCACCAGGATCAGCAGCACGACCCACGCCCAGCGCGGGAGCCCGATCCGCTCGTCCTTCGTGCTGCTCAGGACGTCGACGACGGAGTAGACGACGAGCCCGATCAGCAGGAGCGCACCGAGGTTCTTCATCGTCCTAGCGTACGCATCGGTCGTTGGCGCGCGGCGTCCGCGGGCGACCGTCGACGTACGCTGGGTCCGTGCCCATCGTGATCTACTCGCTGCTCCGCCTGGGCCTGTTCGGGCTCTGCGTATGGCTGCTCTGGTGGATCGGACTCGGTTCCTGGCTCTCGGTCCTGCTGGCGGCGTTCCTCGCCTGGGCGCTGTCCTACGTGCTGCTCTCCGGTCCGCGCGACCGTGCGGCGCTGCAGATCGCCGAGCGCGTGCAGGCCCGCGCCGTGGCGCGCGCGGCGGGTCACCGGTTCTCGCCGAACGCTGAGGAGGATGCCGCCCTGGAGGACGCGATCGTCGACGCCGGGGTGCTCGACGTCACTGCCCCGGGCGACGAGGTCGGTCGGTCAGAGCGCGAGCCCGAGCCCGAGGAGAGCGCCGTAGGCGAGCTCGAGCATGCCGGTGAAGCCGAGGACCTTGATCAGCAGCCGGCCGCGGGCTCCCGCGACGACCGCGATGCCCAGCAGGACCGCCGGCGCTGAGAGCAGCAGCACGAGCAACGACCACGGTGCCACGATCGCGCACGCCGCGCCCAGCGCGAGGGGCACCGCGAGCAGGATCGCGTAGGTCCATCTCGCCCGGCGGTCGCCGATCCGCACCGCAACCGTGCGCTTGCCCGCCACGACGTCGGTCGGGATGTCCCGCAGGTTGTTGACCATCAGCAGCGCACACGCGAGCAGACCGACGCCGGTGGCACCCGCGAGTGCCGCCCACGAGATCCGGTCCGCCTGCGTGTACGTCGTGCCGAGCACGGCGACCAGGCCGAAGAACACGAACACGCCGACCTCGCCCAGCCCGCGGTAGCCGTAGGGGCTCCGCCCACCGGTGTAGAACCACCCGGCCGCGATCGCGACGGCGCCGACTCCGAGCAGCCACCACGACCCGGACAGCGCGACGAGGGCGACGCCGAACAGGGCGGAGAACCCGAAGGCGGCGAACGCGGCGAGCCTGACATGTCCGGGAGGGGCGAGTCCCGCCGCGGTGAGGCGGAGCGGGCCGACGCGGTCGAGGTCGGTCCCGCGCACGCCGTCGGAGTAGTCGTTCGCGTAGTTCACACCGACCTGCATCGCGAGCGCGACGCCGAGCGCGAGCAGTGCGAGGGCCGGACGCGCGGAGCCGAGCTGTGACGCCGCGCCGGTGCCGACCAGGATCGGCGCGGCGGCTGCCGGGAGGGTGCGCGGTCGCGCACCGGCGACCCACTCGCCGGAGGTGGCCATCGGGCTCCGTTCGTCTGTCGGGTGGTCCTGGTGCGCGGCACCGAGCGGTGACGCGGTCTGTCAGTGTGCCAGCAGATCCCGCGCGAGGGCCGCCACCGCGCTGCGGTCCGGCTTGCCCGGCCCCCGGAGCGGGAGCGATCCGACGACGACGACGCCGCGCGGTGCCGACGGGGCTCCGAGCCGCGCCGCCACCGCAGCACGGACGGTCGCGAGCGTCGGCGCGGTGGCACCCGGCCGGAGCACCAGCGCGGCGGTCACGGACTGCCCCCACTCGTCGTCGGGCAGCCCGACGACGCACACTTCGGCGACGCCGTCGATCTCGGCGAGGACGTGCTCGGCGGCGGCAGGAGAGACCTTCACGCCCCCGGTGATGATCACGTCGTCGACACGTCCGGTGACCCGGAGCCGACCCGTCTCGTCGAGCTCCCCGAGGTCGGAGGTCCGCAACCACCGCTCGCCGTGCCGGGTGACGAACGCCTCGGCGTCGAGGTCCGGGCGTCCGAGGTATCCCGTGGCGAGCACGGGGCCGCCGAGCAGGATCCGGCCCTCGGCGTCGAGGTCGACGCGGACCCCGTCCAGCGGGGTGCCGTCGTACACGCAACCGCCGCACGTCTCCGTCATCCCGTAGGTCGTGACCGCACGCACCCCGGCGTCGTGGGCGCGCGCGAGCAGCGTCGTCGTCGTCGCCGCACCACCGAGCAGGACGGCGTCGAAGGACCGGAGCGCACGCATGCCGTCCGGGTCGTCGAGCAGCCGGACGAGCTGGGTGGGCACGAGCGACGTGTGACGCCGGTCTCCGGTCATCGTCTCGGTCGTCTCGGCGAACGACGCGGCACGGAAGCCGTCCGCGAGGTCCACCACTGCCGGGACCGTGCCGGCGAGCGCGGAACGGACCAGCACCTGCACGCCGGCCACGTGCACCGCCGGCAGCGCGAGCAGCCACTGCGTGCGTCCCCCGGCAGTGCTCCCGAGGGCGCGCGCCGTCGCCTCGGCGGACGCGTGCAGCGCCCGGGAGCCGAGCATGACCGCGCGGCTCGCACCGGTCGAGCCGGAGGTGCGGAGGACGACGGCGACGTCGTCGGGTACCTCGCCCCCGGCGCCGGACGCGACCCGTGCCGCCGGGTCCGTCGGGGCGATCGCGGGTCCGTCCCCCGCGAGCGCGGCCTCGAGCAGGGGAAGCAGCTCGAGCGCCCGACTCGCCGACACCGATGCGGGGATCAACAGGCGACTCACCGGTCCAGCCTAGGTCGCGACGTAGAGTGGCGACGACAACCCTGCCGCCCGGCCGCACCCACAAGGAGTCTGCCCGTGCTCTTCTCCGCGACCCGCGCAGCTCGTTCGCCCCGCCGCGGGATGGCTGCGCTGCTCGGCGCGGGTGTGGTCGTCGCCCTCGCCGCATGCGGCTCGACGCCGACGGCCCCCTCGACGTCGAACCTGACGCTCGGACCGTCGATCGCACCTGACAAGAGCGCGCCACCGACACCCGCCGTGCCTCCGACCTGGCCGTTGACCGGCGTGGCGGCGGCCAACGTCGTGACCCGGCCGGCGCTCACGGTGAAGATCGAGAACTCGATCGAGGCCCGACCGCAGACCGGCCTCGACCAGGCGGACATGGTCTGGGAGGAGGTCGTCGAGGGGGGCATCACCCGGTTCGCGGCCGTCTACCAGTCGGTCGTGCCCAGCGCGGTCGGTCCCGTCCGGTCGGTGCGGCCCATGGATGCCGACATCAGCGCACCGATGCACGGCCTGATCGCCTTCTCGGGCGGGCAGGCCGGGTTCGTGAACGAGATCAGGGCCGCCGGGGTGCAGATCATCAGCATGGACCTCGGGGCCAAGGGCTTCGCGCGGACCAGCGCCCGCAGGGCGCCGCACAACGTGATCGGGACGCCGACGACGTTCTGGTCCCTCGCCGACGCCGCCCACTCCGCCTCGCCCGCTCCTCAGTTCACCTTCGCGACCACGGCGCCCCAGGCGTCCGCTGTCGCGTCGGGCACGCCGGTCACGACCATCGACATCCGGATGTCCGGTGTCGAGCATCCGGTGTGGACCTGGTCGGCGGGACAGAACGCGTTCCTGCGTTCGGAGGGCACCACGCCGGCCGTGACGGCGGCCGGGGTCCGGCTCTCCGCCACGAACGTGGTGGTGCTGCGAGTTCGGCTCGTCAACACCGGCACCACGGACCCGGCGGGGAACCCGGTGCCGGAGACCGTGCTGACCGACAGCGGAGAGGCGACCGTGTTCAGTGGCGGCAAGCAGGTCGCGGCCACGTGGTCCAAGGCGTCGGTCGCCAAACCGGTCGTGCTGACCGGTGCGAACGGCGCACCGATCACCCTCGCGCCAGGCACGACCTGGATCGAGCTCGTGCCGCGTGCCTCGGGGTCCGTCAGCGCATCCTGACCGCGGGCCGGAGGTCCGGCGAGCCCGCGTCGGGTCAGCCTACGGACGGACGTCCCGGGCGAGGGCCCGCCTGAGGGATGACGTGCGGCCCAACCCGACCCCGCCCACAGGTCGATCCGCGCCGACGCCCGTCCGCGTCAACCTGGGTGCATGTCCACGATCACGCACCACCCGGACCGCGATCCGCTCGAGCACGACCTTCGCGAGGCGATCCCACTCGTGATCGCCCTGGTCATCCTGGCGGGCCTGCTCCTCGGTCTGTCCTGGGGAGCGAGCCAGCTCGTCGGCGTGCTGGCGTGGCTCGTGCCGGCCCGCTGACCGGCCGGTCAGGTGGACCGGACGCTCAGAACGCGTACGGGAAGCCGGACCAGTCCGGGTCGCGGTGCTCGAGGAACGCATCCCGGCCCTCGACCGCCTCGTCGGTCATGTAGGCGAGCCGAGTGGCCTCTCCCGCGAACACCTGCTGACCCGCGAGGCCGTCGTCGGCCAGGTTGAAGGCGAACTTGAGCATCCGGATCGCCTGCGGTGACTTCGTCGCGATGATCCGGGCGTACTCGAGGGCCGCGTCCTCGAGCCGGTCGTGGTCGACGACGTCGTTCACGGCACCCCAGGCGAGAGCCTGCTCGGCGGAGTACTCCCGGGCCAGGAAGAAGATCTCCCGGGCCCGCTTCTGGCCGACCTGACGGGCGAGATAGGCGGAGCCGTAGCCGGCGTCGAAGGACCCGACGTTCGCATCGGTCTGCATGAACCGGGCATGCTGCCGACTCGCGATCGTGAGGTCCGCGACGACGTGCAGCGAGTGCCCACCGCCCGCGGCCCAGCCCCCGACGACCGCGACCACGACCTTCGGCATCGTGCGGATCAGCCGCTGCACCTCGAGGATGTGCAGCCGGCCCGCCCGCGCCGGGTCGACGTGGTCCGCGGTCTCCGCCTCGATGGCGTCCGTGTAGCGGTAGCCGTCGCGTCCGCGGATCCGCTGGTCGCCGCCCGAGCAGAAGGCCCACCCGCCGTCCTTGGGGCTCGGTCCGTTGCCGGTCAGCAGCACGGTGCCGACGTCGGAGGTCATCCGCGCATGGTCGAGGACGCGGTAGAGCTCGTCGACCGTGTGCGGCCTGAAGGCGTTGCGCACCTCGGGCCGGTCGAAGGCGACGCGCACGACGGGCAGGTCGCGCTCGTCACCCGTCCGGTCGACGCCACGGTGGTAGGTGAGGTCCGTGAGGTCCTCGAAGCCGACGACGGTGCGCCAGCGGTTCGGGTCGAAGGTCTGGGACACCGGGGAGGGGAGGTCGCTCACGCCGTCCACAGTAGCCAGCGGGCGCGGCGTCGGTCCGCCCTGGGACCGCTTAGCCTGGGGGCGTGATCGGATCCGGCACCGCGCGTGAGGTCCTCACCTATGCGATCCCGCTGCGCACGCGGTTCCGGGGCTTGACCGTCCGGGACGGACTGCTGCTCCGCGGGTCGGCCGGGTGGGGTGAGTTCTCCCCGTTCTGGGACTACGACGACGACGAGTCGGTCGCCTGGCTGCGCTCTGCGCTCGAGGCCGCGGACGACGGGTGGCCCGCGCCGGTTCGCAGCAGCGTCCCGGTCAACGTGACGATCCCTGCGGTGGACGGCGCGTACGCGCATCGACTCGTGGTGGGCTCCGAGGGGTGCCGGACCGCCAAGGTCAAGGTCGCCGAGCGCGGCCAGGACCTCGGGCAGGAGATCGCGAGGCTCGAGGCGGTGCGGGAGGCGCTGGGGCCGGACGGGGCGATCCGGATCGACGCGAACGGCGGGTGGGACCTCGAGACGGCACTGGCACGGCTCCCGATCCTCGATCGCGCGGCCGGTGGGCTCGAGTACGCCGAGCAGCCGGTCGCGAGCGTCGAGGGTCTCGCAGCGCTGCGTCGTCGGCTCGAGATCCCGATCGCGGCCGACGAGTCGATCCGCCGCGCGGAGGACCCGCTCGCGGTCGTGCGCGCCGAGGCCGCCGATGTCGTCGTGCTCAAGGTGCAGCCGCTCGGGGGTGTCCGCGCGTGCCTGTCCCTCGCCGAACGGATCGGGCTGCCGGTCGTCGTGTCCTCGGCGCTCGAGACCTCGATCGGGCTCGCGGCCGGGGTCGCGCTCGCAGCGGCCCTTCCCGAGCTCCCGTACGCCTGCGGGCTGGCCACCGCGCAGCTGTTCACCGCGGACGTGGTCGCCGATCCGCTGCTGCCCGTCGACGGCGCGATCCCGGTTCGCCGCCCCGAGCTCGACGCGGATCGAGCCGGCGAGGTCGCGACCGCCCCGGAGCTGGACGACCGGTGGGCCGCACGGCTCGACGCGGTCCGGGGCAGGATGACCGCGTGAGTGCCACGTCGCACCCGGCCATGCACGCCGCGCGGGTGCTGCTCCAGGAGCTCGCCGCCCACGGGGTCACCGACGTCGTGCTGTGCCCGGGCTCCCGCAGTGCGCCGCTGGCCCACGCGCTCGCCGACGCCGCCTCCGACGCACCGCCACCCGACGCCCCGCGCCTGGCGCTGCACGTCCGCATCGACGAGCGGAGCGCCGGCTTCCTCGCCCTCGGCCTCGCGAAGGCAGCGGCGGCGACGGGCGCGCCGCGCGGCGTGGCGGTGGTCACGACGTCCGGGACGGCGGTCGCGAACCTGCACCCGGCCGTCCTCGAGGCGCACCACAGCGGCCTCCCGCTCGTCGTGCTCACCGCCGACCGACCGCACGAGCTGCGCGGCACGGGGGCGAACCAGACGACCGACCAGGTCGGCATCTTCGGTGGCGCGGCGCACTATGCGGTGGACCTCCCCGCGCCGGACGGACGCGACGGCGAGTCGCGCGACCTGCGCCAGGTCGTCGGGCGCGCGATGAGCGACGCGCTCGGCACCCGGACAGGACGCCCGGGGCCGGTCCATCTCAACCTCGCCTTCCGCGACCCGCTCGTGCCCGACGACACCCCGTGGCCCACCGGTGCTGCCGAGGGTCGGCCGGCGGTGCCCCCTCGTGGGACCGGACCGGCGGTCGACCTCGGCGACGTCGGTCCCTACCCGGGCGGGCCGTACCCGGGCGTCGACGAGGCCGACCGCGACGCGACGGTCGTCGTCGCCGGCGACGGTGCCGGTTCGGTGGCCCAGGCCCTGGCCGAGGCGCGCGGGTGGCCGCTGCTGGCCGAGCCGTCGTCGGGCGCCCGCGGTGGAGCGCACGCGATCGGCGCGTACCGGCCACTCCTCGACTCCGTGCTCGGGCGCGCGGTGCGACGCGTCGTCGTCCTCGGCCGGCCGACGCTCTCCCGTCCGGTCCAGCTGCTGCTGGCCCGTGCGGACGTCCAGGTGATCGTCGTCGCACCGGGTGGCGGCCCGTGGACGGACCCCTCGCGCCGTGCCGCGCTCGTCCTTCCCGAGGTGCCGGAGCAGTGGAGGGTCGCCCCGTCGGTCGGCCGCACCGGCGCAGGGACGCGGGAGGCGTCGCCGCAGGACGGCTGGCTCAGCGACTGGCAGCGCGCCTCGTCGGCCGCCGCTGCCGCCGTCGGGCGTGTGCTCGACGGGGTCGAGGCCCGCGACGGCACGCGGTCGGCACCGCGACTCACCGGGCCCGGCGTCGCCCGCGTCGTCGCGCGCGCGACCGGTCCGGACGACGTCCTCGTCGTCGGGTCCAGCAACCCGGTGCGGGACCTCGACCTGGTCGCCGACTGGTCGACCGCACCTCTCGTCCTGGCGAACCGCGGGCTCGCGGGCATCGACGGCACGGTGTCGACGGCCATCGGGGTGGCTCTCGGGCTGCCGGAGCGCCGCGTGCGAGCCCTGATGGGCGACCTGACCTTCCTGCACGACGCCGGTGGGCTGCTGCACGGTCCGCTCGAACGTGAGCCCGACCTCCAGATCGTCGTCGCGAACGACGACGGCGGGTCGATCTTCGCGACCCTCGAGCATGGTGCGGTCGAGCATGCCGACCGGTTCGAGCGGGTGTTCGGCACGGCGCACGGCGCGGACCTCGCCGCGCTGTGTGCCGGCTACGGGATCCGGCACCAGCTCGCGCGTGACGCCGAGGAGCTCGCGGTCGCGCTCGCGGTGCCCGGGCCGGGGATCAGCGTCGTGGAGGTGAAGGTCGACCGAGCGGGCCGCCGCGCGCTCGGGGCGGCGCTCGCGGATGCCGCACGAACGGCCGCCATCGAGGCGGTGACAACGGATTTTGCAGCAGGCTCTCAGGAAACTTGAGGTTCTCGCCCAGAGCGGTGGGGTCTGATGGAAGCACCAAGGAGGACACCATGACTGAAGAGAACCCGAGCGTCGCGGGCCAGCCCGAGCAGCCGCAGATGCCCATGGCCCAGCCGACGCAGCCCATCGCGCCACAGATGCCCATGGCCCAGCCGACGCAACCGATCCCGTCGCCGATGCCGGTCGCGCAGCCGACGCATCCGTTCGCACCGCAGGCGCCCGTCGCTCACGCGGCGGCACCGTCGCAGCCGGTCTACCCGTACCAGCAGCACGCCCAGGCGCAGCCGCCGCACAACCCCTTCGCGCTTCCGGGCGGGCAGGCGCCGCACGTGGCCGGCTCCTTCGGTCCGTTCGGCGCCCCGCAGGCCGATCCCGGCGCTGCCACGGCCGACGCGGCTCTCGCCGGCGCCGTGCACTCGCCCACGGGCCCGCGTCAGCGTCCCTTCTGGATGCCGTTGGTCGGCACGGCGGCGGCTGCGGCGCTCGTGGCGAGCCTCGCCACGGCGGGGATCGTCGGGGCGTTCGACCACTCGAGCTCCACGAGCCCCGCGTCGATCGCCTCGATCGGGCAGACGAGCACGCAGACCGTCCCGGTAGCCGGGTCGACCTCGAGCAACCCCGACTGGCAGAAGGTGTCCGCCGCGGTGTCGGCCTCGGTCGTCTCGATCAAGGTCACCACGCAGCAGGGCGAGGCCGAGGGCTCCGGGATCATCCTGGACGCCAAGGGTCACATCCTCACCAACAACCACGTCGTCTCCGGCGCGCAGAACAACACGGTCACGGTCACGCTGACGGACGGCCGCATCTTCTCCGCGACGATCGTGGGCACCGACACCACGACCGACCTCGCGGTGATCGTCCTCAAGAACCCGCCGAGCGACCTCTCGCCCGCGGCACTCGGCGACTCGAGCACCGTCGTCGTCGGCGACCCGGTCATGGCCGTCGGCAACCCGCTCGGTCTGGCGAACACCGCGACCACGGGCATCGTGTCCGCTCTCGACCGGCCGGTCTCCGCCTCCGAGGGCGGCAGCTCGCAGGCCGTGGTGACGAACGCGATCCAGATCGACGCAGCGATCAACCCCGGCAACAGCGGCGGACCGCTGTTCGACGCGCAAGGTCGGGTCATCGGGATCACGTCGTCGATCGCGACGCTCTCGCAGACGAGCAGCCAGTCCGGGTCGATCGGCCTCGGGTTCGCGATCCCGGTGAACCTCGCGAAGAACATCGCCTCGCAGCTCATCTCCACCGGGACGGCCAAGCACGCCTTCCTCGGGGTCGAGCTCACGGACGGAACCGCAACCGCCGACGGGGTGACGCGCCAGGGCGCCGTCATCAAGACCGTGTCGGCCGGCTCGCCCGCGGCCAACGCGGGTCTCCAGGCCAACGACGTCGTCGTCGCGATCGACAGCAAGGCGGTGGCCGGGGCGGAGTCGCTGACCGGCTACGTGCGCGCGATGTCGGCGGGCCAGCAGGCCACCCTCACGGTCGTCCGCGGCGGGAAGGCGCTCGACGTCGCGGTGACGCTCGCGGTGCAGCCGGACACGGCCGCCTCGTCATCGGGCAGCAACCAGAACGGTGGCAGCAACCAGAACGGTGGCAGCAACCAGAACGGTGGCACGCAGCAGGGCGGTGGCACGCAGCAGGGCGGGCAGGGGTTCTTCGACCCGTTCGGCTTCTTCGGTCAGGGCTGACCAGCAGGCCCGGACGATCCCCCTCGCGGCGCGTGACCGCCGCCCGCGAGGTCAGAGGTCCAGGAGCGCAGGTCGTCCCCTGCCAGGCACTCCTGGACCGGCAGGCCGGCACCCGTCACGGGTGCCGGCCTCTGCCGTGCGGTCGGGCCGTGGTCGGGACCCTCGGCCTCGACGGGCCTCTGGTCTACCGGCCTCGGACCGCGAGTCCGGCAGGCCGGGCGTCGACGGTCAGTCGCTCGCGAGGGCGTGACGCATCGGGACGAGCTTGGCCTCGGACTCGGCGAGCTCGGCGGCGGGGTCCGACGCGGCCACGATGCCGCACCCGGCGAAGAGCCGCAGCGAGTGCGGGTCGGTCGGGTCGACCTCGGCGGAACGCAGCGCGATGCCCCACTCGCCGTCGCCGTCCGCCCCGAACCAGCCGACCGGTCCGGCGTACCGGGCCCGCTCCATGCCTTCGACCTGCAGGATCAGCTCCCGTGCCGCGGCGGTCGGCGTCCCGCAGACCGCCGCCGTGGGGTGCAGCGCCGCGGCCAGGCTCAGGCTCGACGGCGCCGGCTCCCCGGGTCGACCCGCCGCGAGCACCCCGGTGACGTCCGACGCGAGGTGCAGGACGTTCGGCAGCGTGAGCACGAACGGCACGTCGGGGACGTTCGTCGACGAGCAGAACGGCGCGAGCGCCTCGGCGACCGAGGTGACCGCGTACTCGTGCTCCTCGAGGTCCTTCGAGGAGTGCGCGAGGATTGCCGCCCGGCCGAGGTCGGCGTCGTCGTCGCCGGTCCGGCGGATCGTTCCCGCGAGGACGCGCGAGGTGACGAGGCCCTTCTCGGAACGCACCAGCAGCTCGGGGGTCGCGCCGAGCATCCCGTCGACGGAGAACGTCCAGCACGAGGGGTAGTCGATCGCCAGGCGGCCGAGCACCCAGCGCACGTCGACGGGCTCGGCCGTGGTCGCGACCACGTCGCGTGCGAGCACGACCTTGTCGACGGTGCCGGCGCGGATCGCGGCCACCCCGCGCGCCACGACCTCCGGCCAGCCCGCCGCGCTCACCGCGCCGTCGGTGTAGGTCACCTCGCCCGGCGAGGTCACGGGCGACCGGCGCTCCAGGACCGAGTCGAGCGTCGGGCCGGGGGAGAGCACCGCGCCGCTCTCGATCGTCGTGAGCCAGCTGCGGTCGCCGCGCCGCCCGACGACGACGCGAGGGACGACGAGCACGCCTCCGGCGTCGGACGACGCGTCGAACGCGAACGAGCCGAACGCGACGGGTCCGGTGCCGGGAAGGTTGACCTCGTCCCGGACGACCGAGTGCGCGAGCACCTCGTGCCACGCCCGTTCGGCGTCGGCGAACCGGCCGGCTCCGGCCGTCGTGATCCGCAGCGCCTCTCCCCACCCGACGAGGCCGTCGCCGCGACGCACCCACGCGAGCGGTGCGTCGCGCGGCAGGAGGTCGAGAAGGCCGTCGGCGCCGGTGGGGAGGGTGTCGATCGCGACCGTTCGCACCAGGAGCGGTCGTGGGACGTCGTCGCCGGAGGACCAGACGGGCTGCGCGTTCATCACGGCCCATGGTAAGTCCGTCGCGCCCGCGTCCCTGTTCCCGGCCGTGCGTCGAGGGTGGCGGGGGCTGAGACAATTCACGGGTGAGCCGCGCCAGCCTGGAGAAGAAGCCGCACGAGGTCGCGTCGATGTTCGACGGGATCGCCCGGCGGTACGACCTGACCAACGACGTCCTCTCGCTCGGTCAGGACCGCGCGTGGCGCCGCGCCACCATCGACGCGATCGCCGCGTCACCGGGCGAGCGCGTGCTCGACCTGGCCGCGGGGACCGGCACGTCGAGCGAGCCGTTCGCCGACGCCGGGGTCGAGGTCGTGCCGTGCGACTTCTCGCTCGGCATGCTGCAGGTGGGGAAGCGACGTCGTCCCGACCTGGCGTTCACGGCGGGCGACGCGACGCGGCTCCCGTTCGCCGACGCGTCCTTCGACGCCGTGACGATCTCGTTCGGGCTGCGCAACGTGGTCGACACCGAGGCGGCGCTGGCCGAGATGCTGCGTGTCACGCGGCCCGGCGGCCGCCTCGTCGTGTGCGAGTTCTCGACCCCCTCGTGGGCGCCGTTCCGCACGGTGTACTCGGGCTACCTGATGCGCGCGCTGCCCTCGATGGCGCGTGCGGTCGCGCGCCAGTCGGACTCGTACGTGTACCTCGCGGAGTCGATCCGGGACTGGCCGGACCAGCAGGCGCTCGGGCGGTTGATCAAGGCCGCGGGGTGGGGTGCCGTGGCGTACCGGAACCTCTCGGGCGGGATCGTCGCACTCCACCGGGGCCTCCGTCCGGAGTGATCCGACGGGGTCCGCGGTCGGCTCCGAAAAGTCACGGCACCCGGCCGTGTCAAAGTAGGTGAGCCTTCGCAGACATGGTCTGGGGCCCCGGTTAGACTCGCCGGGAGTCTGTACGTGAACGTCTTCACAAGTGAGGCGACACCGTGGTGCGAGCAGGGAACGATGACGCGGACGTCATCGTCGTCGGCGCCGGTCCCGCTGGGTCCGCCGCCGCGTACTACTGCGCGTCCGCGGGCCTGAACGTCCTCCTGCTCGAGAAGGCCGCCTTCCCCCGCGACAAGGTCTGCGGTGACGGGCTGACGCCCCGGGCCGTGAAGGAGCTCGTCGCGATGGGGGTCCCGCTCCGCGAGGAGGACGGCTGGATCCGCAACGCGGGACTACGGGTGATCGGTGGCGGGCACCGCCTGGAGCTGCCGTGGCCCGAGCTCTCGAGCTACCCGTCCTTCGGTCTCGCCAAGACGCGGATGACCCTGGACCACCTGCTCGCGGAGCACGCCCGGGCCGCCGGGGCCAAGCTGCTCGAGCGCACCAACGTGACCGGTCCGCTGGTCGACGAGCACACCGGCCGCGTGGTCGGCGTGACCGCGCGTCCGGTCGACGACGCCGGGCGCCGGGCCGGCGACGAGGTCACCTACCGGGCCCCGGTCGTCATCGCGGCCGACGGCGTGTCGGCGCGCCTCGCGACCGCCCTCGGCATCGAGAAGCGCCAGGACCGCCCGATGGGCGTCGCCGTGCGCACCTACTTCACGACGCCACGGCACCAGGACCCCTGGATGGAGAGCCATCTCGAGCTGTGGGACGGTGCACCCGGCCGGTCGAACCTCATGCCCGGCTACGGCTGGATCTTCGCTCTCGGCGACGGCACCGCGAACGTCGGCCTGGGCTCGGTCAGCTCGACCGCCGCGGCGACGAAGATCGACTACAAGGCGCTCTTCGCGACCTGGATGGCCAACGCACCCGCCGAGTGGGAGTTCACCCCGGAGAACCAGCTCGGCCCGGTGCGTGGCGCCGCCCTGCCGATGGGGTTCAACCGGCTGCCGCTGTACGCGCGCGGCCTGATGCTCGTCGGCGACGCCGGCGGCATGGTGAGCCCGTTCAACGGCGAGGGCATCGCCTACGGGATCATGGCCGGCCGGATCGCCGCCCAGGCGGTGGCCCAGGCCGCTGCGCGAGGCACCGCATCCGCCCGTGAGCGCGCGCTCGCGACGTACCCGCAGATCATGCGGGACGAGCTCGCCGGCTACTACTCGTTGGGCCGGACCTTCGTCAAGCTGATCGAGCACCCGCAGGTGATGCGCATCTGCACGCGGTACGGTCTTCCGCGTCCCCTCGTCATGCGGTTCACGCTCAAGCTGTTGTCGGACTGCTACGAGCCGCGCGGTGGGGATATGGTCGACCGGGTCATCTCGGGGCTCACCAAGCTGGCTCCGGCATGATCCGACGCGCCGGGCCCGCTCCACGCGACGTCCTCGACCTCTGTACCGCCGCACGACGCACTCCAGCCGCTCTCGGGAGAGCCCACCGATGAACCCTTACGTCCCCCTGCTGGTCCTGATGGGCGTCGCCGCCGTGCTTGCGCTCGGCGGCGTCGGTGCGAGCGCGATCATCGGTCCGCGCCGGTACAACCGCGCGAAGCTCGAGGCGTACGAGTGCGGCATCCAGCCCACCCCGCACGCCGTGGGTGGCGGGCGGTTCCCGATCAAGTACTACCTCGTCGCGATGACCTTCATCGTGTTCGACATCGAGGTCGTGTTCCTCTACCCGTGGGCCGTGAGCTTCGCGGACCTGGCCGTGTTCGGCCTGGTCGCGATGATCGGCTTCCTCGTGCTCATCACCGTGCCGTTCGTGTACGAGTGGCGTCGGGGCGGTTTCGAGTGGGACTGACCCCGGTGTGCACGCCTGACCACCCGAACCTGCCGGCCCTGCGGGACGCCCGACAGCCGATGAGAGCGGAGCGCTGACATGGGTATCGAAGAAGCCCCCTCGGGGTTCCTGCTGACGAGCGTCGAGTCTCTCGCCGGGTACTTCCGCAAGGGTTCGCTGTGGCCCGTGACCTTCGGGCTCGCGTGCTGCGCGATCGAGATGATGGCGGCGGGCACGTCGCGCTTCGACCTCTCCCGGTTCGGGATGGAGGTCTTCCGCGCCTCGCCGCGTCAGGCCGACCTCATGATCGTCGCCGGCCGCGTGAGCCAGAAGATGGCGCCCGTCGTGCGGCAGGTCTACGACCAGATGCCCGAGCCCAAGTGGGTGCTGTCGATGGGTGTCTGCGCCTCGTCCGGCGGGATGTTCAACAACTACGCGATCGTCCAGGGCGTCGACCACATCGTCCCGGTCGACATCTACCTGCCGGGCTGCCCGCCGCGGCCGGAGATGCTGATCAACGCCATCCTCGAGCTCCACGCCCAGATCCAGGCCTCGCCGCTCGGCGTGAACCGCAAGGACGCAGCCGCCGCGGCCGAGGCCGCCGCGCTCGAGGCCACCCCGACGTCGCACATGAAGGGTCTCCTGCGGTGACCGAGGACATCACGCCCAGCCCCGAGGCCAAGCCGGAGGACCCGACCACGCCGAGCTCGGAGATCGAGCAGGCCCAGCAGCTGCAGGCGCCGGCGCGCGGGAGTCGCGAGACGCTCGACGTCGTCGACACGCGTACCGGCATGTTCGGCTCGTCGGGTTCGGGTGACACGTCCGGCTACGGCGGTCTCGTCCGCGCGATCGTCGTGGCGGCGCCGAGCGAACGACCGTACGGCGGCTGGTTCGACGAGGTCGTCGACGTCCTGGCCGAGCTCCTCGACGGGGCACCGGCCGACGGGGGCCCGGCGACGGGGTTCGGAGCCGCGATCGAGAAGGTCGTGGTGGACCGCGGCGAGCTGACCCTCTACGTCGTGCGGGACCACCTCGTCGAGGTCTGCCGTCACCTGCGTGACGACCAGGACCTCCGCTTCGAGATGAGCCTCGGCGTCTCGGGCGTGCACTACCCGCACGAGACCGGCCGTGAGCTGCACGCCGTCTACCACCTGACGTCGATCACGCACGGCCGTCGGCTGCGCCTCGAGGTCGCGGTGCCCGACGCCGACCCGCACATCCCGTCGACGGTCGCCGTCTACCCCACGAACGACTGGCACGAGCGCGAGACCTGGGACTTCTTCGGGATCGTCTTCGACGGTCATCCGGCGCTCGCCCGGATCGAGATGCCCGACGACTGGCCCGGGCACCCGCAGCGCAAGGACTACCCGCTCGGCGGGATCCCGGTCGAGTACAAGGGTGCGACGGTACCGCCGGCGGACCAGAGGAGGTCGTACAACTGATGGCTGCCACCCCCCACGCCACGCCAGGCCTCTCCCACGGCGCGACCCAGGACGTCCCCTCGTTCGAGGCGACCGGCGGCGACTGGTCCGAGATCGCCGAGGAGGCCGCTCGCCTCGGCGAGGAGCGGATCGTCGTCAACATGGGGCCGCAGCACCCGTCGACGCACGGCGTGCTTCGCCTCATGCTCGAGATCGACGGCGAGACGGTCACCGAGGCCCGGTGCGGCATCGGCTACCTGCACACCGGTATCGAGAAGAACATGGAGTTCCGCACCTGGACCCAGGGCGTGACCTTCTGCACCCGCATGGACTACCTCGCGCCGATCTTCCAGGAGACCGCGTACTGCCTGGCGGTCGAGAAGCTGCTCGGCATCACCGACGACATCCCGGAGCGGGCGTCGATCATCCGGGTGCTCATGATGGAGCTCAACCGCATCTCGTCGCACCTGGTGTGCCTCGGCACGGGCGGCAACGAGCTCGGCGCGACGACGATCATGATCCTGGCCTTCACGGCCCGCGAGGAGATCCTCAAGGTCTTCGAGATGATCACCGGCCTGCGGATGAACCACGCGTACGTCCGGCCGGGCGGTGTCGCTCAGGACATCCCGCCGGGTGCGCTGGACACGATCCGCGAGACGCTCGTCACGGTGCGGCACTACCTGCGCCAGCTCGAGGACCTCATGCTCGCGAACCCGATCTTCAAGGGCCGCATGGTCGGCGTCGGGCACCTCAACCTGGCGGCCTGCATGGCCCTCGGGATCACCGGCCCGGTGCTGCGCTCGGCGGGCCTCCCGTACGACGTCCGCAAGACGGACCCGTACTGCGGCTACGAGACCTACGACTTCGACGTCCCGACCTCGACCGAGGCCGATGCGTACAGCCGGGTCGTCCTCCGCATCGAGGAGTGCTACCAGTCGATGCGGATCGTCGAGCAGGCCGCCGACCGCCTGCAGGCGATGGGGCAGCGGGGGAGCAGCCCGGTGATGGTCGCGGACAAGAAGATCGCGTGGCCCGCTCAGCTCGCGATCGGCACCGACGGGATGGGCAACTCCCTCGACCACATCCGGGAGATCATGGGCACCTCGATGGAGGCCCTGATCCACCACTTCAAGCTCGTCACCGAGGGCTTCCGGGTGCCGGCCG
>JAJYCD010000063.1 GCA_021778635.1 Actinomycetes bacterium
TGTTCGTGTAGATCGGCACGATCGGCAGGTCGGCCTGCGGGCGCAGCGTGATGATCGGGCACGTGATGGAGTGGTCGATCCGCAGCTCGTTGCTGAACGCCAGGTCGAAGTCCGCGTCGAGCCCCTGCCGCAGGATGTGCGCGGCGAGGTCCTCCTCCCCGCGCAGGGTCATCCGCGGCAACCCGAACTCGCGCTCCTCGTTGTAGAAGTTCGCGTCGAAGAACGGCGCCTTCCCGACCAGGAACTGCGGCATGTTGTCGAGCCAGAGCTGGTGGAAGTGGTCGCTCCCGACCATCACCAGGACGTCGGGCTCGGCCCTGGTCAGCGTCTCGCGGAACGCCTCGATCTTCGTGACCCACTCGTCGGCGAACGGGGGCCGGTCGTCGCCGGTCGCCGTGCTGGCGCGGTAGTAGAACGGGTGGTGCGTCGAGGCGATGACCGCAGCGACGGTGGCCATGTGGATGCTCCTTTGCGTCCGGCGGGAGGAGGGCGACGACCGGTCTGCGGGCGGCCCGGCGTGCTGTCAGGCGGGTGGCGCGGCCGGGGGGTCGACCGGCAGATCGGCGGGGACGGCGTGGCGGTCGACGGCCAGGTACAGCTCCATCGCGATCGGGTCGACGCGCTCCTCGGCGATCTGCCCGAGCAGCCCGGCGGTCCGGGCGAGCAGGGCGAACCCGCGCAACAGCTCGACCGGGAGGTCGAGGTCGGCCAGCGCCGCCCCGCAGACGCCGGCACCGTTGAGCGGGAGCCGCCGTCCGAGCACCTGCTCGTGCACGCGACCGATCGCCTCGAAGAGACGCAGGTGCGGACCGCGGAGACCCTCCTCGTCCGCGATGCGGATCAGCGCAGCGGTCCGCGGGTCCCGCTCCTTGTGCACGGGGTGCCCGAGGCCGGGGACGAACCTCCGGGCCGCACGGGTCCGGGTCACCGCGTCGAGAGCGACGCCGTCCCAGCCGGCGTCGTCCGTCGGCAGCTCGCCCTCGTGGCGGGCGAGGGCGTCGTGGAGGTAGGTGCCGCAGTCCTCGGTCACCCCGAGGAACCGCGAGCCGCCGCCGAGGAGGCCGGCCGCGAGCGCCCCCTGGAGGGAGTCCGGGGCCGACAGGTAGGTCAGTCGTGCCGCGATCGCTGTCGGGGTGAACCCGTGATCGGCGAGGGCGACGAGCACGGCCTCGAAGACGCGCGTCTGCGCCGGGGTCGGCCGGCGGCGGGCGACGAGCCAGAAGGCGAGCTCGCCGAAGCCCACCTTCCCCATGAGGTCGTCGGCGAGGTCGTGGCCCAGCAGCCGGATCTCGGTGGCCGTGGAGGCCCCGAGGGACGTGCGGAACGCGAGGGAGTCAGCGGTGTCGCTCATGCGCGTCGCTCCTGCGTGTCGGCGGCCGGCACCGGCTGGTCCCCGGTCGGGTCCTGCCGGTCGACCGGACCGTTCGGCGCGGTGGCCAACCAGCGGCGGATCTCCGCACCGTGCTCGTCGAGCTGCGGCGGCCGGCGCCGGTACTCCGGCACCGTCTCGGAGAACGTGATCGGGTTCCGCACCGAGGGGATCGCGTCGGCGCCCTCCCCGATCGTCACTACGGGGTCCAACCCGAGCTCCTCGGCGAACGCGACCCCGCCGTCGATCGTGTTGATCGGTCCGCAGGCGACACCGGCGGCGCTCAGGTCGCGGAACCACTCCGCCGTCGTCCGGGTGCGCAACCGCTCGACGAGCAGCGGCCGCAGCTCCTCGCGACGTGCGGTGCGGTCCTCGTTGCGGGCGAACCGCGGGTCGTCGGCGAGCTCGGGGATGCCGAGCGCGGCGACGAGAGCGCGGAACTGGCCGTTGTTGCCGGCCGTGACGATCAGGTCGCCGTCGGCACAGGGCAGCGGCTCGTACGGGAACAGGCTCGGGTGGCTGTTGCCCATCCGGAAGGGGACCACGCCGCCGGCGACGTACGCACTCGACTGGTTGACCAGCCCGGACAGTGCCGAGGACAGCAGGTTGACCTCGATGTGCTGGCCCCGCCCGGTCGTGCTCCGCGAGTTCAGCGCGGCGAGGATCCCGATGGTCGCGTGCAGGCCGGCCATGACGTCGAACACGGAGATCCCGGCGCGGAACGGCTCTCCTGTCGGGCTCCCGGTGAGGCTCATGAGACCCGAGACGGCCTGGACGATCAGGTCGTAGCCCGGGAGCGACGCTCCCTTCGGGCCGCTGCCGAAGCCGCTGATCGACGCGTAGACGACGCCGGGGTTGTCCGCCGCGACGGTGCCGTAGTCCAGACCGAACCGCGTCAGTCCGCCGGGCTTGAAGTTCTCGACGACGACGTCGGCGCGGCGCGCGAGCTCCTGGGCCGCCTCGCGGTCGTGAGGGTCCTTGAGGTCGAGCGCGATCGAGCGCTTGTTCCGGTTCACCGCGAGGTAGTACGTCGAGACGTCGTCGCGGACGGGCGGCAACCACGAGCGGGTGTCGTCACCACCCGGGCTCTCCACCTTGATGACCTCCGCTCCGAGATCCGCGAGCAGCATGGTCGCATACGGGCCGGCGAGGATCCGGGAGAAGTCGGCGACGACGACGCCGGAGAGGGCGCCGCCGCCGGCCGCCGCGTCGGGTCCTGGGTGATCTTCGACCATGAGGATGAGGCAACCTTCATTCCGTCGAGCCGCCATACGGACACCTGTCCGTCGATCTGGGGCCCAGTGTTGTTCCCGCTCCCTCGGCCTGTCAAGACATCGGAATGGGCGGAAAGACCTCGATCTCGGGAGAGCCCGGATTGCTTGACATGTGACCCCGGTCACCTCAGAGTGGGCTAGGTCGGCGGCCTGACCGACAGGCGGACGAGCGTCCGCTGCGAGACGCCCCCTGGAGGAGAACATGTCCGACCGTGACAACGAGGTCCCGGCCGCTGGTCGTCCCGTCGTCCTGCGCGGCGGCACGGTGCTGACGATGGACGACGCGCACACCGTGCTGACCCACGCGGACGTGCTCGTCGTCGGTGACCGCATCGCGGCCGTCGGCACTGCGCTCGAGGTCCCCGAGGGGACGCAGGAGATCGACGCGACCGGCGGCATCGTGATGCCCGGGATGATCGACACCCACCGCCACATGTGGCAGACCGCGATGCGCGGCTACGGGGCCGACTGGACCCTCACGCAGTACTTCGTCTGGTACTACCTCGAGCACGGCAAGACCTTCCGACCCGAGGACGTGTACGCCGGCAACCTGCTCTCGGCGTGGGATGCGCTCGAGGCCGGCGTGACGACCACCGTCGACTGGTCCCACGGCCTGCAGACCGTGGACCACGCCGAGGCCGCCGTCGACGCGCTCCAGGCCGTGCCGGGGCGGTTCGTGCTCGCCTACGGGAACATCCAGGCCGGCCCGTGGGAGTGGACGGCCGATCCCGCCGTGCGGGCGTTCCTCGAGCGTCGCCGGCGCGGGTCGGACGACCTGCTGGGGTTCCAGCTCGCGTTCGACGTCACGGGCGACCCGTCGTTCCCGGAGAAGGCCGCGTTCGAGGCGGCCCGTGACCTCGGGCTGCCGGTGACCACGCACGCAGGCGTCTGGGGTGCCACGAACGACGACGGCATCCGACTCATGCACGAGCACGGCTTCATGACCCCGGAGACCGTCTACGTCCACGCCTCGACCCTCAGCGCCGACTCGTACCAGCGGATCGCCGCGACCGGCGGCTCGGCGTCCGTGTCGACCGAGTCGGAGCAGAGCGCCGGTCAGGGCTACCCCTCGACCTGGCAGCTGCGCCGCTACGACATCCCGGTGTCGCTGTCGATGGACACGAGCGTGTGGTGGAGCAGCGACCTGTTCTCCGCGATGCGCACGACGCTCGGCGCCGACCGGTCGCGTGAGCACCTCGAGGCCCATGCCGCCGGGGACACCGTCACGCACGTCCACCTGCGTGCCGAGCAGGTCGTCGACTGGGCCACCCGCGGCGGCGCCCGTGCCCTCGGCCGCGACGACCTCGGCCGCATCGCGCCCGGAGCCAAGGCGGACGTCGTGCTCATCAAGAACGACGCGTCACCCGTCTCGTTCCCGATGCTGAACCCCTACGGCCACGTCGCGTTCCAGTCGCAGCGCGGCGACGTGCACACCGTGATCGTCGACGGTCGGGTGGTGAAGTACGCGCACACGCTCGTCGGGGTCGACCTGCCCGCCGTGCGTCGCACGATCGACGCGACGGTCGAGCACCTGCGCTCGACCATGGGCGAGGAGGCCTGGGTCACGGGGATGAACCCGGACCGGCCGCACGACGAGGTGCTCGACAATCCCTACCAGTACACCGACTACAAGTCGGAGACCACGCACGACGCCCAGCCCCCCACACCGGCCGAACCGCTGCTCTGATCCCTCCCCCGCGCCGCCCGGGCGCTCGGCGTGACGATCGTCGTCGCCGGGTGCTCGGGCCGTAGGCTCGCCCGTGACCGCTCGCGGCGCGCCGACCGGAGGCACGTGAGGCACGGGCGGGCACGAGCCGGAACCACCGGGGACGCGCTCGACGGACGAGGAGGATGCGCCGATGGCTGGACGGGGAACCGGTCCCGACTTCGTCGAGGCCCTGGCCCGAGGTCTCGACGTCCTCGCCTGCTTCGACGCCGACCACCCGGCGATGTCCTTGACGGACGTGGCCTCGGCGACCGGCCTCGCCCGCCCGACGGCTCGGCGACTTCTGCTGACGCTCCAGGAGCTCGGGTTCGTCCGGTCCGTCGACGGCGCGTTCCGGCTGACGCCCCAGGTGCTCACCCTGGGCATGGCCTACGTCGGCGCCCTGGGCCTCTGGGAGATCGCGCGTCCCCACCTGGAGGCGCTCGTCGCGCGCACCGGGGAGTCGTCGTCCATGGCCCAGCTCGACGGGTCGGACATCGTCTACATCGCGCGCGTCTCGGTGCCCAAGATCATCGCGCTGCGCGTGGAGATCGGCACGCGGTTCCCCGCCGCCCGGACCTCGCAGGGCAAGGTGCTGCTCGCCGCCCTGACCCCGGCCGAGCTCACGGCGACCCTCGCGCATCCCAGTCGCGCCGGACTGCCACCGCACGCCGAGCCCTCGGCCGAGGAGCTGAGAGCCGAGCTCACGGAGGTCCGCGCACGCGGGTGGGCGCTCGCGGACGAGGAGCTCGCGCCCGGGGTGCGTTCCGTCGCGGTACCCGTGCGCGACGGGACCGGGACCGTCCGCGCCGCGATGAACGTCACGGTGCATGCCGCCGAGACGACGACCGAACGGCTCGTCGAGGAGCACCTCCCGCTGCTGCTGCGTACCGCGGGCGACGTGAGCGCCGAGTGGGCGCTGTGGCAGTCCCGTCCCCACCTCGACCTCGACCGTCGCGCCGCCGTCGACGCCTCGGACGTCGCGGGCTGACCCTCGCGGGCCCCAACCGGTAGCCTCGGGTCATGTCTGCGGAGTCGCACGACGTCCCGACCACGGAGGTGGTCGAGCCCGACACCTGGCCCGCACCGAGCGACATGCGCCACAGCCGGACCGTCGTCCCCTCGCGGCTCGGTGCTCTCGAGCCCCTCACCTGCGTGGCCGTGGCCGTGCACGGCCTGGGCGTGCTGGTCACCGCCTCGACGACGTTCGCCCTGGAGATCGTCTCGTCGGCCTCGATCCTCGTGGCGCTCGGCGCCCTCGGGATGCTGGGGTGGCGGGCACCGTGGGCCGTCGCGACCCGTGCGTCCGCCGTGCTCGTGCTCGGCTTCGTCCTGATGGCGCTCCGGCAGGAGGGCAGCGGGTACTTCCTCCTGTGGTACTTCGTGATCGTCTCGGTGTACCCGCTCGTCCTTCCTCGGCGGGTCGGCCGGTTGACCGCCGTCGTCGTACCGGCGGCCTACCTCCTGCTGCTGCCGCTCGACGCGGCGGACGGTCCGGGCCCGGTGGCGCTCGTGCGCGCGATCGCCCTCGGCCTCATCGCGATGTTCGTCCACGCGGCGGCCGAGGCGTACCGCGCGGCGGTCGCCGAGAAGGACCACGCGCTCGCACTGCTCGACACCTATGCCGACGCGACCCCGGTGGGCCTCGGCTTCTGGGACATGGGCCTGCGGTACCGCCGCGTCAACGCGGCGCTCGCGGAGCTCACGGGGCTCACCCCGGCGCAGCACCTCGGTCGTCCGGTGCTCGACGTCTCCGCGACGACCCCGGCGCTCGCCCTCAACCTGCATCGCGTGCTCGAGACGGGCCAACCGGTGCAGGACGTCGAGCTCACGTCGGGCGATCGGGTGTGGACGTCGAGCTACTTCCCGGTCCGGATCGGGTCGACGATCGTCGGGATCGGCGGCGTCGTCGTCGACGTCACCGAGCAGCGCCACGCAGCGCAGGCGCTCGCTCTCTCGGCGACGCACGACTCCCTCACCGGCCTCCCCAACAGGGTGCTCCTCGGAGATCGGCTCGACGTCGCGCTCGGGCACGCGGCCCGCACGGCTGGCGGCGGAGGCACGACCGTCGCCGTGCTGTTCTGCGACCTCGACCGGTTCAAGCTGATCAACGACTCCCTCGGTCACACCGCAGGGGACGAGATCCTGCGCGAGACGGCGAGGCGCCTGAGCGCGCTCGTCGCGGCCGGGGACACCGTCGCCCGCTTCGGCGGCGACGAGTTCGCCGTCATGTGCACGCACGTCGCCGACACCGCAGAGGCGACAGCGGTCGCGGAGCGTGCCTGCGCGGTCATGCGCGAGCCGATGTCGGTCGCGGGCAGGACCGTCATCTCGACCATGTCCGTGGGGGTCACGGTAGGTCGCCCCGGCGACCGGGACGTCGCCGGCGTGCTGCGCGACGCCGACCTGGCGATGTACCGGGCGAAGGACGCGGGCCGCGACCGGGTCGCCGTGTTCGACGCCCGCCTGCGGGCCGGCGCCGACCATCGACTCGAGTTCCACAACGCGCTACGGCACGCGGTCGAGAGCGGCGACATCCGGGTCGCCTATCAGCCGGTGCTCGCGCTGGACGCCTCCGGGCGCGGCGACGTACCGGGGCCCGAGTCCGTCGTCGGGGTCGAGGCCCTGGCACGGTGGCACTGGTCCGAGCACGGTGACGTGCCCCCCGCGGCCTTCATCCCGATCGCCGAGGAGCTCGGTCTGATCGACTCCCTGGGCGACCAGGTGCTGCGGGAGGCATGCATCACCGTCCGGCGCTGGCGCGAGACCACCGGTCGGCCCCTCACGGTCGCGGTGAACCTGTCCGCCAGGCAGCTCCTCGAGGCCGGCTACGGCGAGGCGGTCGCCGCGACGTTGTCGGACGTTCGGCTGCCGGCCGACGCGCTGCAGCTCGAGATCACCGAGAGCGTGCTCATGGCCGACGTCGAGCACAGCCTCCGCCAGCTCGCGGGACTGCGGGCGCTCGGGGTCCGGGTCGCGATCGACGACTTCGGGACCGGGTACAGCTCTCTGGCCTACCTTCGCGACCTCCCGGTGGACGTCCTCAAGATCGATCAGAGCTTCACGCGCCGGCTGCCCGGCGACGAGGCGATGGTCGCGTTCGTCGTCGAGCTCGCCCGGGCGATCGGGGCGACGACCGTGGTCGAGGGCGTCGAGACCCGTGCCCAGCTCGAGGCCGTGACCCGGCTCGGGTGCGATCAGGCCCAGGGCTTCTACCTGAGCAGGCCGCTGACGGGCGCGGCGGCTTCGCGCTACCTCCAGCGCGCCGAGGTGCGCTCGCGACGCTGACCGACGTCGCGACCGGACGCACCCGCGCGTCGGACGCGAGTGGCTTCGCGTCGCCCGCCGGGCGAGGAGGATGGCTCCCATGACGATCGACAGCACCGAGACCAGCCGCCGCCTGCGCTGCGCACTCTTCGTGGACTTCGACAACGTGTACATCGGGCTGCAACGACTCGACCCGCGCGCCGCCGAGGCGTTCGCGAGCGCACCGGCGCACTGGCTCACCGCGCTCGAGACCGGGAGCGACTCCGACGGAGAGTTCACGCGACGGTTCCTCGTGCGCGCGTGCTACCTGAACCCGTCGGTCTTCTCGCAGTTCCGACCGAACTTCACCCGCGCGGGGTTCAGCGTCGTCGACTGCCCGTCGTTGACCCAGCAGGGCAAGAGCAGCGCGGACATCAACCTCGTCCTGGACGCAGTGGACGCACTGAGCGCCGGGACCCGGTACGACGAGTTCGTGATCATGTCCGCCGATGCCGACTTCACGCCGCTCGCCCTGCGGTGCCGGGCCGCGGACCGTCGCGTCACGATCATCACCGCGGGCCCCGCGGCGAGCGCGTACCGGGCGGTCGCAGACACGGTCGTGACCGCCGACGAGCTCGCCGAGCTGGTCAAGAACCCCGAGGCCGCCGCTCTCGAGGACGTCCCCGCGCCGGTCGGCGAGACGGCGATCGAGACGCCCGCGACCGGAGCAGAGCGCGGCCGGTCGTCGACCCGGTCGTCGACGCGACCGGCCGGAACACCGGGCACAGCGGGCACAGCGGGTCCCGGACAGGCCCCGTCGGGCCCCGCGCGCAAGGCCGTGCTGCGGCAGGTGCGGTCGGCCGACAAGCCGCTGACCGGCGGCGTCGTCGCCCAGACCGCCCAGAAGGCGGATCCCACGCTCCTCACGTCGGGCTGGGACGGCGCCGGGAGCTTCTTCCCCTGGCTCGCGCGCGTGGCACCCGAGCTCGGCGCGGCGTCGCGACCCGCTCCCGGGTTCGTCTGGGACCCGAAGCGGTTCAGCGAGGCCGACCTCACGAGCGCCTCGGGTGTCGACCTCCCACCGCTGCAGCGTCAGGTGGTCGAGGTCACGGACATCCCCAACCTCCCCACCGATCGCTACCGCATCCTGCTGACGGCCCTCGCCGACGACGTCCGCACCACGACGTTCGACCGTCCGGAGACGTCGCGCCGTGTCCGCGACGCGTGCCAGGCGGCCGGCGCCGCGGTCGGCAGGGCCTCGGTGAACACGGTGATCTCGGGTGTGCTGTACGCGGGTCTGGACCTCGCGGCGCGGCCCACCGCGAAGAAGGTCGCCGAGACCTGGGCGGACAACGTCATCGGGCTGTGCCGCGGGGCCCGGATGGAGCTCGGCCCGCAGGACGTCGCCGCGATCCGCACCTGGGTCAGTGGTGGTCTCCTCACGCGGTAGCGGGCGCGGGGCGCGCGCCGCCGTCGCCCGGCCCGCGCCTCGGTGACGCGCGCCCCCGAGCCGGGCGACCCGCTCGTCCGGCTGCTCGACGCCCCTCCGCGCCTCCCGGTGGTCGAGGGCCTCGCGGCGATCTGCGACGCCGTCCGCACGCGCGGCGCGGCGGTGCTGCACGCGCCGCCAGGGGCGGGCAAGACGACGTTGGTCCCACCGGCCCTCGCGGTGCTCGGCCCCGGACGGGTCGTCGTCACCCAGCCGCGACGCATCGCCGCCCGCGCGGCGGCCCGTCACCTGGCGGAGCTGCTCGGCGAACCGGTCGGGCAGACGGTCGGGTACTCGGTGCGCGGCGAGACCCGGACGAGCGGGGCGACCCGGATCGAGATGGTCACCACGGGTGTGCTGCTGCGGCGGCTGCAGCGCGACGCGGAGCTGCCCGGCGTGTCGGCGGTGGTCCTCGACGAGGTGCACGAGCGTCAGCTCGACTCGGACCTGGCCCTCGCCCTGCTCGTCGACGTCCGCGCGAACCTGCGCGAGAACCTCAGCCTGGTCGCGATGTCCGCGACGGTCGAGGCCGAGCGCACCGCCACGCTGCTGGGCGGCACGGACCCCGCGCCGGTCATCGCCGTCGCGGGCGCCCTTCACCCGGTCGACGTGGTGTGGTGCCCGCCTCGCCAGGCCGCCCGCACGGACGCCCGTGGCGTCACGCCCGGCTTCCTCGACCACGTCGCCGCGTGCGTGCGGCGCGCCCTGACCGAACGCGACGGTGACGTGCTCGTGTTCCTGCCCGGCGCGGGCGAGGTCAGCGGCGTCGTCGGTCGGCTGGGGGGGCTGGACGGCGTGGACGTCCGCCCGCTGCACGGTCGGCTCGGCCATCGAGAGCAGGACGTCGCCCTCACCATGGGCACACGGAGGCGCGTCGTCGTCTCGACCGCCGTGGCCGAGTCCTCGCTCACGGTGCCCGGGGTGCGCGTCGTCGTCGACGCGGGCCTCTCCCGACAGCCGCGCACGGACCACCGGCGCGGTCTCGCCGGGCTCGTGACCGTGGCGGTGAGCCGCGCGAGCGCGACCCAACGCGCAGGACGAGCAGGGCGTCAGGGTCCGGGGACGGTGTACCGCTGCTGGTCGCCGACCGAGCACGCGCGCCTCGCCGAGCACCCCGAGCCGGAGATCGCGACGGCCGACCTCACGTCGTTCGCCCTCGATCTCGCGTGCTGGGGGACGCCGGACGGTGCCGGTCTCGCCCTGACGGACGTCCCCCCCGAGGCTGCGATGAGCTCGGCGCGCAGCACGCTCATCGAGCTCGGCGCGGTCCGGGCGGACGGGAGCGTGACGGCGCGCGGGCGCCGGATCGCCGCCGTCGCCACGGATCCCCGACTCGCACGAGCCCTGCTCGACGGTGCCGCGCTGGTCGGCGCGCGCCGGGCCGCTGAGGTCGTCGCCCTGCTCTCGGAGGACGTCCGCGCGCCCGGCGGCGACCTCGTCGCGGCGCTCCGCGCGGCGAGGCGCGGTGGCTCGGAGACTCGCGGCTGGGCATCCCAGACGACACGCCTGCTCGCGTCCGTGCGGGAGGCGGACCGGATCGTCCGCGCCGACGGGCGCGGCGGGTCCACCGACCTCACCGACCTCACCGACGATCTTGCGGTCGGCCTGGTGGTCGCACTGGCCCATCCCGACCGGGTCGCGCGGCAGCGCCCCTCGGGCACCGCGTACCTGATGGCCTCGGGGACCGGCGCGGTGCTGAACGGCCAGGACGTCGCACTCGCCGGGATCCCGTGGCTCGCGGTGGCGGACGCGGACCGGACGCCCGGGCGACGCGACGCGACGGTGCGCTCGGCGGCCCCCCTGAACGAGGAGCTCGCGGTGCTCGCAGCAGCACCTCTCCTGCGCGAGGAGGAGACCGTGGCCCTGGAGTCCGGCCGCGTGGTCGCGCGACGCACCACGTCGCTCGGGGCGATCGAGCTGACGACGTCTCGGCTCACGAGCCCGTCGGCTGCCGGCGTCCTGCGCGCGGTTCGCGGCGGCCTCGACCGGGATGGCCTGTCGATACTCACGTGGTCCGCCGCGGCCACCCGACTGCGCCGTCGTCTCGCGTTCCTGCACGCCGTGATCGGCGCTCCATGGCCGGACGTGTCGGACGAGGCCCTGCTCGCTCGGCTCGACACCTGGCTCGGTCCCGACCTCGACGGTGTCCACCGGAGGCCCGGCGGCGACGGGCTCGCGAGGATCGACGTCCTGCGGGCTCTGCGGCGGCTTCTCCCCTGGCCCGAGGCGACCCGGCTCGACGCGCTCGCTCCCGAGCGGCTCACCGTCCCGAGCGGCTCGGCGGTCGCCGTGGACTACGACGACCCAGGTCAGCCCGTCTTGGCCGTCCGTGTCCAGGAGGTGTTCGGTTGGCGCGCGACGCCACGGCTCGCCGACGGGCGGGTGCCCGTCCTCCTGCACCTGCTCTCCCCCGGCGGGCGCCCGGCCGCCGTGACCGCCGATCTCGAGTCGTTCTGGCGGACGGGGTACCCGCAGGTCCGTGCGGAGCTCCGCGGCAGGTACCCGAAGCACGCGTGGCCCGAGGACCCTCTCACCGCCGCACCCACGCGCGGGGTACGGCGGTGAAAGGAGTCCAGGCAACGCCGCCTCAGGAGGCGAACGGAACCTTCGTCCAGCTCAGCACCCGGGGGTCGTGCGGCTCGACCGTCACCCGCAGGTAGTCGTCGACCCCGGTGGACCCGTCGACCGTCACGCGCGTCAGGTTCGTGACCGGCGACGTGACGCCGTAGAAGGACAACCACGACGAACCCGCGGCGAGCGGCGCGTCGACGTTGTATACGTGACTGTCGCCGTTGAACAGGAACACCGGCCCGTGGAACGCGGCCGACTCCGCCGCGATCGCCTGCACGATCGGCTGGAACGCCGAGTAGTCCTCGAACGCCGGGTCGGGGACGGTCGGGTCGAACATGTCCGCCTGCATCATGACGACGACCGCGCGGTTGCGCTCGTCGCGCGCCTCACGGAACGTCGTGCGGATGTTGGCGATCACCGCGGCTGTCCGGCTTTGCTCCTCGGCCACCTGCGCAGGTGTGGCGGTAGTGTGCCCCGTCCACGGCGCGAGGCTGTTGTTGCTGCCGACGACGTCCACCGCGGCGAAGGCCACGTCGCCGCGCGTGTAGCGAACGTCCTCCGGCACGCCGAGCGACGCCTGCGACGCCACCCTGGCCGGGTGCTGCCCAAGGGTGTACCCGGGATGCGCGAAGAACACGGACCGGATCGCGGCGAGACGCTCGAGCGGGTCGTAGCCGCCGTTGTTCGGACGATGGCAGTCGGTCCACTCGTTGTCGCCCACGGTGTAGACGAGCGGGTCGGCAAACTGGTCGAAGTCCGCCTTGATCTGCGCGAAGTACGCGTCGCTGCACACCGTCGAGCCGTTCTTGATGTCCCCGAGATGGGCGACGAGCTGGACCGCCGGATCGGCGTTGATCTGCCTGATCACGTTCGGGAAGTTCGCGATCTGCGCGCTGCCGTACGGGATGTCGCCGATGACCGCGAACGTGAACGGCGGCGCCGCGGCGTGCGCGTCTCGATCGTGGCCGTGGGCGTCGCTCCGGTGGCCGCCGTCCGCAGCGGCCGGTGCGGCTCCGGCAAGTGCGACGCAGGTGGTCAGGATGGCAAGTGCAGGCACGAGCAGGCGTGGGGTGCGTCTCATGGTGTCCTCCGTGGGTCGTCGGTGCCTGCCCACAGTGGCGCCACAGGGTGAACGGCGACGGTCTCCACCGTCGTCGTGCGGATGAACACCGGGCTGCGGCTCGCACCGCACCCGGCGTTCCTACCGGGTCGGTCGCAGCTCCGAGGCGATCATGACCGCCCACGCCTCGATCTCGTCCCAGTCGCGGAAGTCCCCGGCGGGCAGGGCCGCCCGCGCCTTGGGCATGAGTCCGAGGAACCGTTCGCTCACACCGACGGGCGGGGCGGACGGGTCCCACGCCCCGAAGAAGACCCGGTCACCGCGCACCGGCAGCCCACCCTCGAGTCGCTCCCACTCCTTGGGTCGCGACACCTCCATGACGTCGCGACCGTCCTTGTCGACCAGGTCCGTGCCGACCGGGCCGCTGCTGAAGAGCCACAGGGGGTGCTGCGCGAGCACGGTCCGGTGGTGCGTGACGAACTCGGTCGCGGCCTTGAGCCAGTGGAACATGTACGCGGCTCCGCCGACCACGAACGCGTCGTACTCGACCACGTCGATCGCGTCCGAGACCGGCCGGGCCTCGGCCGCGCCCCCGTCGACCGTCAGCACCTCGGCGATCCGTTCGGCGATGCCCTTCGTGGCTCCGTGGCGGCTGGCGTAGGCGACGAGGACGGTCATGGTTCGGCCCTTCCGAGAGTCCGGTGCCAGGAGGCTAGATGTCGGCGCCCGACGTCTCCAGGGCCGAACGTCCTCGAAGGGACATGGCGACCCCGCCGATGTCGCGGCGGCCCCGCCAGCGGCGCGGCGTGGGCGCCCTCACCGGGCCGGGTCGAACCGGCAGTCACGGACGACGGCGTCGTCCAGGCTGGTCGGGGCGAGTCTCGCGCCGAGGAAGCTCGACCGGGTGATGGTTGCGGCCGTGAAGCTCGTGCCCGTCAGCCGTGCCGAGTCGAATGACGTGTCCGTGATCGCGGCACCGTCGAGCTTGGCCCCGTCGAGCGTGGCTCCGGTCAGGTCGAGGTTCGTCAGGACGGCTCCCGCCAGGTCCGCGCCGGCGAGGTTCACACCCGCGTAGTCGCCCGTGAGCGTGACCCCTGCGAGGTCGCAACCCACCAGGTCGGCGCCGACGAGCGACCGTGACCCGGCCTGGGCCAGGTCGCACGACGACGGTGGCAGGACTGGCGTCGCCGTGGGCCCGGAAGCAGCGCCCCGAGTCGGCGACGGCAGGGAGGACGTGGCCGGCAGCAGGCCCGTCGGCAGTGGCGGCTGTCGGCTCACGGCGACGCTCGGCGTCGGCGTCCCTGCTGGCGTCGACGCGGCCGGGGCGGCCTCACGCGTGGGGCTCGACGGCGCGGTCGGGACCGAGGTGACAGCCACCCCCGTCGTGCTCGGCCCGCCGAGGTTCGCCCCAGCTGCCGTCGACGCGCCCGCGACCAGGCCGGACATCGACAGGAGGGCACCCATCACGCCGGCCACCGCGACCGCGGCCCCGGCCGAACCGAGCGCGGTGCCTGCCCCGACGAACGAGATGGCACTCGGCAGCGGGGTCGACGCGAGCCCCGGCAGGCCGGCCAGCAACGACGCAGGACCGGCGATGCGACGCAGGCGACCGAGACTGACCGTGAGGAACGCCCGCACGACCTCCGGATCGAACTGAGCGCCGGAGCACCGCGCCAGCTCGGCCCGCGCAGCGGACGCCGAGAGCGACGTCTTGTACGACCGCGTCGACGTGAACGCGTCGAACGCGTCGGCGACCGCGACGATGCGCGCCGCCCGACTGATCTGGGTCCCCGCGAGCCCCGACGGGTAGCCACCGCCGTCCCACCGCTCGTGGTGCTCGCCGATGGCCCTCAACCAGGGCCCGAGCCAGACCGTCAGCGGGGCGGTGAGCGCCATCCCGGCCGCCGGGTGGCGCGACAGCACGTCCCACTCCGCCTCGGTGGGTCGGGTCGTCTTCGCGAGGATCTCGACCGGGACGTCGAGCTTGCCGACATCGTGCAGCAAGGCGGCCCAGCTGAGCTCTGCCGCCTCCTGCGGGGTCAGTCCGAGCTCCGTCCCGATCAGCGCGGCGTACGCCTGGACCCGCTCGGAGTGCCGTGCCGTCACGTCGTCGTGCGCGTTGATCGCCGCGACCAGGTCGAGCAGGAGCGCAGCGTGGTCCCGCTGCCCGGCGCGCTCGCCGTCGGATGCGCCCGCTGCCCGATGGCGTAGCGCCTCCGGCGAGTACCGCCGTCGCGCGACGGCGTACCGGGACGGCGCCTTGTCGGGGAAGATCACGGTGAGCCGGAGCAGGATGCCCAGCGGCAGCAGCCGTCGGGTCACCTGGGTCATGGCGAGCAGGATCACGGCGGCGAGGGCGACCTCGAGCACGAGCCAGACCCACGGGGCGAGCCCGAGCCGCGCCGCGGGCGCCCACGTCGCCGCGCCGATCCCGAACGCGAGAGCCGCGAGAGCCGGCGCGACGAGCAGCACCACCCTCACGAGCACCGCGAGGATCGGATGGGGCCGCCACCGTCCCAACGTCGCGTCGTCGTAGTTCTGCGTGGGTCCGGACGACATGCCCTCCTATCGGCAGGTGGGGTCCGCACGTGAGCGCGTCCCCGGACCACCGGCGCAACGCACCGGGTGCGCCGCGTGCGGCCCGACGCGCACTCTCGGGACTCACGCGATCGCGATCCGCCGAGACGAGTCGTCAGGTCCCGTCGAGCAGCGCCAGCAGCGGGTCGCGAGCGCGCAGCAGCTCGGCATGCACGCGTCGGCGCGGGTCACCGGAGGCGATGAGATCCGCGTAGACGAGCGGCGCGGGCACGAGCGGCGCCGCAACGGGTTTCGCGAGCGGTGCCGCGACGGACCGGACGAGTGGTGCCGGGATGGGCTGCATCGGGACGGCCTGCGCGAGAGGGGCGCTGCCCGTGCCGTCGGGACGTCCGGGCCGCGCGTCGGCGTCGTCGTCCGACTGCCAGAACCGCCGTCGGACGTGCAGCGTCCCGCGCGCGTCGTCGCGCCGCCATCGGTGGTCCGCGACGAGCGCCGTCGGGACGTGCTCGGCGTACAGGGTCGCCGCGGTGGGGCCGCTGGTGTCGACGAACCCGGCCGCGAGGTCACCGCCGACGAGCAGTCCCGCGGCGCGCAGGTCGGTGTCGTCCCACCAGTGCGGGTCCGGCACCGAGAACGAGGCCAGCGACAGCTTCCCGGCGAGAGACACGACGTAGGCCTCGGTCCACCGACTGAGCAGCTCACCGCCACGGACCAGGGCGCGCGCACCCGGACCCGGCGTCAGGAACCCCGCTCTGGTCAGGTCGTCGACGACGATCTGCGCCGTCCCGAGAGAGACTCCGCCGATGCGGGCGAGCTCGCGCAACGAGAGGGTCGCGGCGTCGCCACGGCTCAGGAGCACGAAGATCACCTGCGCCCCGGAACGGGTGAACGCGCGCGCCGCTGCCGCCGGCCGCGGCACGCGCGTTCCGCGCGGAGGGCGACGACCGCGCACGTCCACGAGCACGCCCTCCCAGGCGAGGCGCACGTTCCCCGCGGCATCCGCGAAGTCGACGCCCCGAGCTCGGAGCACGCCCGCCGCGGCGTCACCGATCACCGGCGCAACCACGAGGGGCGGCAGTCCCGGGGGCACGTCGAGCGCTGCGGCCACCGCAGCACTCATGCGCGGTCGCGCCTCGACGGCGTAGGAACGAGATCGTCCCTCGACGGTCACGGTCACGCAGCGACCCCGATCCGCGGCGGACCCGCCACCGCCCGCGCGGACCGTGATCCCGTGGCCCTCAAGGGCACGGACCGTGGCGAGGGTGATCGACGGCGTGTTCACGATGGCTCACTGTTCACGCAACATGAACAACGGTCAAGGATGAACACGCAGATCCGTCGGCGCACCGCCGGGTCCCGTCGGGTCTGCACCGTCGACAGGCGCCCCGGGTACCTCCGAGCCGTCACCGCTCCGACGGTTCCCGGCGCACCGTCCGCACGCGCACCGATCACTCGTGCCCACGTCGCGACACGACCTCACCGTGCGTCCCGACGGGCTACCCGCGGTCGAGCAGCACCACGATCTCGTCGTGCGCGGTCTGCGGGAACATGTCGAGCACGCGCGCCTGGCGCGGCCGGAACGACGGCATCGCCGCGAGATCACGCGCCAGCGACCCGACGTGACAGCTCGAGTAGACCAGGTGCTGCGCGGTCGAGCCCTCGAGCCACCGGCACAGGTCCTCGCCCAGCCCGCGTCGGGGCGGGTTGACGATCACGAGCTCGGGGGCAGTCGCGGACCCCGCCGCGAACTCGGTTGCGTCGCCCACCTGGAACGCGACACGATCGAGCCCGGCCTCGCGCGCGCTCAGCCGTGCGCTCACCACCGCGTCGGCACTCGTCTCGATGCCGGTCACGTCACGCTCGGGGCCGGCGCAGTGCAGCGCGAAGCCACCGACGCCGCAGTAGAGGTCCCAGACCGACGCGGGCGCGAGCGCCTGCACCCAGTCGCGCGCCTGGCGGTACAGGGCGGCTGCGACCTCGGTGTTGGTCTGGAAGAAGCTCTGCGGACGCAGGTGCATGCCCACGCCGTTCACCCGCATGAGCAGGGTCTCCTGCTCGGTGAGCAGGATCTCGCGCGAGCCCTCGACCACCGCCCTGTGCTCCGGGAGCAGGTTGACGGAGGCGACCCCCAGGTGCGGCACGGCCTCCCGCAGCGCGGGGAGGTGCTTGCGGATCCGCGCAACCGGCTCCTGCGACCTGAGGACGAACCGCACCATGAGCTCACCGTCGGGCGACTCCGTCACGAGGATGCTTTTGAGCTCTCCGGCGCGCCGCGGGACGTCGTACGGCGTCAGCGCCGCGCGCGTGACGAACTCGGCGAGCACCGGGAGGACGTCCCGGATCCCGGGCAGGTAGAGCCCGCACCCCCTCAGGTCGACGCCGCGACCATCGGCGTCCAGGATCCCGACAGTCGGCCGCGCGACCGTCCCGCCGACGACCATCTTCGCCTTGTTCCGGAAGCCCGACTCGCGGCTCGCGACAGGCGGCAGCCATGCCATGCCCGCGGCGGTCCCGTCCGCGAGCGCCCGCTCCGCGTCCTGCTGCTTCGCCTCGAGCTGATCGTCGTACCGGCGCCCCATCCAGGTGCACGATCGGCACCGCTCCGCAGCGAAGTACGAGCAGTGCATGGGAGCGAGACTACGCGGGCGCGCGCACACGCCCCGCCGTGCGCTCCTGTGCGGCGCGCGCACGACCGCTCCTGACCATTGCGCGGGCGACGGTCAGGAGCGGTCGAGCCGATCGGGAAGGCGAGCACGCGGCTCGCCCCGACCGGTCACACGAGGACGGGAACCGGCTCCTCGGCGATGACGGCCTCGGCGCGGGGGGCCGCCGGCCGGGCCGTGATGACGGTCGCCGCGATCGCGGCCGAGACCAGGAGGCACCCGACCGCCCACCAGATCGCGACCGAGAACCCGTGCACGGCGCCGGCCGCCATCGTGGCCGGGTCGGTCCCGTGCGCACTGAGGTACCGGGCGGTCGCCGAGGTGGCGATCGTGTTCAGCAGGGCGATCCCGATCGACCCGCCGACCTGCTGGGCCGTGTTGACGCTCGCCGAGGCGACCCCGGCGTCCCGCGGCTCGACCCCGTACGTCGCGGTGCTCATCGCCGGCATGAAGGTCGACCCCATGCCGAGCCCGAGGAGCACGAGTGACGGCAGGACGTGCGTCAGGTAGCTCGAGTCCACCTGGATCCTGGTCAGCAGGACGAGGCCGGTGGCGGCGACCAGGAGCCCCGGGGTCATGATCAGGCGCGCGGGTACCCGCGGGAGCAGCCGACTCGCGATCCCGACGGCCCCGATCATCATCCCCGCGGTCAGCGGCAGGAACGCCAGCCCGGTGCGGACGGGCGAGTACCCGAGCGTCACCTGGAGGTAGTAGGTGAGGAACAAGAACATCCCGAACATGCCGATCGTCGTCATGCCCACGCTGAGCAGTGCGCCACCACGGTTGCGGTCACGCAGCACGCGCATGGGCAGCAGCGGGTGCGTCACCCGGCCCTCGGCGATCGCGAAGAGCGCGAGCAGGGCCAGGCCGCCTGCGAGCATCGACAGCACCAGGCCGGAGGTCCAGCCGTGCTGCTCGGCCTCGCTCAGACCGTAGACGACGGCCAGCAGTCCGGCGCTGGCGAGAACGGCACCGACGACGTCGAGCCGGGTCTCGCTCTGCTGCCGCTTGTCGTGCAGGAACACCATCGCGCCGATGACGGCGACGATCGCGATCGGGGTGTTCACGAGCAGGCACCACCGCCAGCTCAGGTACTCGGTGAGCAACCCGCCGAGGATCAGGCCGACGGCGCTGCCGCCACCGGCGATGGCACCGTAGATGCCGAACGCCCGCGCCCGCTCGTGCGGTTCGGTGAACGTGATCGTGACGAGGGACAGGGCGGCCGGCGCCAGGATGGCGGCGAAGATCCCCTGCAGCCCCCGCGCGGCGAGCAGCATGCCTCCGCTCGCTGCGGCGCCGCCGAGGGCGGAGGCGCCGGCGAACCCGATGAGACCGATGATCAGCGCACGCCGACGCCCGATCAGGTCACCGATGCGACCGCCGAGCAGGAGGAGCCCGCCGAACGCGAGCGTGTACGCAGTGATGACCCACTGCCGGTTGGCGTCCGAGATGCCCAGGTCGGTCTGGGCCGACGGAAGGGCGATGTTCACGATGGTCATGTCCAGCACCACCATGAGCTGTGCGAGAGCGATGACACCGAGCCCCCACCAACGGCGGGGATCGGGTCGGTCGACGGTGGGGGCGATGGTCGCCCGGGTCGAGGGCATGGCAGAGTCCATCGAAGGACCTTCCTGGAGGAGGGGGGAGCGGCGGCGCTCGAGGTCCGGCCGGGCGCACCGTTCGCGAGACGGGACGTGGGGCCTACCTGCTTGCCGGCCGGCAAGTTGTACCCTTGAACCGTAGGTCCCTACTTGCCGGTCGTCAAGTAAGAATGTCGATCGGATCCAGATCCATCCCGCACGAGGAGATGACGGCACATGGCGGCGGACACCCGACGTCGCACGGACACCCGCTCGGAGATCCAGCGCGTCGCGCTCACCCGGTTCACCCAGGACGGCTACGACAAGACGTCGTTGCGCGAGATCGCCGAGGATCTCGGCGTCACCAAGGCCGCGCTCTACTACCACTTCCGCACCAAGGAAGACATCCTCGAGAGCCTCGTCGCCGATGTGGGCGCGTCCATCGAGGAGCTGCTCGCGTGGGTGCGGACCGAGCCGTCCACCCGCGAGCGCCGCGTCGAGATGCTGCGACGCCTCGCCACGCTCGCCCACGGCGGAGTCGGCGACATGATGCGGTGCGTCCAGCAGAACGAGGTCGCGCTCGCGGCGCTGCCCCGCACCGTCGACCTCGTGCACCGCTACAAGGACGACCTGTGGCGCGCGTGCATGCCCCCGGACGCGACCCTCGAGGACCGCCTCCGCGCACGGGTCGCGATCATGACCGTCCTCGTCGCGAACCGCGGGACGGCCGACCTCGGCGGGACGGACGACGAGCGCAGCGCGACCGCCCTGCGCATCGCGTCCGACGTGATGCCCTGACCTGCGTCACACCATGAGCCGCGTGGCGCCCTGACCTGCATCGGGCTCTGACGGCCCTGCGGGCGTGACCGGTCGGGCCCCCGCTGCTCAGGCCCCGTCGCTGCTCAGGCCCCGTCGCCGCTCAGGCCCCGTCGCCGCTCAGGCCCCGTCGCCGCCGGTCGTCATCCACGAGGGCGGCGGCGGTGGCGTGGTCTCCACCGGAGCCTGCGTCGGGGCGGGAGGCGCGGGCATCGACGCCGCCGGAGGCGGGGGCGGCGGTGTCGAGGACGCCGGAGGCGGGGGTGGCGTGGACGTCGCCTGCCCGGCCGCGTTCGCACCGCCGGCACCGGGCGGTGGCGGCGACGTGTGGAGGGCGAACGACGGGACGAGGCCGCGCGACTCCAGGTCCCGCAGCGAGACCGTGATGCGCTCGCGCTCGCCCTGGTCCGTCGGTCGACCGGTCGACTCGAGGTACGTCAGGACGCCGAGGTCCCGGAAGAGCTTCTCCGCGTCACCGCTCCCCGGTGGCCTCTGACCTGTCAGGCCCGAGCTCGCCAGCGCGGTGTCTGCCTTCGCTGCCAGGTCGGTCGCCGCTGCCTTCGCCTTGTCCAGGAAGCCCATGTCCGCTCCTCCAGCCGGTGCTGCCGTGATCGTCCTCGATCCACGCGTCGCTCCCTCGTTCAGCCTACTCAGATCGGGGCGCGTCGATAGAGTCGGAACCGGCCCGATGGAGTGCCGCGGGCCTGACGACTCCCGAGGAGACGACAGCCATGACGATCCAC
>JAJYCD010000064.1 GCA_021778635.1 Actinomycetes bacterium
AGGGTCATCGTGAGACCGCCGCCGATCGTCGTGCGCGGGGTCACCGTCACCCCCATCGCATCGCAGAACCCCTTGACGATCGCCAGGCCGAGCCCCGCACCGGCGCCGTCGGTGCGGTCGTCGAGGCGCTGGAACGGGACGAACATCGATCCCCAGCTCTCCGGCGCGACCCCGCTGCCGTGGTCCTCGATGTGCAGGTGCACGCGGCCCCCGGTCACGGTGGCGCCGAGGACGACGGGCGATCCGGCGGGGCTGTGCCGGCGGGCGTTGTCGACGAGGTTCGCGACCGCGCGCTCCAGCAGCCCCGGGTCGGCCTCGACGAGCGGCAGGGTGTCCGGGATCTCCATGACGATGGCGCTGGCCGGGGTGTCGAGCACCGCGCGCGAGACGACCTCGTCGAGCGCGACCGCGGTGAGCTGCGCGGTGACCCGGCCCGCCTGGAGCCGGCTCATGTCGAGCAGGTTCGCGATGAGGTCCGTGAGCCGGTCGGACGCGTCCTCGATGGTGGCGAGCAGCTCGTCCTGCTCGACGGGTGACCACGCGACGTCGTCCTGGCGCAGGCTGCTCACGGCGGCCTTGATGCCGGCGAGGGGGGTCCGGAGGTCGTGACCGACCGCAGCGAGCAGCGCCGAGCGGACCCGGTCGGTCTGCGTGAGCTCGTCGGCCTGCGCCGCGAGGCGTTGCCCCTCCCAGGCCCGGGCGGCCGCCGCGGCGAGGCGCTCGAGCACGCGGCGGTCCTCGGCGAACAGCGTCGGACCGTGCGCCACGAGGACGAGCTCGCCACCCGCAGGCACCCGGATGCTCGGGGGGCTGCTCTCCGGCGGCCCGACGCGGGCGATGGTGCCGCCCTCGCCGGGTGGCCCGGAGCGGATCAGGGCGGCGGACGTCATGCCGAACGTCGTACGGACGTTGTCGAGGACCTGGGTGAGGCTCAGCTCCGCCGCGGGGCGCGCGGCGATGCGCGACAGCAGCTGGGCCTCGACGGTGCTGCGTGCGGCGCGCCCACGGTCCCGGGCCGCCACCTCGACGGTGAGACTGACGATGATCGCCACGACGGCGAACACCACGAGCTCCACGATGCTGTCACCGTTCTCGACGGCGAGGGTGTGGTACGGCGGGGTGAGGAACCAGTTGGCCGCGAACAGCGAGGTGGCCGCGGCAAGGATCCCCGGCCACAGCCCGCCGACGGCCGCCACCGCGACGACGCCGAGCACGTACAGGAGCAGCACGCTCCCGAGGGAGAGGTCCTGACCGGCGAGGACCCACGTCAGCAGGGGCAGGCCGAGGAGCGCGATCGCGAGGCCCGACCATCGACGGAGCGGGGAGAGCCCGGCGTCCGGCATCGGGAGCTCGCCGACCCGCGGCGCGGTCTCGGTGCCGTCGTCTGCCGCCATGGGATCAGCGTGGCACGGGAACCTCGGTGCGAGGCGCCGGTTCGCCGCCGAACCGCCACGGGACGCTCGTCACCATCACGCCGCTCTGGAACAGCAGCCGCGCCTTGAGCCGCAAAGCGCTCTGGTTGTGGAGCAGCTGCTCCCACCAGTGCTCGACGACGTACTCGGGGATGAAGACCGCGACGACGTCGCGCGGCCCCTTGCGACGGATGTCCGCGATGTACTCGATGGCCGGCCGCGAGATGTCGCGGTACGGCGAGTCGAGCACGGTGAGCGCGACCGGGACGTCGCGCGCCTTCCACTCCGCCACGAGACGGTCGGTGTCGGCCTTGTCGGTGCGGACCGTCAGCGCGACGAGCGTCGACGGTCGGGTGGCGCGCGCGAACGCGAGGGCCCGGAGTGCCGGTGCGTTGAGCCGCGAGATGAGGACGACGGCGTGCACCCGGCTGGGCAGCGGCACTCCCTCGACGCGAGGGATCAGCTCGTGGTCGACGCGCTCGTAGTGGCGCTTGATCCCGTGCATGAGCACGTACAGGATCGGCATCGCGATCACGACGAGGTACGCACCGTGCGTGAACTTGGTCGCGAGCACGATCACGAGCACGAGGGCGGTCAGCGCCGCGCCGAACCCGTTGATGACCCGGGCGCGCATGATGTGCCAACGCTCCGACCCCTGCGCGTCCTTCAGCTTGTCGGTCCAGTGCCGGACCATCCCGGCCTGGCTGAGCGTGAACGAGACGAAGACCCCGAGGATGTACAGCTGGATCAGCCGCGTCGGGCTGGCCTGGAAGGCGACCAGGAGCACGATCGCGAACCCGGCCAGGATGATGATGCCGTTGGAGAACACGAGCCGGTCACCGCGGCGCGAGAGCTGCCGCGGGAGGAACCCGTCGTGCCCGAGGATCGACGCAAGGATCGGGAACCCGTTGAACGCGGTGTTCGCGGCGAGCACGAGGATCAGCGCCGTGAACGTCTGCACCAGGTAGAAGCCGATGCTCGCACTGCCGAACACTGCACCGGACAGCTGCGCGATGACCGTCTTCTGCGTGTAGCCGGCCGGGGCATTGAGCAGCCGCGACGGGTCGTCCGAGATGTGGACGTGCGTGATCAGGGCCATCGCCGTGATCCCGATGAACATGGCGATCGTCAGCCCGGCCATGATCGCGAGTGTCGCGGAGGCGTTCTTGCTCTTCGGGGGACGGAAGTTCGGTACACCGTTGCTGACGGCCTCCACACCGGTGAGCGCGGTGCAGCCGGAGGCGAACGCGCGGAGCACGACGGCGATCAGGAGCAACCCGCTCGGTGCCGCGCCGGGGAGGGCCGCGACCTGGATGTGCGCGGACTCGGCGACCGGCGCGGAACCGGTCGCAGCGTGGAAGAGCCCGACCGCGATCATCGCGAACACGGAGCCGACGAACGCGTACGTCGGCACCGCGAACGCCTTGCCGGACTCCTTGAGACCGCGCAGGTTCGCGAGTGCGAGCACGGCCACGATCCCGACGGACAGGGTCACGGCGTGCGGGGTCAGCGCCGGGAAGGCCGAGACGATGTTCGCGACGCCGGCCGCGACGGAGACCGCGACCGTGAGCACGTAGTCGATCAGCAGGGCGCCGGCGGCGATCAGTGCGGCGTTCTGGCCGAGGTTCGCGCGGCTCACGGCGTACGCACCGCCGCCGTTCGGGTAGGCGTGCGTCGTCTGCCGGTACGAGATCACGACCACGGACAGCAGCAGGATGACCCCGGCGGCGACCCACGGGGCCAGGTGGATCAACGAGAGTCCCCCGACGGAGAGCACGAGGAGGATCTCCTCGGTCGCGTACGCGTTCGAGGACAGCGGGTCGGAGCAGAAGACGGGCAGCGCGAGTACCTTGGGCAGCAGGGTCTCGCCCATGCGTGCATTGCTCAGGGGTCGCCCGACGAGCAGGCGTTTGGGCAGACTGATGACCTGGGACACGTTCAGCAGTGAACGCCAGCCCGGGAGCTCGGACCCGGGATCTTGACGAGTTCTTCACGCCGGGCAGCCGAGTCTTGACGCGGCCGCACGGGACAGGATCGGCACCTGACCGGTTCAGCGACGGAGGACTCTCATGGCAACGGTCACCTCACGGGACGGCACCACGATCGTCTACGACGTCGCCGGCGACGGCGCGCCGGTCATCCTGGTCGGCGGCGCGCTGAGCGACCGTCGCTCCGCGGCCGCCCTGGCGCAGGTGCTCGCGCGCGACCTGCGCGTCGTCACGTACGACCGCCGGGGGCGCGGCGACAGCGGCGACACCCCGCCCTACGCGGTCGACCGGGAGACCGAGGACCTCGCGGCGCTGATCGACGAGGTCGGTGGCCAGGCATCCGTGTACGGGCACTCCTCCGGCGCGGCTCTCGCGCTCGCGGCCGCGGCAGCGGGGGTGCCGGTCCGGCGCCTGATCGTGTTCGAGCCCCCGTACTCGGTCGTCGCGCGCCCCGTCGAGCCTGCCCACCTGGTCGACGACCTCCGCGCGCTGATGTCCGCGGGCCGGCGCGGAGAGGTGGTCGAGAAGTTCATGACCGACGCCGTCGGCCTGCCGTCGCAGGTCGTCGAGCAGACCCGGCAGTCACCCGCCTGGCCGGCTCTCGAGGCGTTGGCGCACACGATCCTCTACGACCTGGAGATCCTGGGCGACAACCGACCTCCGGAGGCGGCCCTCGCGCGCATCACGATCCCGACGCTCGTGCTCGGCAGCTCGGCGAGCCCCGGGTGGCTCCAGGACGCGGTCGCGGCGACCGCGGCGAGCATCCCCGGAGCCGAGCACCGACTCCTCGACGGCGAGTTCCACGGGGTGGCACCGGAGGAGCTCGCCCCCGTGCTCGTCGCGTTCTTCCAGGGCTGAGCCGGGTGCGCCCGCTCGGCGATCTCCCGGGGCTCACGCCCGCGCGTCGAGCGACCCTGAGGTGCCGGCGGGACGGAGGAACTGCAGCACGCTGGCGGGTTCGACGATGTGGCCCACCAGCGCGGCGTTGAAGTCCGCGCCGGCGCGCGCTGCGAGATGAGCGGCGAAGGCGTCGTCGTCCCGGTACGACTCGACGACGATGAAGCGGTGGTCGTCCTCGGCGTCGGTGAACGGCTCGAACCGTTCGTTGCCCGGTTCGGACCGCACGACGTCCGCATAGGCGGTGATCAACCGCTCGACGGTTGGACCTTCACCCGCTCGTGCGGTGAAGGTGGCGATCAGCGTGGTGCTCATGGTCACGTCTCTTCCTGGTCGCTGCTCCGAGGTCCCGGTCGTCGTCGCGACGATCAGGACGCCGCGGGCACGGGAAGCTCGCCGGAGCCGCGGACGATGAGGTGGGTCGGCAGCGTGTAGACCGCCGGAGGTGACGCGTCCCCGTCCATCCGCGCGAACAGCAGGCGAGCGGCCTCGGTGCCGATGGCGGTCGGGCCCTGCGCCATGACGGTGACACCCGGGTCGACGACGTCCGCCAGGGCCACGTCGTCGAACCCGACGAGCGCGACGCTGCGGTGCAGGGCCATCCGGTGGAGAGTCTCGAGGACTCCGATGGTGATGAGGTTCTGGCTGCTGAAGATCGCGTCGGGAGCCACGGTCGTGACGAGCTCGCGGGCGGCGTCGCGCGCCTGGCTCGCCGTGCGAAGCCCATGACGGACGAGCTCGGGTCGGAGGTCGATCCCGGCGTCGGCGAGCGCGTCGCAGAACCCGGCGAACCGCTGCTGCGCCGTGTAGACCCCGAGGTCGTCACCCAGGTACGCCACGGCCCGCCGCCCGCCGTCGAGCAGGTGCTGCACGGCCCGGCGCGCGCCACCGCGGTTGTCCGAGACGACGAGGTCGGCGAGCAGGGGCGAGGGGGGTCGGTCGATGAAGACGAAGCTCACACCGGCCTGCTGCTCGGTGACGATGTACCGGTGGTCGTCGCTCGCCGGCATGATGATGATGCCGTCCACCCGGCGGTCGATCAGCGTGCGGGTGAGCTCGCGCTCGCGCTCGCGGTCCTCGTCGAGGCTCCCGGCGAGGACCAGCACGTTGCGGGCCCGGGCGTAGTCCTCGACCGCGCGGTGCACGAGAGACGAGTACGGGTTGCTCACGTCCTCGAGGAGCAGGCCGATCGTGTTCGTGCGGCCCCCGCTGCGCCGGAGGCTCGCGGCCGTGAGGTTGGGACGGTAGCCGAGCTTCTCGGCGGCCGTGCGGACCCTCGTGACCAGGTCCGGGGCCACCGTCGGGACGTCGTTGAACACGCGCGACACCGTCTTGATCCCGACCCCGGCGAGCGCGGCGACGTCGTGCATCGTCGGGCGGTCACGATGCTCGCCGGGATGCGCCTGGTTCACCATTCGTCTCCTGTCCTTCGTGCTCGCAGGCGCGGCATCGGCAGATCGACGCCGGGGCTGAAGCCTCGTCCGTGCGCGGTGGCACCCGGGGTCGGTGCGCGCAGGTCGCGTGCACCGACCCTCGACATGCTCTTCGCGGGTGTGCTATTCGCTGGCCGCGGTGACGTCACCACTCGTCTCGAGCGTGACGGCGCCGGTCATGATCGCCACCGCCTCCGCCGGCGTGTGCGACTCCGGGGTGATCACCCCGGCGCTGCGCCCGAGCCGTTGGATGTGGATGCGGTCCGCGACCTCGAACACGTTCGGCATGTTGTGGCTGATGAGGATGATCGCGAGCCCACGGTCCCGCAGGTCGCGGATCAGCCGGAGCACCTGCCCGGTCTCACGGACCCCCAGGGCGGCGGTCGGCTCGTCGAGGATCACGACCTTGCCGCCGAACGCCGCAGCCCTGGCGACGGCGACGGCCTGGCGCTGACCGCCGGACAGGGTCTCCACCGACTGGCTGATGTTCTGGAGGGTGCTGATCCCGAGCTCGTCGATGTGCCGCTTGGCGTCTCTCTTCATCCCCGAGGTGTCGAGCATCCGCAGCACCGACCCGAGCGGACCCGGGCGCCGGCGCTCCCGGGCGAGGAACAGGTTGCTGGCGATGTCGAGGGCCGGCGCGACGGCCAGCGTCTGGTACACCGTCTCGATCCCGGCCTCCCGCGCCTCCTGGGTGCTGCTGAAGCTCACGACCCGACCGTCGACCTTCATCGACCCGCCGTCGGGGACCATCGCCCCCGACAGGCACTTGATGAGCGTGGACTTCCCGGCACCGTTGTCGCCGATGACGGCGAGCACCTCACCCGGGTAGAGCTGGATGTCGACCCCGGCGAGGCCGACGACCGGACCGAACGTCTTGATGAGGCCTTCCGCCTCGAGCACCGGCTGGGTCATGACTTCACGCTCCGGATCCACTGGTCGGCACCGACGGCGAGGAGGACGAGGACACCGACGGCGAGGACCTGGTAGTTGGGGTCCACGCCGGCGAGCGCCAGTCCGTTGTCGAACACCTGGACGATCAGGGCGCCGATGAGGGAGCCGACGACGGCCCCTCGCCCGCCGAACAGGCTGGTCCCACCGATCACGACGGCCGTGATGCTCTCGAGGTTCGCGTTGACGCCGGCGTTCGGATCGGCGCCGTTGATCCGGCCCACGAGGATCCACGCCCCGATCCCGATCACCGCACCGGCGACGACGTAGGCGCTGAGGAGCACCCGGTTGGTCCGGATGCCCGCGAGACCCGAGGCCTCGGGATCGTCGCCGGTCGCGTACAGGTGCTTGCCCCAGGCGGTCTGCTTGAGCGCGTACGCGAACACCACGTACAGCACCAGCATCATGATGACGCCGACGGTGAGGTTGAAGCTCCCGATGGCGATCGTCGAGCCGGTCCAGGTGAGGAACGTGTTGGCCGGCAACGAGATGGTCTGGCCCTGGGCGTAGATGAGCGTCCCGGCGGTGAAGATGCTCAGGGTGCCGAGGGTCACGATGAACGGCGGCAGCTTGATCCGGGTGACGAGGAAGCCGTTGAGCGCCCCCGCGAGCACGGCCACCGCGAAGCCGATGAGGAGTGCGACGGGGCCGGGCACGGCGCCGTCCTTGACGAGCTTCGCCATGACGAGCGACGAGAGCACCATCACGGCCCCGATCGACAGGTCGATCCCCGCCGTGAGGATGACCAGCGTCTGACCCACGGCCAGCGCCCCGACGATCGAGGCCTGCTGCAGGATGATGGACAGGTTCCCCGGGAGGAAGAACCGGGGGTTCGCGAGCCCGAACACGACGCCCGCGGCGACGAGAACGATGAGAGGGCTCAGGGCCGGCATCCGGTGAAGGACGCCGTGCACCTGACGACCGAGGGTCTTCTTCTGCCCGAGGACTTCTTCAGCCGTTTCGGGTTCTGCTACGCGCGTCATTGAACGTATCCCCTTCCTCGAGTCAGACCCTCGTCGGGACCTGACACCTCGTGAGCGTCAGGTGCCGTGGCACGTCTGCGTCGCTTCAAGGCGCTTCATTGTGGTCCGCGGGTGTGGACGCGTCGACTGCGCGTTCCGGTGTCGACCCGTCCACGCGGCTCGCGGCCGCCGCAGGTGGTCTCACGCCGGTGCGCGTCGTGACGGCGCGCACCGGCGGAGGACGGGACCTCGTCAGAGGTCGGGTGGGTTCAGCTTCCCCAGCAGGTGCCCGCTGCCGATGCCGGGGTCACGCTGGTGATCCCCGTGATCGGCTGCGAGGTGATGAGCGCCGTGCCGGTGTTGATGAAGTCCTTGCCCGCCGGGAGCGTCGGCTTAGCGCCACCACGGGCGATGTCGGCGATGGTCTTGACCCCGATGCTCGCCATCTTGCCCGGGTACTGCGCCGCGTCGGCCGCGATCGTGCCGTCCTTGAGCAGGCCGTTGACGTAGTTGCAGCTGCCGTCGATGGTCACGATCGTCACGCCGGACTTCCCGGCGGCCTTCAGCGCCTGGTTGGCACCATCGGCCGCGGGCTCGTTGATCGTGTAGACGACGTTGATGTTCGGGTTGGCCGAGAGGCAGTTCTCCATCGCGGTCTTGCCACCCGGGATAGCACCCGTGGTCGGCTGGTGGCAGGCGATCACGTAGTCGCCGCCCGTGCCGCCGGTGTACTTGCCGGACTTGGCCTCCTGGCCGTTCTGGGTGGTGCTGCCCGGGTCGATGCCCATGCCCTCGAGGAAGCCGTGGTCACGAGCGACGTCGACCGACACGACCTGGTCGTTGAACAGGTCGAGCATCGCGATGACGGCCTTCTGACCGGCGAGCTTGGCCGCGGTGTACTCACCGATGAGCTTGCCGGCCGCCTCGTTGTCCGTGCCGTAGGTGATGTCGACGGTGCTCGCCGGGGTCGGCACGGTGTCGAGTGCGATCACGTACAGGCCCGCCGCACGTGCCTTGGCGAGCTCGGTGTTGACCGCGTTGCCGTTCTCGGTGATCAGGATGCCCTTGTCGCCGCGGCTGATCGCGTTGTCGATCGCGCTGATCTGGGTCTGGGTGTCGCCGTCCTGCTTGCCGGCGGCGACCGTGAGGCTCACGTTGTCTGCCGCTGCCTCGGTCTTGGCGTCCTTCTCCATCGAGACGAAGTAGGGGTTGGACAGGGTCTTGAGAATGAGGGAGACGCCGACCTTCTCTGAGCTCGTCGCCCCCGATGTGCCGCCGTTCGTCGACGGCGAAGACGATGAACATGCCGCCAGGGCCATGGATCCTGCCAGGATGCCGACCGTGACGGCCGCCGCACGAGACGTGGACCGATGCCCCATTGCACCGCGAACGTTCTTCATGACTCTCCTCTTCTGAGCGTCCCCGGGGGAGGCCCGGGACAACGTTGTCCCGTGACTATAGGGTCGCCTTCCTTGAGGAGTCAACGGGTGCGTGGCGCCCAATTCGGTCACAGTTCGGCAACGTTCCGGTCCCCGGGAGACGCGCGCGGGCGGCGCCTGAGCGCCTGGGATCGCGAACGTGCTCGTCACGGGATCGACGACGCCGCGGGCATCGGACGACACCGCACCGGTGAGGTCGCCGACGCGCGCAGGGATCGTGCGGCCCCGGCGGTAGCGGCCGGCGCGGTGGGCGCCGGTCCTGGGCTAGATCCCCGCCTTGTCGAGTGCGCTCTGCAGCGACTGCACGTAGCCCTGGCTCGTGACGGTCGCCCCAGACACCATCGAGATGCTCGCGGACTGCGCGGCCACCGCCTCCTGGTTGAGGATCGGGATCGCGTACGCGTTGATCTGCTGGTCGTGGCCGTTGCCGTTCGGGTAGGCGATGGCCTCGGAGGCGGTCACCTTGCCGTTCGTCACCGTGATCCGCACCTGGACGTCGCCCCAGCGCGTCGAGGCCACGGCGCCGTCGTAGGTCGTCGAGCCCGCCGCGGAGCCCGTCGTCCCGGAGCCCGCGGTCGTGGAGCCCGACGTCGTCCCGGAACCGGTGCCGCCGGTGGTCCCCGTTCCTGCCGTCCCACCCGTGGTGGACGAGGTCGACCGGTTGGTGCTCGACGGCCAGGAGAAGAGCATCACCAGGGCGGTGACCGTGCCGGCGAGGGCGATGACGATGCGGCGCATGGGAGTCCTCCGGGGTTCCTGCTGGCTCACCAGCTGAAGCGTTCGACGTGCAGGGCGTGGCCCTCGACGCCGGCCGCGCTCGCGTCGGCGCCGACGGCCTCGGCCCAGGCCGCCGCTCCGCACACGTACACGTCGGTGCGGTCGAGCTCGGGGATGAGCCGCCTGAGAGCCTCCGGACCGGGCACGTGTCCCAGGTGGGCGGGCAGCCACGTCGTGCCGTCGGTGCTGCGCGGGCCCACGAGGTCGAGGACCTTCACCGCGCCCGAGGCGACCAGGGCGTCGAGGTCGGCCTGCAGTGCCTGCGGGCCGGTTCCGTGCGAGCGGCGGATCACCGTGACCGGCCACTCGGTGGCCGCCGGGTTCTGCACCGAGGCCTGCAGCACCGAGATCAGCGGGGCGAGACCGAGACCGCTGCCCACCACGGCGAGACGTGGCTTCGTGCGGACGTCCGGGGTGAGGCGGCCGTAGGGTCCCTCGACGAGCACGCGGGTCCCGGGCTTCATCCGGGCGAGGCGCGGGCCGTCGTCGCCCTGGACGTTCGCGGTCACGCGGAGACCGGCGGTGGTGGGCGCGGCCGACAGCGACAGCGGGTGACCGCGGGTCCAGCCCGGTCCGGTACGGAACCGCCACACGAAGAACTGCCCGGCGGCCACCGGCAGCCGGCCGAGGCGCGGGCCCGTCACGTGGATCGACACCACGCCGGGCGCCTCGGTGACGACCTTCGAGACGACGAGCCGCTGCTGACGGGACACGCGCCACGGCAGCGCGACCCGGTACACGAGCACCATGACGAGCGCGAATCCGTACAGGCCCCACCAGTAGGCCGTCGCCACCGGTGACGCGAGGAAGTCCGCGCCGGTCCAGAGCTGGTGGGGCAGAGCGAGCCCCGCGCCGAGGTAGGCGTACAGGTGCAGCAGGTGCCACGACTCGTAGCGCATCCGGCGCCGGGCGGCACGGATCGACGTGACCATGATCATGACGAACAGCGCGGTGCCGGCGGTCGCGAGGAGCATCCCGGGAGCCGTGGTCACCAGGGACCAGAGCTCGGGCAGGAACGAGAGGCGGCCGAGCACCGCATACCCGATGGTCGTCAGGACGGCGTGCGCGAGCAGCAGGTTCACCGACGTGAAGCCGAGGAGCCGGTGCCACCGGGAGATCGCGTCCTGGCCGAGCGCGCGCTCGACCCACGGGATCCGGGCCATCGAGACGACCTGGAGAAGCAGCATGTCGGAGCTGACGAGACCGGTCAGCCGCCCGAGGGAGATCCAGAGGTCGCCCGCGCCGGCGAGCAGGTTCTGCACCCCGCCGTTCGAGACCCACAGGGCGACGACGACGAGCGCGGAGAACCAGACCACGATGCCGACCGCGTCGGGCCACCAGGTGCGACGGACGGGAACGGGGAGCGGCCTGGCGCGAGAGCTCCGCACCGGTGCCGAGGGCGTGAGCGTCGTCATGGCTCGATGCTCCCGGGGTCGGCTAGGGGAACCCCGTTCCCTCGCTGTGCGTGGTCTGTGACCTGACGGACCTGATGGGCGCCCGGTCATCGGGATCAGCCTCGCCGGGGTCGGCGTGCGAGCAGCACGGCACCGCCACCGACGGCCACACCGAGCGTGTTCATGACCACATCCTGCACCGTGGAGAACCGGCCGGGGATGGCCAGCTGGACGGTCTCGATGAGGATCGTCAGCGCCATGCCCGTGAGGACCGTCCGTCCGAGCACGGCCGCCGCGTGACGAGCAGGACGAACCCGGTGTACGCGGCGAGGAGCACGCGTGACGGGTCGGGACGCGCCCGCCCGGCGGGGAAGGACCTCGGAGCGTCCGGGGAAGCCGCGGGCGCGGCCGGTGGGACCGCGCGGTCCGGTTCGCTCACGGTCGGGCGAGCCGGTCCAGCGCGATGCCGGCCAGCACCGCTGCCCCGACCGGCAGGGCCGACTCGTCGAACCGTGCCTGCGCCGAGTGGTTGTTCGGCGCAGAGGCCGGGTCGGTCCCGCGTGGTGTCGCCCCGAGACCGAGGTAGGCGCCGGGCACCTGCCGCAGCACGTAGGAGAAGTCCTCCGAGCCCGAGATCGGGCGCGGTGCGGTCATGAACCCCCGCGACCCGACGATCTCGGTGGCCACCCGGGCGGCGCGGTCGGCCTCGGCGGGGGTGTTGACGGTGGTCGGGTACCCGCGGACGTAGTCGACCTCGGCCGTGAGCCCGTGGGCGGCGGCGACGTGGGTCGCGACGCGGACCAGGCGCTCCGCCACCAGCAGGTGGGTCTCCTCGGAGAACGTGCGGACGGTGGCGGCGATCTCGGCGGTGGCGGGGATCACGTTGTCGGTGGTCCCCGCGCTGATCCGCCCGACGGACACCACGACGGGGTCGAGCGCGTCGAACTGCCGGGTGACCGCGGTCTGCAGGGCGATGACGATCTCGGCGGCGACGGTGACCGGGTCGGCGGCCAGGTGCGGCATGGACCCGTGCCCGCCGCGACCGCGCACCGTGACGGTGAGAGTGTCGGCGGCCGCGAGGATCGTGCCCGGCCGGGTCGTCACGAGTCCGGCCGGGAGCACGGACGACATCACGTGCAACCCGTAGGCGGCCACGACGCGCTCGCCGGCCGCGTCGAGCACACCCTCCTCGATCATGAGCCGGGCGCCGTGGTCGCCCTCCTCACCGGGCTGGAACATCAGCACGACGGCACCCGCGATCTCCTCGCGGCGGGCGACCAGGAGCCGGGCCGCCCCGACGAGACCGGCGGTGTGCAGGTCGTGGCCGCACGCGTGCATCACGCCGGGGTGCTCGCTGGTGAACTCCTCGCCGGTGTCCTCGGTGACCGGAAGCGCGTCCATGTCCGCCCGCAGCAGGACGGCGGGCCCGGGTCGTGAGCCGCGGACCACGGCGACGATCGAGCTGAGCGCCGTTCCCGTCATGATCTCGAGGTCGACCCCGTGGCTCTGCTCGATGCCGCGCAGCTCCGCGAGCACGGCGGCCTGCGTCAGGGGCAGGCGCAGGCCGATCTCCGGGATGCGGTGCAGCCGACGGCGGAGGTCGACGAGGGCGGGGGCGAGCGCGGTGGCCTCGACGAGCAGGTCCGTGGGGTTCTCGGTCATGAGCAGGTCCTCCAGGGTGTCGTCGGGCACGGTGTCGTCGGGCAGGGTGTCGTCGGGCTCACGTCGGGTGTGTCGCAGGCTCGGTCGGTCTGTCGACGCTACTCCCGGCCGCTGCACCGGCGAGGGCGTCCGCGCTGTACATGAGCCGGTAGCTGACGAGCCACGAGCCCACCGCCGAGATCGTCAGCCCGGCGGTCACGTAGCCCGCGACGAGGCCGATGTGCCCGGCCGAGACGAGCCACTCCGCCACGAAGAGGAACGTCCCGCCGAACAGCGAGATCGCGAGTGCCGCCGGGATGCCGAGCGCCACGGCGCGGATCGGGACGGGAAACAGCCGCGCACCCGCGACCGGAGTCACCCCGAGCTGCAGGCCGACGCAGATCGTGAAGGCCGGTGCCGCAACCACGTAGGGGACGGCGCCCGCGAGGAACCCGAGCATGAGCGGCAGCGTGAGGACGGCCGCCGCCGTGAAGCCGACCCGGATCAGCGCGAGCGGTCCGAACCGGTCCGCGAGGAACCCGGACGTGATCATCGCGAGGATCAGCGCGACGAGGGCGATCGTCTGCTGGCCGGTGGCCTCGGGCTCGGTGAGACGGCCTGAGTGGGCGGCGAACTGCGGGAGGTAGATGCTGCCGAAGTACACGCCGATGGTCGACCCGATCGTCAGCGCGAACGCCAGTGCCATCCGTGGCGCATGCGCGCGAATCAGAGGCCACGCGGGCTCGTGCCCGGCCTCCTTCGCCCGGGTGAAGACCTCGGACTCGGGGACGCCGCGACGGATCCAGAAGGCGAGCACGCCGCACAGCCCGGCGAGGACGAACGCGATGCGCCAGCCGCCGTTCTCGACACCCGGCGTCCCCATCGCCGCGAGGAGGACGGCGAGCACGATGGTCGCGCCCAGGGTGCCGAACGCGTCGCCCGAGTACGCGAACGCGCCGTACCGGTGACGACGGTCGGGCGGTGCGACCTCGACGACGTACGTCGCGGCGGTCGCGACCTCGCCGCCCATCGCGATGCCCTGCAGCAGACGTGCGACGAGCACGAGCCCGGCGGCACCCAGCCCGGCGACCGCATAGGTGGGGGCGGCGGCGATCAGCAGGGAGCCGACGGCGATCATCGCGACGCTGACGGTCAACCCGGTGCGCCGGCCGCGCACGTCGGTCATCCGGCCCATGAGGAAGCTGCCGAGCGGACGCGCGACGAACCCGGCGGCGAACACCGCGTAGGCGCCGAGGCGGGCCGCGGTCCGGTCCGCCCCGGGGAAGACCTGCGTCGCGAAGTACGGCGCGGCGAGGCCGTACACGGACCAGTCGAGGGACTCGACGAAGATCCCCGCGGTGCTCGCGAGGACCACCCGCGCGCGGGGCGTGCCACGGGTCGTGCCGGGTTCGGTGACGGCTGGTGCGCGCGTCGTGCTGTCGGTCATCGACGTCGGTCCTCTCGGAGGCCTCTGGGTCGGCGGACCCCGGGGGCGGCGCCTGGCAGGCCGCGACCGCGACCCGCGGGCGGACGCCCGGTGCCGCACGGCTGGGCGGCGGTGACCAGCGTGGACCTCGGACGTTACCGGCAGGTTGGCACTGTCGGCACTGTTGGCACTGTCGGCACTGTCGGCACTGTCGGCACTGTCGGCACTGTCGGCACTGTCGGCACTGTCGGCACTGTCGACGCCATGCTCGCCAGATCGAGCGTCAGGCCGTCCCCGCCCGCGCGCTTGCGGCGGTAGAGCGCACGGTCGGCCACCTCCATCGCACGGGTGAGGTCGTCGCGCGTGGTCCGCACCGCACCGATCGACACGCTGGCGCCGAACGGTGCGAGCAGGTCCCGCGCCTGGGCGGAGACAGCGGCGAGCTCGTGCGGCCACGGTGTGCTCCCGGCCGGGCCGAACATCGTGAACTCGTCGCCCCCGAGCCGGAACACCGACCAACCGGGGAGCGTCGAGAACAGCGAGGCGAGCGCGCAGAGGACCTCGTCGCCGGTCACGTGGCCGCGTGTGTCGTTGACCTGCTTGAACCGGTCGACGTCGGCGACCGCGAGCCAGACGGGGTCCGGGCTCGGGGGCGCGTCGCGGCCGGGACGTACCGGGATCGCGTCCTGAAGGACGACGTTCCACAGGCCCCGGTTGCCGACCCCGGTGAGGGGGTCGCGGTGCACGAGCGTCTCGAGCTCGGCGACCCGGCGGAGCGCGGCAAGGCGGCTGCCGGCCTGCAGGCACAGCGACTCGACCGCGTCGACGACGTCCGCGGAGACGAACGACGTCGTCGCGCTCGCCAGCGCGAGCAGGTCGGTGAGCCGCCAGCCGTCCCGGATGGGCACCAGCACGACACCGCGCACGCCCCGTTCGCGCAGCACGTGCGTCGGCGGCACGGCGAGGCTCAGGTCGGTGCCGCCGCTGTAGCACGACGCCAGCTCGGAGACGAGGTCGCGCAGCTCCAGGACGTGGGCGTCGTCGAGGCTCGCGAGCGCGCCGCTGGCCGAGCCGACCGCCCCGGCGACCTCAGGGTGCTCACCGTCGAAGGTCCACAGGCAGCCGCCGTCGAACCCGGTGAGCTCGGCGACGGCGTCGAGGGTCGCCCGGCAGAGGTCGGCGGCCGACCCCGCCTGGGCCAGTGTCGGTGCGAGCCGACTGAGGTCCCGCAGCGTCGAGTACGAGGACCCGGCCGTGTCGAGCGACTCGAGCCGGGCCTCGAGCAGGTGGGCGCACTCGCGGATGAGGTCGGTGTGCGCGGGGAGCAGCGGCGCGAGCGAGTCCACGTTGAGGACACCGACGGTGCGGTCGTGGACCCGCAGCGGCACGGCCATCTCGCTGAGCACCCCGGGGATCGCGAGGCGGTAGCGAGGGTCGATCCGGACGTCAGGGGAGAGGATCTCGGCCTCCTCGGCGAACGCCGCCCCGGTGATCCCGGTGCGCGGGTGCAGCCCGTCCATCACGAGCCACTGTCCGCGGCGCGACTGGCACCGAAGCACGCCGCCGCGCTCCAGGTACACGCTCGGCAGCAGCCCGCTGTGGTGCGCGAGGAACGCGCTGACACGCTCGCACGCGTCGGCGGGGTTCGTGGCGGACGCGAGAGCGGCGACCAGTCCGACCGGGTCCTGGGTCACCGGTGCCGGTCCTGGCGGTGCGATGACCGCGTGGGCCTGCGCCGTGAGTGCGGGCCACGGTGCGCCTGGGCGGGCGAGCAGATACCCCTGGGCGAGGTCCACGCCGAGCGCGCGGAGCTCGTGGAGCTCGGCCTCCGTCTCGACGCCCTCGGCGATCGACAGGGCGCTGGTCGCCGACGCGAAGGCCTGGAGCGCCTCGACCAGGGCGCGGCGTCGGGGGTCCCGGTGCAGGCCGCTGACCAGGGACCGGTCGATCTTGATGAACGACGGGCTGAGCTGCAGCACGTGCGCCATCGACGCATAACCGGACCCGACGTCGTCGACGGCGACGAGGGACCCGTGCGAGCGCAGCATCTTGAGGCGTTCGATGAGCGGCCCGTAGTCGTCGACGGCCGCGTGCTCAGTCACCTCGATGACGTGCCGGGGGAGCCTTCGGCACAGATCGGAGAAGCGGGGGTCGAGCGCGACCTCGGGGCTCACGTTGACGAACAGCAGCGCGCTGCCCGGTGGGTCTCCGGCGGCCCGTGCCGCAGCGAGGCAGGCGAGCTCGACGTCCGCGCGGGCCCCCTGCTCCTCCGCGAGGCGGAGCCAGACGTCCGGCGCGAGCGTGGGGTGGTCGGTCGACCGGGACAACGCCTCGTAGCCGATCACCGCACCGTCGGCGACCCGCACGACGGGCTGGAACACGGCGGTGATGCCACCCGGTCGGAGCAGCGACGCGACGAGGCGCGCGGTGTCGGCGCTGCTCACGGCGCGGCTCGGGGTGCTGGTGGTCACGCCGGGTCATCGTCACGCGCGCTGACGAGCATGATTTCCGATGTGTAAATGCTGAGCGTGGGCGGGTGGACCGGCGTAATCGGGCCGTCGCCGGCTGCGTCCTCATTGAGGGGCGTGCGCGGTGCTGGCGTTGGGGGTGGGTCAGGCGGGCGTCCGCTCATGCCGATGAGCGAGCGGTGCGGTCGCCCGTGCCACACTCGCGTTCGTGGGCAGTGAGGTCGAGCAGGAACTCGATGACCGCTGGTGGCTGGGCTTGCGCGGACGGGCCTTGGAGGCGGTGGATCCTCAGGACTTCATGGTCGTGCTGGTCTTCGGCAGTGGGTCCGCGCTCACGATCGAGTCCGCCGCGACCCTTCGGGCCGCTTCGGCGCCGGGAACGGAGACCTCAGCCGTTGCGTTGAGCGAGGACGGCAGGCTCTCGACGTCCGATGCCTTGCTGGCTCTCGTCGGGCAACGGGTGCTGTCAAGCGTGGGATTCAAAGCTGGCGACCTGCGGCTTGTCTTCGACTCTGGGCAGATGCTCGGTGTTCCTCATGACGAGCACTACGAAGCCTGGCAACTGACTGGCTCATCAGGACGGATGTGGGTCTCGCTCCCCGGCGGTGGACTAGCCACCTTCCCAAGGGGCACGTCCTAGCGCCCGGTCATGCCGCTGAGCAGTTTGGGCGCATACCGTTGCACGGTCATGGCCGCTGGCTGGCATGCCGACAAGGCGTTCCGATCTTAGGCGCTGTCATCGCGGCTGTTCAGCGCCTCGTTGCCGGTGACGGCGGGGAAGAGATCGGGATCGAAGACGTGGACCTCGCTCTGGTCGGGCCCAGTCGCCCGCACCACGACGCTGCACGGCAGCAGCACGCCGATCCGAGGGTCGGCGGCGAGCGCCCCCTCGGCCAGGGCCGGGTTGCACGCCCCGAGGATGACGTAGGGCTCGATCTGGGTGCCGCGCTTGGCGAGGAGTGTCGCCTGCATGTCGATCTCGGTGAGGATGCCGAAGCCGTGCGCGCCGAGCGCCTCGCGGGTCCGGGTCACCGCCTCGGCGAAGGGCACGTTCAGCTGTGCGGTGCGCTGGAATTCCATCGGCTCCTCCTGGGTCGGGGTCGGCCGCCTGACCGCGAGCCGACGTCGTGCTTCCACCATGCGTCACCGATACACGTGGGGAAATTCGGGGGAGTAGAGGCGGCAATGGCGTGATCGAGTCTTCGTGGTGGCAGCGACGATGCGGCCCATCGCCGCCCGCTCATGGCCTCGTTGAGGGCAGCTCCGCTCGTCCACGCCTGTCGCCGTACGACGACAGGATGCTAGTGTCGCCGTACGACGACAGGATGTGATTCGCATGCCGGTGGCCCGTAACTCCCGTGACACAGGCGCAGCGATCCGCGCCGCCCGCGTGTCTCGTCACCTCACTCAGGGCCAGCTCGCCGAACGCGCGGGCGTCGGGCGCCAGTGGCTGGTCGCCCTGGAGAAGGGGCACGACCGGGCCGAGCTCGCCAAGGTCACCGCGGTGATCTCCGCGTTGGGCATGACGCTCACGTTCGCCCCACCACTGCCGGCCGGTCCCGCCGGGCGCACCTGGTTGACGGCCTCGGACACCGCTGAAGCGATTCGCGAGGAGCTCGCACGCGGCGACGGCGACTTCGCGTTGCGCCTGGTCGGCAGGGCGCTGTCCGACCTGCAGGCCCTGACCGACCCGGACGACCTCGCCCTGTTCCTTGCCGAGCCGCCGAGCACGGGTGACCACCGGTGGGACACGCTGCTGGCGGCGACTGTCGGGCGCCAGTGCCGCGCGTCCGGGATCACGGCGCCCGCATGGACCCGGCCCGAGCCGCTCGCTACGTGGTGGTTCCCCGTGTTCGACAAGGTTCTTGCGGCACGCACGATGCAGCGCACCCCGGCCGACCTGGCGTCGCTGGGAATCTGGCTCGAGGACCGCGCGCTGGTGGTCCTCTGATGGCCACCCCGAAGCGTGAGCTGAGCAGCGCCGAGCTCCACGACCTTCTCACCGAGCTCGGCGCCCGCCTGCAGGCCAAGGGTGTGCAGGCGACGATCTACATCGTCGGGGGTGCGGCGATCGCGCTGGAGTTCGACGTGCGCCGGGTCACCGCGGACGTCGACGCCATCTTCCGCCCGGAGACCACGGTCCGCACCGAGGCTGAAGAGATGGCGGTCGCACACGGCTTGCCGAAGGACTGGCTGAACAGCAGCGTGGGAGGGTTCGTCCCGGGAGGCGACGACGGCGCGGTCCTGCTGGACGTGCCGGGCGTCGCCGTGTCCGTCGCCTCCCCGGAACACCTGCTGGCGATGAAGATGGCCAGCTATCGGCCGGGCAAGGACCAGAGCGACCTGGAGCTCCTGTTCGACCGGCTGGGGATCACGACCGCGTCTGAGGCGGCCGACATCGCGTTGAGCGTGTACGGGCCGTACACGGTGGTGCTGCCGGACCGTGAGGAGCTGCTCCTGTCGGCGCAGGCGGTCGTCGAGCGACTCCACGCGAGGAAGGCGGGCCGGACGAGTCGAGGTTGACGTCGCCAACGAACACCGGTGAAGAAGCCCCCGACCCCCGCCGCTCACGATGTAGGTCGTCGTGCGTCCTGGATGCCGAGAGGGCGGGGCTCTCATGCGTGGCGTGACGCACCCGCGCGACTCCCGGCCACCCGACGGGGTCGTTGCCCGTGACGAAATCCTCGGTCCCGACGAGTTCGCGGCTCAGCGCGACGCGATCAGCACGACGCTCGCGCACAGCAGCACTGCCTGCGCGACCAGCCACGCGAGAGCGACGGCGCCGGGCCGCGTCACTGTGGTCGCGATCTGCGCGCCGGGTACGGCCGCTGGCATGTGTTCGCGGTACTCGTTGAGGACCACAGCGGTCCGGGTCGCAGGAGATGACCGCGCGCCAAGGACGTCGGTGCGGATGACCTGAAGATTCGGACTGGAGATGGGCCACGACCCCACCTCGGGCCGTGATGCGAGGACGCAGGCGCCGGCGCCGCTTGCGTCGAACTGGGTGACGGCTTCCCACGGGAGGTGTCGCGTGACCCAGACGCGACGGAAGACCACGCCCGAGGGCGTCCACTCGATGCGAGTGTGGAACCCGGCTTGGAGATTCGCGTATCCGATCGGGCAGAGCGCCGCGACGAAGGCCAGGCCCGCCGCGCCGTCGCCCACCGCCATCAGGGAGAACAGGAGGCTGAGTCCCAAGAAGCAGATGCCCATGAGGGCGGCGAAGACCCTCTGGCCGGTCGATGTCCCGCAACTGCTCCCCACGGGGGTTGTCGCGCCTGCATCGCTCATGGCGGACATCGTGCCCGACACGGGCCACTGCGCATCCAGGTTGGCGTCGTGACCTTGCCGGTGTCGTGCCGGCGGGGCCTGCGGGGCGTCCGAATCCGGTGCGGTATCGAAATCCACGCCGGTAGGTCCGGTGTGCGGAGGAGAGGGGACTAGAGCTCGTCAGCTGCGCAGCAGAGCCCACGCCGCTCCGCGCTGACGCGGAGGCGGTCGGAGAGGGCGAGGACCTCGTCGCGCAGGGCGTCGGGGGTGATGACCCGAAGTCCCAGCCGAGACCGGCGAGCATGCGGGCCATGCCCTCGAGGTGCTCGGCGCAGGTCTCGAGGAGCACGCCGTCGACGTGCTCGCTCAGCCGTCCCGCGCTCCGGGGTAGTCGCTCGTGCGCATCGGCAAGGGCGGTCCGCAGCACGACGGAGACCTCGTGCGACCACCCGACCGCCGCGATGCCTGACACGACCTGGGCCGTGGCGTCGAAGTCGGCGGGCACGACGTACGAGGCGTCACGACCCGCGGCCGGTGCTACCGAACGGCCATGCCGTTGCCGGGCTGCAGCCCGTCCGCCGACACGTCCGCATACGCGAGGAGCGAGCCGTCGGTGTCTCGCCGCAGCACACTCTCCTGATGCCCGGAGACGACCCGAGGCGTGCC
>JAJYCD010000149.1 GCA_021778635.1 Actinomycetes bacterium
TCGACGCGCCTCGCGAGATCAGCGTGAACCGGGCCGAGGTCATCGAGGCGGTCACCGCGGCGAACGTCCAGGCGACGACCGCGGACGAGGGCGCGGTCGACGCCTTGCGCCGGTTGCGCTCCCCGCGACGCCCGGAACCCGGGCCGCAGTCGCCCGCCTCGCACTGAGGTCCGTTCCCGCCGTCTTCCTCACTCCTCGCCCCACCCTGCCGATCAGAGGGCTGGTGGTGGCCGTGCATCGCACGCAGCGGCTGTGCACCGCACACGGGAACAGGAGACTGCTGTGGAAGATCTGGACGACATCGTCCGGGAGTTCCTGGTCGAGAGCTACGAGAACCTCGACCAGCTGGACCGAGATCTTGTCGCGCTCGAAGGAGCCCCGGGTTCGCGGGAGCTGCTGAGCAGCGTGTTCCGCACGATCCACACGATCAAGGGCACCAGCGGGTTCCTCGCGTTCGGCCGCCTCGAGAAGGTCACCCACGCGGGCGAGAACCTGCTCGTCGAGCTGCGCGACGGTCGCCGGTCCATGGACGGTGCGATGGCCGACGTGCTCCTCCGGCTCGTCGACACGGTCCGGGAGATCCTCGCGAGCATCGACCGGGACGGCGCCGAGGGCGACGTCCCCATCGACGGCGTGATCGACCAGATCCGCCAGGTGCAGGAGGCCGGCTCCGCCGATTCCCAGGCGCCCGTCGCGCCGGAGGCTCCCGCCGTGTCTGAGGTCCCCGTCGTGTCTGAGGACCCCGTCGCACCCGAGGCACCCGCCGTGTCTGAGGTCCCCGTCGCACCGGAGGCGCCTGTCGCGTCCGAGGCGCCCGCCGCCGCGTCCGCCGTGGCGGAGGAGGCACCCGCCGCCGAGACCGCGCGGCCGCGCGCGGTCGTGAAGCGCGTCCGCGTCGCTGCCGCACGCACGACGGCCGCAGTCGTCCAGAGCACGGCCGAGGTGCCCGCACCGCACACGCCGCTGGGCTCGGAGTCCGTCGTGGACGACGACGCCTGGGCGCCGGTCGGCATGGAGCCGGTCGCCACGGTGCGGCTCGGTGCCGACGACGTCGCGGCGCTCGCGAGGGCAGGAGCCTCGGCACTCGCCTACGACGTCGTCCCGGCCGAGGCCGACGAGCCGGAACCACGATCGACACCATCGGGCGCCACCGCGGCGGCTGCCGGCAGCGGTGACCCCGCCCCGGAGGAGCAGGGCATGTCCCGTGGCCCCGTCGAGACGTCGATCCGGGTCGACATCGAGCTGCTCGAAGGGCTGATGCGCCAGGTCAGCGAGCTGGTGCTGACCCGCAACCAGATCAGCAGGCTCGCGCAGGACACCTCGGACGTCGACCTCCTGCGCTCGTCGCAGCGACTCAGCCTGATCGCCTCCGAGCTGCAGGAGGGGGTCATGAAGACCCGCATGCAGCCGATCGACCACGTGTGGAACAAGATGCCGCGGGTCGTGCGTGACCTCGCCGCGCAGTGCCGGCGGCAGGTGCACCTCGAGCTCGTCGGCGGTGACACCGAGCTCGACCGGAGCCTCCTCGAAGCGGTCAAGGACCCGTTGACGCACCTGGTGCGCAACGCGATCGACCACGGCATCGAGTCGCCCGAGGAGCGTCTCGCCGCGAACAAGTCGGCCAAGGGCACCCTGACCTTGCGTGCGTACCACGCCGGCGGCCAGGTGCTCGTCGAGGTCACCGACGACGGTCGCGGGATCGACCCGGGTCACGTCGCGGCGAAGGCGGTCGAGCGCGGTCTGCGGACCCCCGACGAGATCGCGAAGATGTCCAGCGCGGAGATCTTCGAGCTGTTGTTCCTGCCGGGGTTCTCGACCGCGCAGGCCGTGACCAACGTGTCCGGTCGCGGCGTCGGGATGGACGTCGTCCGCACCAAGATCGAGGCCATCGGTGGCACGGTCGACATCGAGTCGGAGGTCGGGCGTGGGACCACGTGGCGACTGCGGATCCCGCTCACGCTCGCGATCATGCCCGCGCTCACCGTCGAGCACCTCGGTGAGCTGTTCGCGGTGCCGCAGGTCAACCTGCTCGAGCTGGTCGCTCTCGACGCCCAGAAGACGGCGACCGCGATCGAGTACGTCGGCAGCGCGCCGGTGTACCGCCTGCGCGGTCAGCTCCTGCCGCTGGTCGCCCTGGGTGAGGTGCTCGGCGTGTCCTCCGACGAGGTCACCGCGCTGCGTGCGGGAGACGCGCGCGGCGGGGTGATCGCCGTCCTGCAGGCCGACGAGCAGCGGTTCGGACTGCTGGTCGACCGGGTGATGAACACCGAGGAGATCGTGGTCAAGCCGGTCGCCGGTCGCATCAAGTCTCTCGGGATCTACACCGGTGCGACGCTGCTCGGCGACGGTCGCGTCGCGCTGATCCTCGACGTCCAGGCGATCGCGCGACGCAGCGTGCGGGGCGAGGCGGTCGAGTTCGGGCGTGCGCACGGCGTCGACGACGAGCGCACGATCAGCGATGTCGTGCAGGTGCTCGTCGCGGGGATCGGCGGAGGACGCCGGGTCGCGATCCCGCTGTCCGCCGTGACGCGCCTCGAGCACATCGCTCGCGACCGGGTCGAGCTGGTCGGCGGCCGCGAGGTGATCCAGTACCGGGAGGACATCCTGCCGCTGGTGCGCCTGGACCGGCTGCTCGGGGCGGGATCGACCCTCGAGAGCGACGAGCTCCTGGTGGTCGTCTACACGCGCGGACGACGCAGCGTCGCGATGGTCGTCGAGGAGGTCGTCGACATCATGGACGACGACGGCGCACGCCACAGCGGGATCGACGACCTGGGGCTGACCGGCTCCACGGTGCTGAAGGACCGCGTGACCGAGCTGCTCGACGTCTCCGCGGCCGTCCGGGCGGCGGACCCGCACTTCTTCGACGACGCCGACCTCGAACTGGCAGGTGTGTGACATGGCCACGCAGTACGTGACGTTCACCCTCGACGGCGCCCACTACGGCGTCGACGTCGCGAAGGTCCAGGAGGTGCTGCGGGCGCAGCGTCGGACGCCGGTCCCGCTCGCCGACGCGGACGTCGCGGGACTCGTCAACCTGCGCGGTCAGGTGGTCATGACCGTCGACCTCCGCACGCGACTCGGGCTGCCCGCGCTCCCCTCCGGGCAGGAGCCGATGATGGTCGTCGCCCAGGTGGGTGGCGAGACGGTGAGCCTGCTGGTCGACGAGATCGGGGACGTCGTCGAGGTCGACGTCGACCAGTTCGAACGGCCGCCGGAGACGCTCGTCGGGCCGATGCGTGACCTCATCGTCGGTGCCTACAAGCTCGAGACCGGGTTGCTGCTCGCGCTCGACGTCGAACGCGCCACGGCCTGACGCGCACGCGCCCCGCTCATGGACGAGCGGTGCATCTCATGGAGGAGAGGAAGCACTGATGACGGCGAGGACGAGCGCTGCGCGCGTGGGCAGGAGCGTGGCCGGCTGGATCGGCAACCGCGGGATCCGGAGCAAGATCCTCGGGTTGCTCGGGCTCCTCGCCGTGGTCGCCCTGGGGACCGGCGCCCTTGCGGTCTCGTCGTTGCAGACCATCTCGGCCAACGCGCGGGAGCTGGAGACGGTCCAGACGCAGGTCTTCGCGCCGCTGAGCGTCGTGCACCAGGAGGAGATCAAGGCCCGGATGCTCGTGGCGCAGGCCGGCGCCTCGCTCACGTCGACCTCGGCGCAACGCGAGGTGTTCACGTCGCAGATCGCGACGACCGACGGCGACCTCGTGCATGCGAGACGGGCGTTCGAGGCCGGGTTCGCCGGGCACCTCCCGGCGGAGTGGACGCAGTTCCGGACGAGCTGGGACGCCTGGAAGGTCATCCGCGACCACCAGCTCATCCCCGCGGCGTTCAACAACGACCAGGCCGCGTTCGGTCGACTGACCGACGGCGTCGCGAAGCCCGTGCTCGACCAGGCCATCGCGAGTCTCGGCTCCACCGAGACGGTCGTCACGCAGTACATCGCGACCCTCGCCACGCACGCGAACGCGGAGTCCGCCTCGGCCATGCGCACGCTCGTCGTGTCTCTTGGCGTCGGGCTCGCTGCGGCGCTTTCGCTCGGCCTCTGGGTGGCGAACCTCATCCGGTCGCAGGTCGCCGACGTGCAGCGGGCGTTGGAGGCCTTGGCGGACGGTGACCTCACGGTCACCGCGACGGTCACGGGTCGTGATGAGCTGGGTCGGATGGCGTCGGCGTTGGGGCGTGCGCAGGGGTCGTTGCGGGCGACGTTGTCGGGGGTGGTGGAGTCGGCGGGGTTGGTGGCGTCGTCGGCGGAGGAGTTGTCGGCGTCCAGTGCGCAGGTGTCGGCGGGGTCGGCGGAGACGAGTGTG
>JAJYCD010000065.1 GCA_021778635.1 Actinomycetes bacterium
GCTGGCGTCCCACGACATACAGCGCGAAGCCGGCGAGGAAGACCGCGCCGTCCACGTGCGGGCGCCCCACCAGGACGGCCACGAGCGTTGCCGAGGCCAGGACGGCGGCCAGGGTGGACTCCATCAGCTGGACCGGGATCCGGCGCACACCGATCTGACGGTCCGAGGACCACAGCCCCCATCGCGAGGCCGTCGGCAGTCCCGCACAGCAGCCGCCGAAGAAGCACCCGAGGCGTCCGATCGCCTGACCGAGCAGAAGACTCGGAACAGTCAGATCCAGCAGCACGCCAACGGGGATCCCACTCAGCGCGGCCCCGAGAGCAAAGGTCCCGATCGCCGCCAGGACGAACCCCTGGATGCTCATCCCGACACTCAGAAGCCGACGCTTCTCCTCCAGGTGGGTAACCCGGTAGTAGACCTTCGCCCCGAGGAACCCCATCAGGCAGGCGACCAGCGCGACCAGCAGGACCCGGGTGACGGGCAGTCCGCGCCCGGCCGCGAGCACCGACTCCATGATCAGCGCGGCGAGCACCCCGGTACCTACCAGGGCCGGCCACGCACCCAAGACAACCCCGGGCGCACGCAGCTGGGTGATGGGGGCGTAGGAAGAGACCCCGACGTTCGTCGCGCTCGCCAGGGGCACCGGCTGCGTCCGGGCCGCGCCACCGTCCTCCGGGGCGCCGGCAATCGCGTGCGCGGTGACCTGCCACCGTCCGGGCGTCTTGTCGAGCACGCGGTGCGTCAGTGCGACCCGTCCGCTGCCCGGTTGCACGTGGGGCATCGTGGCGAGCTCCTGGAAGGTGTCCTTCGGTCCGCGGTTGCCCTTCACGTCCAGGCGGACCCCGATGAACCGCACGGTCACTGGATAGGGGTCCCCGCTCGGGGCCGCGTCGAACCAGTACGTCAGGCCGATCGCCTGGGGCTCTTGCGAGGACAGGGACTCGAAGCCCGGGGTGATGAACTGCAGGGGCCAACCCGCACCGGACCCGCCGGCGATGGCTGCCAACCGCGGAACAGCCACGTCGAGCGCGGTGCGCTCGATCGCGGTGGCGGTCTCCGCCGAGTCGGGGCCGCTGGGCCGCGGGCTGGACTCCCCGGGCCTGAGCGCGTGGGGTCTGAGCGGAACGGGGGTGTCAACGCGCGTGCCCTGTGGTCGCGCGCCCGTTCGCAGGCGGGCGGTCCCGGTCGGGTGCGAAGCTGCCTCAGCCGGGATGTTCCCCGTCAGGAGGGAGCCACCGCGGCGCTCGGCGACAGGTTCGGGCCCGAGCAGGCCGGCGCCGGATCGGGCGGTCTTCGGTGAGGGACGAGGTGACGTCGCGGGCATCGGAACCCTCCAGGGGTCGTGGTGGACCGGGCCACGCGGTGCGGACGGCCGACCGCTGCGGCGAGTTCCAGGTTCGTCCGCGCACGCAGCACATCCGACCGAGGCGCGGTCAAGATTCCCTGAAGGTTCGCCCAGGGCCACCCCTGCGGTTGCACGATCACACGACTATCGCCAGTCCACCGGCGCACTCTCGATCAGGCGCGTGCACCAGCGCCGCTCACGGCGTCGGACCCGGTGCGGGTCGGTGCCGGCCGGGCGCGAGCACGATCCCCATCGCGACGAGCACTGCGACCAGGCCGACCCCGGTCCACCCCGACGTCCGCTCGCTCAGCACGACAGCGCCCAGCACGATCCCCACGACCGGGGTCAGGAACGTCCATGCGCTCAGGGCGTCCAGCCGTGCACGCCTGGTCTCGGTGAACCATGCGACGAACGCCGCGGCGCTTCCCACCAGAGACAAGAACGCGAGCACGGCGATGAACCGCGGCGTCCAGGCGATCACGGGCGCCCCCTCGACGGCTTCGGCGACCACGGCGAGGACAGCTCCGCCGATCACGAAGTGCCATCCGCTGGCCACGATCACGTCGAGGGACCCCAGCCTGCGCGACAGCAGGGTGCCGGCGGTGATGGCTGAGGCGGCCAGCAACGACAGTGCCGCCCCGCGTCCGCCTCCCCCAGGCACGGCGACCAGCACCAGGCCGGTGAACCCGACGACGAGCGCCCCGGCCGTGCGGCGCGAGACGGCCTCGCCGTACAACCACCACGCGGGCAACAGGATCAGCAACGGCTGGGCGTTGGCAAGGACCGCGGCCGTCCCGGTGGCCAGACCGCCCGCCGCGGCGAACATGGCCCCGAAGCCGACCGTGACATTGACCAGACCCAGCACCGCGATCAGGCCCCACGCGCGTACACCCACCGGTCCCGGGCGGTGCTGGGTTCTGCCGACAGCCAGCAGCGCCGCCCCGGCCACCAGGGCGCGCAGGGCCGCGAACCACAGGACCGGGGCATCGCGCAGTCCCCACTGGATGGCCACGAAACACGCCCCCCAGGCGGCGGTGACCCACAGCATCCGTAGCGGGCGGGGGCGCCCGAGTGCCGGAGCCGGGCTCGCAGCATCAGTGCCAGGTGTCACGGTGGTCGCGGTCACGGCACGGTGTTCGTTACCGGTGCCCGGCCGGCGCGGGCACGGCCGTGGTGGCCGATGTCGGGCCCGTGGGTGTTGCTGGTGTGGGCACGCGTAGACGCTTGAGCAGCAGGGCGTTGACGGCAACGATCAGTGAGGACCCGGACATCGACAAGGCGGCAATCTCCGGTCGCAGGACGAGCCCGAATGCGGGTTCGAAGACCCCGGCGGCAATCGGCAGGGCGATCGCGTTGTACCCCACGGCCCAGCCCAGGTTCTGGTGCATCTTGCGCACCGTGGCACGCCCGACGCGCAACGCGACGGACACGTCCAGCGGGTCCGAGCGCATCAGCACGATGTCCGCGGTCTCGATGGCGACGTCCGTCCCGGCGCCGATGGCGATGCCCACGTCTGCCGTGGCCAGGGCCGGGGCGTCGTTGACGCCGTCGCCGACCATTGCCACCCGTTTGCCGGACCGCTGCAGCTCGGCGATCTTGGCGGCCTTGTCCCCGGGCAGGACCTCGGCGATCACGGTGTCGATACCGAGCTGGTCGGCGATGCGCGTGGCGGTCGCCTCGTTGTCCCCGGTGAGCATGACCACGTCGATCCCGGACTCGTGAAGGGCAGCCACCGCGGCGGAAGCGGTGTCCCGCGGCGCATCGGCCAGCGCGATGGCTCCCGTGGCACGGCCGTCCACAGCGACCAGGACCGCAGTGCGCCCAGAGGCTGCCAGCTCGTCACGACGCTGCGCCAGGTCGCCCAGGTCGACATCGTCGGCCGCCATGAGCCGGGCGTTGCCGACCAGCACGCGACGTCCGTCCACCTGTGCGCTGGCACCCTGGCCGGGAACGTTGCGGAAATCGGTCATCGTCAATGTCTCAAGGCCTCGGCTGGCGGCCAGGTCGGCAATGGCCCGGGCCAACGGATGCTCGGACTCGCGTTCAACCGCCGCTACCAGGGCCAGCATCTCGTCCTGGCTCATGTCCTGGGCGATCACGTCGGTGACCTCGGGTGCACCCTTGGTCAGGGTGCCGGTCTTGTCCATCACGACGGTGTCGATCCGGGCCGAGGTCTCCAGGGCTGTGGCGTCCTTGAACAGCACCCCGCGCCTCGCACCCAGACCGGTACCCACCATGATCGCCGTCGGGGTCGCCAGACCCAGTGCGTCGGGGCATGTGATCACCACGACGGTGATCGCGAACAGCATCGCTGTCTGCACGCTCGCACCGGCAGCCAGCCAGACCCCGAACGTCGCCCCGCCACCGATCAGCGCCACCAGGACGAGCCAGAATGCGGCCCGGTCGGCCAGTCGTTGCCCGGGGGCCTTGGAGTTCTGCGCCTGCTGGACCATGGCCACGATCTGCGCCAGTGCGGTGTCCGCGCCGACCTTCGTGGCCCGAACCCGCAACGTCCCGGTGGTGTTGATCGAGGCGCCGATCACCGGCAGCCCGGGTGTCTTGGCGACCGGCATGGACTCCCCAGTGACCATCGACTCGTCGACCTCAGACTCACCGTCTTCGACCACCCCGTCCACGGGGATCTTCGCCCCGGGCCGGATCAGCAGCAGGTCACCGACCTGAACCTCCGCGGTGGGCACCTCGACGAACTGCCCGCCGCGGACGACGACGGCCTTCGCCGGGGCGAGCTCGAGCAGGGTTCGCACCGCGTCGCTCGCCCCTCCCCGGGCGCGCATCTCGAACCAGTGCCCCAGCAGCACGAACGACGTCAGCACGGTGGCGGCCTCGTAGAAGACGTCACCGCCACCGGTCAGGGTCACCACCAGGGAGTAAAGCCAACCGGCACCCACCCCCACCGCCACCAGGACCATCATGTCCAGCGTCTTGGCGCGCAAGGCCCGGAACGCGCCGTCGAAGAAGATCCACGCCGAGTAGAAGACCACCGGCACCGACAGGCCCAAGGAGAACACGTCGTCGCGCAGACCGAACGGCGCGGCGACGCTGAAACCCAGAACCTGGCGCCCGATCGGAGACCACAGCACGATCACCACCGAGAGCACGGCCGCGACCACCAACCGGTTGCGCATGTCGCGGACCATGTCCGCCATCGTCATCGCGCCGTGCCCGCCGCCATGCCCCATCGCCTCATGCACAGAACCGACCGGGGCGTCGTGCCCGCCGTGGGCGTCGTGCGCGTCGTGGCCCGCGTGGCTGGCTGGCGTGGGCGGCTCGGCCATCGGGTCGCACGAGTGCTCGGGCACCGACTGCCCGGCGCAGTGCAGTCCGCAGTCTCGGACCCAACCGGACAGCTCGGCGACATCGGTGCGGTCAGGGTCGTAGGTGACGTTCGCCGTCTGCGATACGGCGTTCGCCTCCACGGCGAGGACCCCGGGGCGACGGCGCAAGGTGCGCTCCACCACGGCGGCGGAGGTGGCCCCGTGCAATCCGCCCACCTGCAAGACGACGGTGCGTGCTGACATGTCCAGCGTCCCTTCAGGACTTCGGTTCCGGCCAACGTGCCGGGACGGTCGTGGTGCCTGGCGGCCGCTGGTCGATGTGCACGGTTCAGCTGCGCACGAGCCGGGCGATCGCGGCCGAGGCCTCTTTGAGCTTGGCGTCCTGCTCGGGCCCCCCGGTCCGGGCGGCGTCCACCAGACAGTGACTCATGTGGTCCTCCAGCAGCACCAGGGCCACCGACTGCAGTGCTCGGGAGGCTGCCGAGACCTGCGTCAAGACCTCGATGCAGTAGGTGTCCTTCTCGACCATGCGGGCGATCCCGCGCACCTGACCCTCGATGCGACTCAGCCGGTTCAGCAGGTCGCTCGTCGGGCATCGGTCCACCGTCATCACGGTCCTCCTTCCCTAGCTAGCTGAGGCGTCCTGGCGTGGCGGGCACCCGCCGGGGGTGGATGGCTCCTCCCCCGGCGGGTCGGGGTTCAGGATGTCGCGGCGCCGGCGTACGTGTGCGGATCCGAGTTGAAGGTCGCGGCGCAGGCCGTGGAGCAGAAGTAGTAGGTGGTGCCGTGGTGCTCGGCGCTGGCGGCGGCCGTGGCCGGGTCCACGCCCATGCCGCAGACCGGATCGGTGGTCTTGCTCGACTTTCCGAACATGGTGTCCTCCTGGTGTTCATCGCGCCCGATCTCCACCACCGGGTCGGTGGTGGGCACCCGGACGTCGTCATCGATGGCCCGCGGCGTGAACCTGCGGAGCCGGTTGGCGTTGGCCACCACGGACAGTGACGACAACGCCATCGCACCTGCGGCGATCATCGGGCTCAACCGAAGGCCGAAGGCGGGGTAGAGCGCGCCGGCGGCGATCGGGATGCCGATCCCGTTGTAGACGAACGCGAACACCAGGTTCTGGCGGATGTTGCGCATCGTGGCCCGTGACAGGTCGATCGCGGTGACCAACCCGGACAGGGCCCCGGAGATCAACGTGATGTCCGAGGCCTCGATGGCCACGTCGGTGCCGGTGCCGATCGCCGAGCCCACGTCGGCCTGCGCCAGCGCCGGGGCGTCGTTCACGCCGTCGCCGACCATGCCCACCACGCGCCCCTCGCCCTGCAGTCGGCGCACCTCGGCAGCCTTGTGCTCCGGCATCACCTCGGCCAGGACCCGGCGGATGCCGACCTGGCGGGCGATGGCGGCGGCGGTGGCCCGGTTGTCACCGGTCATCATCACGACCTCGATCCCCAGGGCGTGCAACGCCGCCACGGCTGCGGCCGAGCCGGTCTTGATGGTGTCGGCCACCGCGACGACGGCGGCGGGGCGCCCGTCGACGGCCACGAGCATGGGGCTCTTGCCGTCGGCGGCCAGGCGCGCGGAGTCCGACTCGAGGACGCCGGCGTCGATGCCGGCTCCGGATAGCAGGCGCCGGTTGCCCACCAGCACCTCCCTGCCTGCGACGAGGGCCCGCACGCCCTGGCCGGTGATCGAGTCGAATGCCGTCGCCGGTGTCAGGGCCAGGCCACGTTCCTTGGCGCCGGCGACGATTGCGGTGGCCAACGGGTGTTCGGAGGAGACCTCGACGGCCGCGACCAGCGCCAGAACCTCCTCGGAGGTGAAACCGGGTGCGGGCAGGACATCGGTCAGGACCGGGGTGCCGTTGGTGATCGTGCCGGTCTTGTCCAACACGATGGTGTCGAGCTTGTGCGCGGTCTCCAGGGCCTCGGCCGACCGGATGAGGATCCCGGCGGTGGCGCCCTTGCCGGTGCCGACCGTGATCGACAAGGGTGTCGCCAGACCAAGCGCGCACGGGCAGGCGATGACCAGCACCGAGACCCCCGCCACCAGGGCGAAGACGAATGCGGGCGGCGGACCCACCAGCGCCCAGACGACGAAGGTCCAGATCGCCAACGCGATCACCGCCGGCACGAAGTAGCCGGAGACCTTGTCCGCCAGTCGCTGGATCGGGGCCTTGGAACCCTGAGCCTGGCGGACCAGCTTGATGATTTGCGCGAGCATGGTGTCCGCGCCGATCTTCATCGCCTGGTAGGTGAAGGTCCCGGTCTGGTTGATCGTGGCGCCGATGACGGTGTCACCTGCCGCTTTGACGACCGGGATCGGTTCACCGGTGACCATCGACTCGTCCACGGGCGACCGACCCTCGACGACCACTCCATCCACGGGAAGCTTCTCTCCTGGGCGCACCACGACGACGTCACCCAGCACCACCGCGTCGATGTCGATCTCGGTCTCGACCCCGCCGCGGACGACGCGGGCGGTGCGTGGCTGCAGCCCGATCAAGGTCCGGATCGCCTCGCCGGTGCCCGCCTTGGCTCGCGTCTCGAACAGTCGCCCGAGGAGGATCAGGGTGACGATCACCCCGACAGCCTCGTAGTAGACCGACCGGACGTCGGCGGGCAGCACGCCGGGGACGATCGTGACGACGAGGCTGTAGCTGAAGGCCGCGATCGTGCCCAGGGTGATCAGGGAGTTCATGTCCGCGGTGCGGTGAGACAGCGCAAGCCACCCGGTGCGGTGGATCGGCCACCCGGTCCACACCATCACCGGGGTGATGAGCGCGAGCTGGAACCACCTGTTCATCAACAGCGCAGGGACCCAGGTGACTCCGGCCAGGTCGGTGAGCATCACCGCGAACAGCACGGGCGCGGTGAGCACCGCGCCGAGGATCACCCGCCGCCGCAGGTCGGCAATTTCTGCGTCTCGCTCCCGCTCCTCGGCATCGGCAGCCTCCGCCGCTGCCGCTGCACCCAACGGGTCACCTCCACCGCCCACGACGGAGGCGGTGACCGGATCGATCGCACCGTCCAGGGCCTGGACCCGTGACCCGCCCATCACCTCGTCCGGGCTGTCGTCGTGCAGCTCGCCCAGTGCCGCGATGAGTGCCTCCACACCACCGGGCGCCGCGACCTCCGGCGACGGGGCGTCGCCGATCACCCGCAGGGTGCCGTGCAGCATGCTCATCCCGCACGCGAACCCGTACTCACCGGGAACCTCGGGGGTGAACTCGACCGCCGTGGTCTCGAACGCGGGAAGGGTCTGGTTGACCTTGAAGTCCGCGAAGACCACCCGCGAGGAGCAGTCGCCGGACTCCTGGCGGTCGAACAACAACCTGACGGGCACCCCGGGGACCACCTGGATGACGTCCGGGCTGTACCCGCCCTTGACCGTCACCGTGACGACCTGCACCCCGTTGTCGAGCTGCGCCCGGCGCGAGGTCTTGGGTCCGAAGAAGTACCAGGCCATCAGCCCCGTGAGGGCCGCGGCCACGACGATGATCACCACGTCGCCGATGTTCATGACCGTGCACCTCCACCTTCGCTGTGACCAGACGAACCGTGCCTGACCTCGTGATCGCCGACGGGCGGCGCCGGGGTGCGCTCCCGGATTCGGGTCCTGGCCCCGGTGAGGGCGAACCCCGCCTCACCGACCGCGTCGCGGACCTGCCCGAGGCCGACATGCGGCCTGGAGGTGACTGTCACTGAGGACGACCCGTCACGAACGAGGTCGACCTTGACCTGGGTCACCCCCGCCACGTCGTGCACGTGCTCCAACACCTGCGCGAGGCAGTCCCCGCAGGTCAGCCCTTCGACGTCATACCGCGTGGTCGTCACGATCGATCCCCCGTCCATCTCTCGCAGGTTTGCGCTCGGCGTCGTCCCGGTCGCCCCTGGATACCCCGTTGGGGTATCTGGTGCCAGTCAAGACCGGGCAGGTGTCCGTTGGACGCCGGATCCCTGAAGATTCGATGAAGACACCGGCGGCCTGGCGCGGACGGGCCGCGGCGGGCCGCCGACGCGTGAAGGCCCGGGGATCACCCCGAAAGGTTGTGCGCACGCACGTGCTGGTGCGCGGGCAGGTGGATCCGGAACCTTGCCCCCGTGCGGGGTCCCTCGCTTGCCGCGGTCAGCGTGCCCCCGTGGGCCTGGACGATTGCCCGGGCGATGGTCAGACCGATCCCGCTGCCTGCCGAGGACCGGGTGCGGGAGGCATCGGCCCGGTAGAAGCGCTCGAAGAGCCGCTCGGCGTCGACCGGATCGAACCCGGACCCGGTGTCGACGACTTCCAGGACGGCGCCTCGCGGATCGGTGGCGACAACCACGTGGACCGCGCCCCCTGCGGGGGTGTGTCGCAGTGCGTTGTCGAGCAGGTTGGCGACGGCTTCGGTGATCCGGTGCGGGTCCACCCGTACGACAGCTGCCCGGTCAGTGATCCGCAGGTCCAGCTGCACCCCTGCTGCGACGTAGCGGGCTCGGGCCGCGGCGACCGCGTCGGTCGCGAGCCTGCCCAGCTCGACCGGTTCGGCGTGCAGGTCCAGTTGACGCTCCTCGGCCCGCGAGACGGCAGACATGTCGGCCACGAGATGGCGAAGGCGATCGGCCTGGTCGATCAAGGTCGCCCGCGTGACCGCATCCAGTGGCAGGACACCGTCGACCACGGCCTCCACCGTGGCCTCCAGCGACGCGATCGGGGTGCGCATCTCGTGGGCCAGGTCTCCGATCAGGCGCCGGCGGATGGTCTCGGTGTCTGCCAACCGGGCCGCCATGGCGTTGAACGCGTCGGCGAGCTGGGTGAACTCCGGGCCGATGGCCGGGGCCTGGACGCGCACGCGCAGGTTGCCCCGGGCGATGCGATCGGCCGCGTCGGCCACAACGGCGACCGAGCGCCCCAGACGCCTGGCCACGATCCACGTCACGGCGAACGCGGTGATCATCGCCACCGGTACGGCCACGCCCAGAGAGGTGAGGATCGTGTTGGCGAACGCGTCCTGCACCTGCATCAGCAGGGTCGGGTCAAGAGGTCCGCCCACCGCCATCCGCAGGTGGTACCGGAACGCTGTGGGCGCGACGCCCAGGGCGACACCGAGCACGGTCACTCCGCCGGCGAGCACCACGAGCCCGAGCGAGACCATCAACCGCCACACGAACCCCAACGGAGTGCGGCCCCTGCCCCGACGACGCGTTCTCACCGATACCCACCCGGCCGACCCACGGGCCCCACGTTCACCCCAGGCGCCGCGGCGAGTCGGACCGCGGCCAGTGACGTCATCCGGCGCCCATCCGGTAACCGACTCCCCGCACCGTGCGGATGTAGCGCGGGGCGCCCGGGTCGTCGCCGAGCTTGCGCCGCACGTGCCCCAGGTGGATGTCCACGATCCTCTCGTCGCCGAACCATGCGGGTCCCCACACCTGCTGGACAAGCCGGGTGCGGCTGAACGCGGTCCCCGGACGCGAGGAGAGCGTGCTCAGCAGGTCGAACTCGATGGGGGTCAGGGCGACCATCTGCTCGCCCAACCACACCTCGCGCGCCTCCGGGTCGATGCTCAGCTCACCGAACCGGCGCACGGGGGCGGCCTCCGGGGATCCCGCGCCGTCAGATTGCGCGGCGTCCGCGCGTGGGCGGCGCATCATGGTGCGGATACGAGCGACCAGGACCCGCGAGGAGAACGGCTTGGTCATGTAGTCGTCGGCACCCACCGACAGGCCGACCAGGGTGTCGATCTCCTCGGCCCGCGCGGTGAGCATGATCACGTAGGCGTCGCTGAACGTCCGCAACTGACGGCAGACTTCAGTCCCGTCGATCCCGGGCATCATCACGTCCAGCACGACGACGTCCGGGTGGACCTGACGAGCCACACGCAACGCCTCGTGCCCATCACCGGCGGTCGTGACGTCGAACCCCTCACGCTGGAGATAGGCCGCAACGACCCGCACCAACGACGGCTCGTCGTCGACCACCAGTGCCCGGATGCGGGGCACACCCGAAGGGCCCGCATCCGTCGTCGGCCCCTCGGGTGCCATCATTCCCAGTCCCTCTCCGTGCATGTGTGAGCCATTCCTCGTGGTCGCGCAAGGTCAGCTCGCACCGAACCGCGGCGCCTGCGCACGAACGCGGGGCTAGGAAACGGTCAACTCGGTGTACATCCCGGCGCCGTAGTGCCCGGGCAGGTTGCAGACCAGCTCGTAGTGCCCCGGCGCCAGGGTGAGGGTGACCCACCCCGAGGCGCCTGGGCGGATCCCCTGACCGGCGCCTTGGCCCCCGGTGTTGGACGCTTCCCCGAGGCTGCCGGCCTCATCGACCTTCCCGTCCGGACCGATCGGGCGCGCACCGACCTGCTGGTTGTCCGCCAGGGGCAAGATGACCAACTCGTGATCGACGCTGCCGAAGTTGGTCACCGCGAACGACACGGTGCCCGCCGACACGCTCGCGCGGTCAGCACTCAACCGCATCGCCCCGCCCATCATCGTGCGCTGACCCATCATGGGTCCGCCCAGGTTCACCAGGGACACGTGCACGACAGTCCCCGGGAGGCCCGGCACCCCGCGCGACTGGCCGCCGGACAGTCCCGCAGGACCTGACCCGATCCCCCACCTGGCCGCGGTGCCCGACCCGAAGGCCCCAGCCCACGCCGAGGCCACCAGCACCGAGCCGAGCAGCGCCGCGACCGCGGCGGCAAGGGACGCGATCAGCCATCCCCGCCTTCCCCTGGCCGTGCCAGTGCGTGCCATTACCGGCCGCCTCGGGCCGCGATCAGGGCTGCGCGCTGCTGCTGGTAGGTCTCCAGGTCCACCTCACCCGACGCGAGCCTGCGGTCCAGGATGTCCACCGGCGACTCCTGACCCGGGACCGGTTGCGACACCTCGCCCGCGTGGCCGGGGTGCGCGTTCGACGGGAGCAGGCGAACCACCAACCAGATGATCGCCGCGATCAGAACCACCCAGAACAGCCCCATGAAGATCCAGGCGCTGCCACCGGCACCCCCGCCATACCAACCCATCATGTCCGTCTGCCTCTCTCCTATGTTCGTCTTCGGTAGGACTCCAGCCTCCCGCTCCGATGCGACGAACCCACCGAGGAACGACAAAGATCCGACGAAGGTGCTCGACGTGCTGGAAAGTGGTGGCGCGGTTCGTTCATGGTCCTGGAGATGCTCAGGGCGCGAACCCGAAGGTGTTGTCGGTGTCGATCGCCGCATCGAACGCGGACTCAGCGGCCGTGCAGCAGGTCCGGGGCGAGGTAGCGGCGCCCTGCGGCCCGCCCGAGCCATCCGTCCTCAGACGCTTCGAGGCCACGACTGACCGGCGTCCGGTCCGGGATATTGCCCGCAACCTCGGTGCGAGGCTGCCGACACGACCAGCTTCGGGGCACTGAGCCGTCTCTGTCGAATCTCTGTCGTTTCCTCACCGTGATCCACGGATGGGCGCGGGAGCCTGGAGCCGTACCGGAATCGACGCGCGAGCAAAGGGGGAAGGTCCGCATGACCTGGGGTGGCCTGAGTCCCACCGCCACCCAGGTCGACAACACCGTGCGGGCAGTCGCTGCCAGGAACACACATGCGTTTGGGACGCCCGCGACAACCTTTGATGGCGTGGTGGGAGCGCGCTCGTCATCGCTCAGCCGGGCGGTCCGATTCGCACCCAGTTGCACGACACGCCACCCCATCGTCCACCCGATCGAGAGGACCACGTCATGAGTTATGGCATCACCACCACCTTGGACCAGCCGTTCGAGACGACCCTGGAGGCGGTGCGCGCCGCGTTGACCGAGCAGGGTTTCGGGATCCTGACCGAGATCGACATGGCAGCCACGATGAAGGCGAAGCTCGACGTCGATATCGCCCCCCAGGTCATCCTCGGCGCGTGCAATCCACCGCTGGCTCATCGCGCGCTGCAGGTCGAGGAATCGATCGGACTGCTCCTACCGTGCAACGTGGTGGTGCGCGCTGCGGGCGCGGGACGCACCACGGTCGAAGCCCTGGACCCCACTGTCATGGTCACCGTCACGGGAAACGACGAGCTCAGGGCTATCGCCGACGACGCAGCCTCGCGGCTGGTGGCCGCTCTTCGACGTCTGGCTCCCACTCCGACGGCGTGAGCGCTCCGGGGCGTCCCAACAGGCCTGGACGCCCCGAATCCCCAGTTCGAGAACATGAGACGGAGCCAGCGTCATGCAGATCGACCCGAAAGAGATGGCCAGAGTCGTCAACCGCCTCAAGCGGACCCAGGGGCAGGTGGGCGGCATTCTGCGGATGCTTGAGGAGGGTCGGACCTGCGAGGACATCATCACCCAGCTCGCCGCCGTCAGCCGCGCCCTGGACCGGACGGGTTTCGCCCTCACCGCCTCGGGGCTCAGGCAATGCCTGGCCGAGTCCGGCGGCAATGAGACCATGGAGACGCTCAAGCTGGAGAGGGTGTTCCTCTCACTCGCCTGAGCGGTAGCCGCAATGACCGCGGCGCCGGCAGCCTTATGCTCTTCACCGCCGACAGACACGACCCATATCGAACCGCCGCGGGCTTGGCGCATGGCGTCAACGACTACCGCACCAACTCCAGGGGTCGTCGAGCGACGCCCGGTGCGGCACGACCGGTGCGCATCACGGGCATCGTTCGAACCAGGGCGGTCGTCCCGATGGTCCGGTCTGGCGCCTCGACTTCCTATGGAACCCCCATCAGCACACCGAGACCAAGGTGAAGCCCGTCTGTCGCCCGCGGGTCGCAGCCCGCGCCAAGCCCAGTTCGCCCTGCGCCAACACGATCGGCGCAACGCGATGGGCGAGTGGATCTCGACGGTCGCGACTGCGTCCGACGAGCCGGCTTGGCTGGCGTCGTACGCCCGGATCCCCTGCCACCTGCTCGTCGCGACGACAGGACGCGGCAACAGAACGTACGCGCCGCGCCCCACTCGTTGACGAGGTCCGGCACAAGGGCCCTTCCCTACGGTTCAGATGCGCGCAGGACTGGTAGCACGGTCGGTGCCAGGGCATCCGCGATCCGCCCATAGCCGGTCCCTGACGGATGAAAAGCGTCCGCGCTCATCGTGCTCGGGTCGTGAACGAACTGGCGACCGACGTCCCGGCTCACGTCGACCAGGCGCACCGACGCGCGCTGAGAGGCAGCATGTCGCTGCGCGGCGCCCATCAACCTGCCGTAGCCGTGCACCGCACCCCGCAGGCGGTAAGGCACGGCCCGCATCGCACGGAACTCTGGCAGGCCCGACATCACCACCGGAGCCCCCAAGCCGACGAGGGCATCAAGGAGTTCACCCGAGTGACGCGCAAGGCGGGCGGGCGGGGTCCGGTTGGTGACGTCATTGGTTCCCACCAAGAGCACCGAGACGTCCGTGTCGCCCAAGGCCAGCGGCAGCTGGAGATCAAGGACGTCGCGCGTCAGAGCACCCGAGCGCGCGTAACCCACGACATGCACCGCACGACCCGCGCCGTCCGCCACCCGTTGAGCGAGCTGCGCGGGCAAGGAATGGCTCACATTACAGACCCCGACCCCCGCCATCGCAGAGGCGCCGAAGGTCCTCATCTCCACCGGTGGCAGGCCCCGCAGGACTCCCCGGGTCGGCACGACGGTCACGTCGATGTCGCGCACGCATTGCGGTGAACTCCCTTGGCGCTTGCGCATGCCCGCAGCCTGGCCGCGGGTGATCACGGCAAGAGCGACCAAGAGTGCCGTCAGCACTCCCTGCGACCGATGTCGTCGCGTCATCCGTGTTCCCCTTCCGCGCGGCGGTCTCCGACGAGCGCTCGTACCACTTATCTGCCACCAAGGAGAACGGCGAACCCTGCCACGGTGCACGGGCCCGGCGCAGGCTCGGGCAGCCCGCTCGTCGCCGCTACCCGCTGAGCCTGTGGCCTATCTGCTACCTCGCCTGGCGCTCGGGGCCGACTGCCAGCGACGTCTGCGGACCGGCCCCGAGCACCTCACGCGCCCAGCGGGCTGTCACCTCGGTCGATGCCGACTGCACTGGGCGCGAGCGCTGCCGCCCTGTGCGCGGCGCGTCAATGGTCGTGCCGGCCCGGCATCGCGAACATCATCGCTGCCATCATTGCGAGACAGATCACCGCGAACAAGATCGCCCCCGTACCCGCCACACCCGTGGCGACGAGGATCCCCACGATGACCAGCATCGGGATGCAGCATGCGATCATCATCAACCGGTGTCCGCCATGCCCGCGGTGACCCGTCGCGGCGTCCTCGTCGGGATGCTGGTGGCCATCGTGGTGGTGCACCGGCTCGCCCCTCGTGTGGTTCGACGACGGTGGCTGGGGTCGACCCGTCGGGCCGCTGTCCGACGGCCCGTTGCGCATCACTTCGCCGACCTCAGCGAAGCGGGCACATGCCCCAGTTTCTGGTAAAGCGGGCAGTGACCTGTGGCCCCGGTCACGATCAGATCGAGCCCGACCAGAATCAGGAGCACCTCCAGGACCCTCGCGATCACCGACTCGGCCCCGACCAGCAGGAGCACGCCGCCGGTGACAGCGAGCACCCCCACAACGATCCGGGCATCGCGTTCGATCGAGGTGAGATTGACAGACAGCTTCGTACGCATCGCATCTCCTCAGTGGACTCCCGAGCCGTTGGGCTACGAGAGGGCCTCACCTGTCAGCGTGGCCGACGCAGGTGAAGGCTCGCGTGTCCTTCGATGAAGATGCGCTGAAGAACCCGGACGGTTCGGCCCCTCCCCCCGTGACCCGTGGCTGCGTGCCGGTGTGCCCAGTGCGCGCGGCCGGGCGGCACACAAGGGGCGGGCGACCGGGGACCGACGCGACCGAGCGGCGGCGGCCGCCCAGGACCAACAGCCACCAGCACCCCCTGAGCCGTGTGATTGAATGCCGCCATGGCCGGACCCCATGTGAGCCTCGCGACTGCGGTGAACCCCGCGGTGCGGGAGTGTTGTCCGCCCACCTGCGCCAGCTGTTGAGCTGAGCGCGCAGCGACGCCCCGCGGGCGTCGACGACCAGGCGTCGCCGTCCTGGCGGCCCCTGGCCCATGAGCCGGCTCGGCTCACCCGTTTGTGCGCATCAGTCTCTGCGCCCCTGGTCGTCGGCACGCCCGCCGATCGATACTCCCACGCGCCGCCGTAGCCACCGGCCGGTCGACGCCCCATCTGAAAGGACTGTCATGAAGCACATCGCAACCACACTTCGAGGCATCGCCATCGCCACGGCGATCGGGTTCGCGTTGGCGGGGTGCTCGAGCGCTGCGGGGTCCTCGGGGGGCACGGCGAGCGCGCCCGCAGCTGCAGACACCTCTCTGGCGGCGGTGCAGAAGGCGGGGGTGATCACGGTCGGCACGGAGGGCACCTACCGGCCGTTCTCCTATCATGAGGGCGGCTCGGGCGCCCTGACCGGGTACGACATCGAGGTGATCAAGGCCGTCGCGTCCCAGCTGGGCGTGAGCGCGAAGTTCGAAGAGACCCAGTGGGACGCGATCTTCGCCGGTCTGCAGGCCGGCCGGTTCAACGTCATCGCGAACCAGGTGTCGATCACCCCCGAGCGTGCCTCCACATACCTGTTCTCCACGCCGTACACCTACTCGACCGGGGTGATCGTCGTGCGCTCGTCGAACACCTCGATCACCTCCTTCGCCTCCCTCGCTGGCAAGACCACCGCGCAGTCGTTGACGAGCAACTGGTACGCCCTCGCCCAGCAGAACGGTGCCACCATCCAGGGCGTCGAGGGTTGGGCCCAGTCCGTGGCACTGGTCCAGCAGGGGCGGGTGGACGCCACGATCAACGACAAGCTGACGTATCTGGACTACCAGAAGCAGAACGCTGACACCGGGCTGAAGATCGCGGCCGAGACCGCCGAGAAGTCCACGAGCGCCTTCGCGTTCACCAAGGGCAGCACAACCCTCGCCCATGCGGTCGACGACGCACTCAAGAAGCTCACCGACGACGGGACACTCGCTGCCATCTCGAGGAAGTACTTCGGGCAAGATGTCTCGCGGTAGGACGCCGCACGGCCGGCATGGCGCAGGCGGCAGGCGATGACCGCGGACCCTTCGCGCTGGGCTCTGTTTGTCTCAGCGCTGTGGCCCATCGTGCACGGGGCGATCGCGAGCACGATCCCCCTGGCTGTGGTGTCGTTCGCGATCGGGCTGCTGCTCGCACTTGCCCTGGCCCTGATGCGTCTGTCGGGTAACCGACTCGCGTCGGGCACCGCTCGCGTGTACATCTCGCTCGTGCGCGGCACACCGCTGCTGGTCCAGCTGTTCGTGATCTTCTACGGACTGCCCTCCATCGGCATCGTCCTGCAACCGTGGCCCAGTGCCGTCGCCGCATTCTCCCTGAACGTGGGCGGGTACGGGGCCGAGGTCATCAGGGCCGCGATCCTCTCGGTCCCCCACGGGCAGTGGGAAGCGGCCTACATGATCGGCATGTCCCACCGGCGCACCTTGAGCCGCATCATCTTGCCGCAGGCCGCACGGGTCTCGGTGCCGCCGTTGTCCAACACCTTCATCGCCCTGGTCAAGGACACCTCGCTGGCCTCACTGATCCTGGTCACCGAGCTGTTCAGACAGGCCCAGAAGGTCGCGGCCTTCAGCCAGCAGTTCATGCTGCTGTACCTGGAGGCCGCCCTCGTGTACTGGGTCGTGTGCCTGGCCTTGTCGAGCGCCCAGGGATCTCTCGAGAACCGATTGGATCGTCATGTCGCCCACTGAAGAGCCGCCGCCAATGGGCGAGGTTCTGCTGAGCGTGCACGGGCTGAGCAAGAGCTTCGGGGCGAACCCCGTCCTGCGGTCAATCGACCTCACCATCGAGCGCGGGCGCGTGCTCGCCCTCATCGGCCCCTCCGGGTCCGGCAAGACAACTCTCCTGCGGTGCCTGAACGGTCTGGAGCTCGCCGACGGCGGGACGATCAACACCCCCGGTGAGCTGACGCTCGACTTCACGACACCGCCCACCAGGAGCCAGCTCAACGCGCTCCGGGACCGTTCGGGGATGGTGTTCCAGCACTACAACCTGTTCCCGCACAAGACAGTGCTGCAGAACGTGCTCGAAGGCCCCCTGGTCGTCCAACGCCGACCACGGGCCGAGGCGACGGCCAGCGCCCTGGAGCTGCTCGCCCGGGTCGGCCTGAGCGAGAAGACGCACACCTACCCCTTCCAGCTCTCCGGCGGCCAACAGCAACGCGTGGGCATCGTGCGAGCGCTCGCACTGCAACCACAGCTCCTGCTCTTCGACGAACCAACCTCGGCACTGGACCCCGAACTGGTCGGGGACGTCCTGCGCCTGATCAAAGAGCTCGCAGCCGGCGGCTGGACAATGGTCATCGCCACCCATGAGCTGGAGTTCGCCCGCGAAGTCGCCCACGAGATTGCCTTCCTGGACGCCGGCACGATCCTCGAGCGCGGCCACCCCTCGCAGCTCCTGCGCGACCCCCAGCACGAGCGAACACGCCAGTTCCTGCACCGCGTTCTGCACCCGTTCTGACCAGCCACCATCTGCGCATCCGGCGGGCGCCCGAGCAGGATCTCGTTCACCCGCGCGGGGAGTACCGGCGCGGGCCCGACGCCGCTCCCATACCGCCGTGGGCGATGGAGCCCTGTCGAGGCTGCGCGGTCCGGGCGCCTTGATCAAGCCTTCATCGTTTCTGCACCGCGAACCCCGCAATGAATCGACACGGTAGAGGGATGGACGCGACAAGCACCCGAGCGCAACCGACGCAGGCCAGCACACACGCCGCTGGGGCGTCGAAGACCGGGCGCCCCCGGCGCACGGTCTGGACCATCGTGAACGGCGCCCTGGGCGCGATCGTCGGGGTGGCCCCGCACGTGCTGCACCACATCGGACCGCTCGTGGGGACCGCACTGGTGGCAGGTGCGGGAGGGACTGCGCTGTTCGGCGGCCTGGGTCTGGCCGCCTCCGTGCCGATGCTCGTCAAGCTGCATCGCAGGTTCTCGAGCTGGTGGGCACCAGCCATCGCGTTGGCCGCCTTCACCGCGATGTTCCTCGTCTCCTCGCTCGTCATCGGGCCCCTGATCAGCGGCACCACCCAGCCCGCGACACCCGGTACGACCGCCATCGACCACGCCGCCCACCACTCCTGAGCCGGCCGGGTCACCGTGCCCGCGACGGGCCTCGTGCGGTACCGGAAGGTTGGCGTGGCGACCCCGGACCGGTGATGCCCGGGCCCGTCCTCGATGGCGCCGTCAGCCCTCACCCGTTTGTTTCACGCCGATGAGCCCGCCAGCTCGCAGCCCGCCGCAGTGAGCGCCGCGCGAACGGACTCCTCACTGAGGATCGCCGAGCTGGTGACCGTGACCCAGGACCGCCCACCGGTGATCCGCTCGATCTGCACGCCCGTGACACCGGCGATGGTCGTGACCTTGACCGCGACCGATGACACGCACTGGTCGCACATCATCCCGTCAACGACATAGGTGGCGGTACTCATGGGTCCCCCCTTCACAACGACGGTGCGGTACGCGCGGAGCAGTCGCCGTGGCCTGGTGTCACCTCGTCCCACGGGATGTTGGGCACACGACGGCACGGAGGCGGTGTCACACTCCCTCGACGGCGTCCGGCTCAGACGGTCGCATCAGCGCGTACCGCGGCACCGCCATGGTGGTGACCTCCGTGCCCACCGCAGCACGACCGGGACTCAGCGGCGTCCACGACGACCTCGTACGCCGTGTGCCGGGGCCTCTCGTGAAGAATCTCCTCCAAGCGGGCATGAACCTCCGCAGCCACCGCGGTGCCCTGCATCGCGGCGAACGTCTCCGCGCTGGTGTGCTCGACCAGCGCAACGTACGTGCCGTCCGCGGCTAGCATCAGGCGCCGACCGCTCAGCCCCTCGACCTGGCCCAGCCGGTTGTTTGACCACGCGAACCAGGCCCGGAACTCCCCGTCCCGATCGGTGGGTACCTCAGGGAAGGTGGCGATCACGACGAACATGGGTTCCTCCAACAGGTGAGGTCAAGGGTCGGTAGCACCACGCCCCCGGGCCATCCGAGCCGCGCCCGGGCGGGTGCTGTGCCCAGGCTCCTGCACCCGGGCGCATCAACGCCCGATATTCGATGAAGATGCGATGAAGACCGACGAGACCGGGCTCACGCCCGAGCTGCCGCAGGGGATCTTCATCGAACGTTGACCGATCCGCCGGGACAACCTTCGTCGCACCCCCACATGGTGGGGTCCGGCGCCGAGCTGCCGGGATGAGCCCACAACCCACCTCCGCGTCCGTGAACGACGGAGTGACGCGTGCGCCCGATCCTCTTTTCAGTCTTTGGCTACAACGTCCAGTCCTACGGGCTCAGCAAGGCGTTGGCGGCGCTGGTGGCTGCGTTCCTGCTCGCTCGCGCGTTCGACCGGGTGGGCCTCAAACGCGACTCCGCCTACTCCTTGGTGATCTGGGCGACCCTTTGGGGCTTCGTCGGAGCCAAGATCTACTACCTTTTCGAGCACGCCCCGAACCTGACGCTGCACAGCTTCGGCGGCATGGGCTTCACCTGGTACGGCGGCCTCATCGGAGGCACGGCCGCGACACTGGTCATCGTGCGGCGCCACCATCTGCCCCTCGACGTCGTCGCCGGCGCCATGGCGATCCCCCTCACCGTGGCCTACGGCATCGGTCGCCTCGGATGCCTTCTCGCAGGCGACGGCACCTACGGGAAACCCACCTCCCTTCCGTGGGGCATGACGTTCCCTCACGGGGTAGTGCCCACCGACGTACCCGTGCACCCCACCCCGCTGTACGAGGCACTCGCCGCAATCGTGATCACCGCGATCCTGTGGGGGATCGCCAAGACCTGGAACCCGCCAGGGGTCTTCGGCGCCTACCTCGTGCTCAGTGGGATCTCCCGGTTCCTGGTGGAGTTCCTTCGCATCAACTCCCCAGCAC
>JAJYCD010000066.1 GCA_021778635.1 Actinomycetes bacterium
TGCGCGGCCGGCCGCCGTGGCTCGCGGGTCGGTGTCGGCGAGCAGATCGGTGGCGACGATCAGGCGGTAGACGTTCTCGCCGTCCGTCCCCAGTGACGGCAGGTCGGGGATCGCGGGAACAGCGATCGTCACGTTGCCAGCCTCGGCGGGAATGAGCCCCAGGTCCCGACGAAGCCTCTCGAGGTGCGCACGATCGGGGACCCAGACCGACGCGCCCGCTGTCCCGACGAGCAGGTCGGTGACAAGGTTCGTCGCCGATGCCCCTGTTCTTCGGGTCGCCGGGTCGTCCAGCAGCGCGGCGACCTGCTCACCGCCGGCCCGCCAGGTGCGACGCGACTCCGCCACCGCGCGCAGCTGGGCGCGCCACACGCCCGGTGTGGACGGTGCGTGCGTCAACCGCGCCCTGAGCCTGGAGAGCTCGTCCCGGCGTACCCAGGTCGGCGTGCCGCCGTCGATCAGAGCCGCAGCGGCCCAGGCGATCCGCGGCGACATCGCCCGGGTGTGGTCGGGTCGGTCGCGGTCCGCGAACGAGTCGACCTCGCGTTCGTCCAGTACGTAGGTGCCGCCGACCCGCTCGGCCCGCAGAGCGCCCGCAGCGATGAGCGCGCGTACTCGTCGCGTGCTGAGGCCGAGCTGGTCAGCGGCGCCGGTCACTCCGATTCCCACGACACTGATATTCCGCCGTCGGAATATCAGTGTCAAGAGGTGAGTTCTTCAGGCTGCGCGGCCGTTGGAGGTTCACACCGCCACCGGCCCGACGTCGGCGCGCCTGTCAGTCACCGCGCGATCAGGGCGATCACTCCCCACCCGAAGTACGTGCGCGTGAAGGCCGCGTACTGCTGCGGCTCGGTCGCGAGCAGCTGACGGACCTCGTCGTGCAGCTCGTGGTCGGGGTGGGCGTCCGCCCAGCGCCGCATGCTCAGCCACTGCGGTGCCTGGTAGCGGTCCCAGGACTCCTCGGTCGCGCAGACCATCTCCACGACGTCGTAGCCCTGCGTGCCGAACGACGCCAGCAGGTCCGGCAGGGTCAGGTAGTGGTCGGCCGACGGCACCCCGCACCCGGCGAGAGCCTCCGGGGTCGTGGGAACGGTGCGCCAGTACGGCTCGCCGATCAGCAGGATCCCGCCGGGCGCGAGGCTTCGGCTCAGCAGGTCGAGGGTGCCGGGCACCCCGCCGCCGATCCACGTCGCGCCGACGCAGGCCGCGACGTCCACGGGTTCGTCGGCGACGTAGTCGGAGGCGTCGGCCTCGACGAACCGCACCGTGTCGCTCACGCCGAGCTCGTCGGCGCGGGCCCGGGCCTGGGCGACGAAGTCCGGGTTGAGGTCCACGCCCACCCCGGTGACCTGGTGGTCGCGCGCCCAGGTCGACAACAGCTCGCCGGACCCGCAGCCCAGGTCGAGGATGCGTGCCCCGGCGGGCAGGTCGAGCGCGGCACCGAAGGCGGCGAGCTGCTGCTCGGTCAGGGGGTTGTGGATGCGGTGGCGGGACTCACGGATGGAGAAGAGACGAAGGTCGAACACGGCGGTGCTCCTTGCTGCTCCTCGCGGCTCCTTGCACGGGTTCCAGCGGTGGCTCGCTCACGGAGACCGGGTGCGGCTCCGTACGAGCCTGCCGCGACCCTACGACCGGCCCCGCCTCGCGGGCCACGGCATTCCTGAGGCGGCGCCGGCGCGAGGGGTATCCGGTCGGCTACCCCGGCGTACCCGTTGGGTGCTAGTTGCCCCCCGATCCGGTCCGCGACGCTGGAGGTGCCCGGTCACCGGCCGTGTCAGCGGTGGGTGCCGGCCTGACCCGTGCGCCGCAGAGAAGGGTGACCCGATGAAGGTCGTCATCGTCTACACGTGGGCGCGCGACGGCGCCAACGCCGCCGTCCGTGCTGACGGGACCGTCGACTGGCGCGGAGCCAAGATGACGGCCGGTGAGGACGACCCGGCGGCGCTCGCGGTGGCCAAGCGGCTCGCGGAGGACACGGGTGGCACGGTGGTCGGGCTGACGATCGGGGACGGCGACGCGAGCTGGGTGCTGGCGCGCGGCGTCGGGGAGGCGTTCTCGGTGACGGACGTCCCGCCGTACGCGGACAACGCCGCGACCGCGCGGGTCATCGCCGCGGCCGTGGAGCGGATCGGCGCGGTCGACGTCGTCGTCATGGGCGACTCGAAGCAGGACCCGGGCGTGGCGCCGGCCGTCGCCGGTCACCTCGGCTGGACCGCGCTCGCAGGCCTGGACTCGGCCTCCGCCGTGGACGGGCGGGTCGCTGCGGTCCGCCGCAGCGCCACCGAGCAGCAGACGATCAGCGCGGCGCCGCCCCTGGTCCTCGGTGTCGCCGCCGAGGCCGACGTCGACACGAAGCCGGGGATGAAGGAGCTCCTGGCCGCACGCAAGCGCCCGCTCACGACCTGGCCGATGGGAGACCTGGTCGATCCCGGTGACGACGTCCGGAGCACCGGTACCCGCAAGCCCGACGTCGTGGCCGCGACCCTGTTCGACGGCGACCCAGCGACCTCCGCGGCGCAGCTCGTGGCCGCGCTCCGCGCCGACGGCGTCCTGTGAGCATCCCCGGATCCGAGAGAGGGCACGTACGGTGAGCGTCGAGAGCTGGGTCATCACGACCGACGAGAAGCAGGTGGGCGGCATGGTCGCCGCGGCGCGCCACCTCGGCGGGCCGGTGACGGCGGTGGTCGTCGGCAACCGCGCGCTGGTCGATGCGGTGGCCGCGACGGGGCCGGACGCGGTCCGGTGGGTGAGCACGGCGCCCGACGTCCCGCCGGAGGCGTACGCCGCCGCGGTGGCGGACCTCGCGGCGGCGGACCTCGCTGTGGCGGACCTCGCGGCGGCGGACCTCGCTGTGGCGGACCTCGCGGCGGCGGACCTCGCTGTGGCGGACCTCGCGGCGGCGGACCTCGCGGTGGCGGATCTCGCGGCGGCCGACCCACCGCGGGTGCTCGTGTGCAGCACCGAACCGGCGGCCCGCGTGCTGCTCGGGGCTGTGGCGGCGCGGATCGGCGCGGCAGTCGTGCCCGGGATGCTGGACCTGGCGGCGTCAGACGGTGACGTCGTCGTGACTCGCGCGGCCCTCGGCGGCGAGGTGATCGAGACCCTCGTCACGGGTGGCCCGGTCGCGACGGTGTTCGTCGGTGAGGACGTCGAGAGCGGCGCACCCGATGCGGTGGACGTCGTCGAGCAGGCGGCGATCGCGGCCGACGCCCGCATCGAGGGCACCGAGCCCGTCGGGTCGGCGACCGGGGTGGCCGATGCGGCGCGCGTCGTCTCCTTCGGTCGCGGGGTGCGGGCCAAGGCGGACGTGGCCCTGATCCGGCAGCTCGCCGACGTGCTCGGCGCCGAGCTCGCCTGCTCGATGCCGATCGCCGACGACCTCGGCTGGCTCGAGAAGGAACGGTACGTGGGCCGCTCCGGCCAGCACATCGCCCCGCGGCTGTACCTCGCCGTCGGCATCGGGGGTGCACCGCAGCACCTCGAAGGCGTCCGCGACGCGAAGGTCGTCGCGGCCGTCAACAACGACCCGGACGCGCGGATCTTCCGGTCCGTCGACTACGGGATCGTCGGCGACCTGTACGAGGTCGTCCCGGCTCTCATCGACGCACTCGGTCGGTAGGCACGCAGACGCGCACCTCGCCGAGCCAGGCACCCAGCAGACGCACCCAGCCACACCGAGCACGAGGAGAAGAACCATGAGCACCACCTTCGATGCCTCCTACGACGTCGTCGTCATCGGCGGAGGCGGGTCCGGGCTGTCCTGCGCGGTCCAGGCCGCCAAGGACGGCCTGACCTGCGCCGTGCTGGAGAAGGAGGCGCAGACGGGCGGCAGCTCGTCGTTCGCGGAGGGCCACGCCGCGTTCGAGTCGGACGAGCAGATCAAGCGCGGCATCGACGTCACGAAGACCCAGGCGTTCGACACCTACCTCGACTACTCGCACTGGCGCGCGGACCCCGCCCTGGTGAGCCGGTTCGTCGAGAACGCCGCCACGACCATCGTGAAGCTGCGCGACGAGGAGGGCGTCGTCTACGAGGATGTCACCGTCACGGCCCTGGACCAGCCGGGCGAGCTCACCACGTGGCACCTGCCCGAGGGTGAGGTGGCGCGCGTGATCGAGCTGCTCGAGGCCGACGCCCGCCGTCGCGGCGTGGACGTCTTCCTCTCGACCGCCGCCACGAAGATCCTCCAGGACGCCGACGGCAAGGTGACCGGCGTGGTCGCGACGGACGCGGACGGCCAGGAGGTCCGCCTCGGCGCGAAGGCCGTGGTCGTCGGCACCGGCGGGTACGCCGGCAACCCCGAGATGCTGGACCACTACACGCGGTACGGGATCGGCTCGCGCCTCATCAACGTCGGCGGACCGGGCAACACCGGGGACGGCGTGCGGATGATGCTCGACGCCGGTGCCGTGGAGCACCGGTCGATCGGCACGCTGCTGCTCTTCCCGCTCATGCGGGACAAGACGATCACCAGCCACACCAACTGCACCGGCATGCAGCCGTACTTCTGGGTCGACGCGACCGGTCGGCGGTTCGTCGACGAGGTCGTCGGGCTGAACTTCGGTCACGCGGGGGACGTCGTCGCCGGCCTTCCCGGCTCGATGTACTGGTGCCTCATCGACCAGGCCCAGATCCGTCACCTGGTCGAGGACGGCAACGAGATCGGCCTCGGCATCTACGTCCGCAACAACGAGAAGATGGTCAACCTGCCGACCGAGATCGAGGCGGACGCCGCCGACGAGGCCCGGACCAACGTCGTCAAGGGCGCGACCGTCGAGGAGCTCGCGGCGAAGATGGGCGTGCCGCCGGCCGTGCTGCGCGCCGAGGTCGACGCGTACAACGCGCTGTGCCACGCGGGCGTCGACTCGCGCTTCCACAAGCCGGCGAAGTTCCTCTTCCCGGTCGAGGAGGGCCCGTTCTTCGCGATCAAGATGGAGACCGGGATCATGATCACGATGGGTGCCATCAAGATCGACGAGCACCTGCGGTGCCTCGACAAGGCCGGCGCCCCTGTTCCGGGCCTGTACTCGGTGGGCTGCGACGCCGGCGGGATGTTCGGCGAGTCGTACACGCTGCCCGTCCCCGGCTCGGCCAACGGGTTCGCCCTGACGTCGGGTTGGCTCGCGGCCGACGAGATCGCCGCGGCGATCGGGGCCGGTGCGCTCTAGGACGTGGTCGGTGCCGCCCGGGCTCGCGCTCGGGCGGCACCGGGTCGTCGGGGGAGCTGCGCGGGACGGAAGGGTGGAGATGAGCCAGGAGGTCGACTTCGACGTCATCGTCGTGGGCGGGGGCGTCGCCGGTGCGGTGTGCGCGTACCGGTTGGCCGAGGCCGGTCATGAGGTGGTGCTGATCGAGCGCGGCGCCGAGCCGGGGTCGAAGAACCTGTCCGGCGGGGTGTTCTACTGCCGCGTGATGGAGCAGGTCTTTCCGGGGTTCGTCGACGAGGCCCCGGTGGAGCGCCGGGTCACGCGCAACGTCCTCAGCTTCCTCAATGCGTCGTCGCACGTGAACATCGACTACTGGGACGCGCGCCTGGCCGAGCCGGTGAACGCGGTCACGGTGCTGCGGGCCCGGCTCGACGCCTGGCTCGCCTCCCGGTGCGAGGCCGCCGGGGTCATGGTGATGCCCGGGGTGCGCGTCGACGAGCTGATCGTCGAGGGTGAGCAGTGCGTGGGCGTGCGCGCCGGGGACGACGAGCTCCGTGCGCACGTCGTCGTCGAGGCCGACGGCGTGAACTCGTTCCTCGCCCAGAACGCCGGCATCCGGGCGAAGGAACCCCCGAAGCACCTGGCCGTCGGAGTGAAGTCGGTGATCGGCCTGCCCCGGACCGTCATCGAGGACCGGTTCCACGTCATCGGGAGCGACGGAGTCGCCTACGCGTTCGTGGGGGACTGCACGCAGGCGGTCGCCGGTGGCGGGTTCCTGTACACGAACCTCGAGTCGGTGTCCGTGGGCGTCGTGCTGCGGCTCGACGACCTCGCCACGAAGGGCCTGACGGCCTCGGACGTGCACGACCACTTCCTCGCGCACCCGGCCGTCGCCCCGCTGATCGACGGCGGCGAGCTGCTCGAGTACGGCTGCCACCTGACGATCGAGGACGGGCCGACGATGGTCGCCCACGACCTCACCCGGCCCGGTCTGGTCCTCATCGGCGACGCCGCGGGGTTCACCCTCAACACCGGGCTGACGATCCGCGGCATGGACCTGGCCGCGGGTTCGGCGATCGCCGCCGCCGACGCGATCGGGGCGGCGCTCGCGGCCGGCGACTACTCGCAGCAGGCGATGGACGCCTACCCGGCGGCGCTCGCGGCGACCTTCGTCGGGGCGGACATGAAGACCTATGCGCGGGCCCCCGCGTTCCTCGAGGTCCCGCGGATGTACCGCGACTACGGGCTGCTGCTCGCCGACGTCTTCCACGGGATCTACGACCTCGACCTCACCCCGCGGCGGCACCTGCTGGGGACGGCGACGCGGGCGTTCAAGGGGTCGGGTCTGAAGCTCCGGCATGTGGTGCGGGACGGCTGGGCGGCGGTGCGGGCGCTGTGAGGGGTGCGGGTGCGGCGGGCGCGGCGGCTACTGGCACGTGCGCTGCGAGGAAGGACGGACGATGACTGGCTTCGGGAGTGTCCCGGACCGTCTGGCACGGAACACCTACGCCCTGGACGACGGGCAGAGCCACATCGAGGTCCACCAGGAGGTCGCCCGCGCCACCGGCACGGGGAAGCTGCTTGTACGGATCTGCCCAGCGCATGTGTACACCGAGGAGGCCGATGGCACGATCACAGCCGCGTACGCGGCGTGCCTCGAGTGCGGGACGTGCCTGGCGGTCGCTGCTCCGGGGTCGCTCATGTGGCACTACCCGCGTGGCGGGTTCGGGGTGGCGTACCGGGAGGGGTGACGGGCAGGTCTCGCGCCTCTCCGCTGAGGCCGAGCGCGACGGTGTCTGGTAACTTGCGAGGCGATTGAGACCCTCACCCCCCGACGGCGGTGTGCCATGGCGATCAACAGGGCCCGACGAGTACTGGACGAGTCACGAGAACGTGGCGCGACGGTTCCGCCCGGGGTCGCGTCGACACCGGCGCCGTCGCTGCAAGCCGAGAGGTCGCTGCAAGCCGAGAGGTCGATGCCGGCCGAGCCGCTGCCGGCCGAGCCGCCGCAGGTAGCACGTGTCGCGGGCGTCGGCGGAGCGGTCACGGTGGCGTCCGGTCCCGACGCCGCGGCCAGCGAGGACCTCACGCACGCGAGCGCCCTGGTCACGCGGGCCAGCCGGACGATCGTGGCAGCCTTCCTGCTCGCAGCAGTCGTCTGGGGTCTGGTCGCCCGCAGCTACGGGGTCCGGGCGGTCGCCGCCCAGACTGCCGGGTCCTCGTCGAGCGGGGAGCCGTCGCCGACGCGGTTGACCGAGCTGAGCCTGAACGGCTGGGCGTGGTGCTGGGCGTTCGCGGCCGTCGGCGCCGGCTTGCTCGTGCTGCACCTCGTCGACGGTGCCAAGGGGTATGGCATCTTCCGTCCGCTGATCGGGGCGGACCGCCGCTTCTCGACCTCGCTGACGCAGCTCGGCCTGTGGACGTTGTTGATCACGACGTCGTTCGGGTGGCTGCTCATCAAGGCCGGGTTGACCGACGTGAGCCTCGACATGCTGCTGCCGTCGTCACGGTGGGATCAGTACCTCCTCCTGCTCGGTGGGCCGTTCGCGGCGGCCGTCCTCGCCAAGGGCATCGTGACCTACAAGGTGAGTCAGGGAACGCTGCAGAAGACGGAGCCTGCCGCGACCGAGCTCCGGCAGGTCGCCGCGGACGACGGCGGTGGCACCGACCTGGTGGACTCGCAGTACCTGTTGTTCAACCTGGTCGCCCAGGTGTACTTCGTGATCGCCCTGGTCCAGAAGGGCGTCCTGCCCGAGATGCCCTCGACCCTGCTGGCGATGACGAGCCTGACTGCTGCGACGTACGTCGGGTCGAAGGCGGCCCGCGCCAACGCGCCGGTGATCACGTCGATCAGCCCGAAGACTGTCTCGGTGGGGACCGAGGTGACGATCCTGGGGTCGAACTTCGACCCGAGCGGATCGGCGGACCCACGGCGGGTGGTCACGATCTCGATCAGCGGGCTCGCCGAGGCCATCCCGGTCGCGCCGGGGGATTTCACCGACACCCGGGTGTGGTTCACCGTGCCGCCGGGGGTGACCGCGGGGAAGCACCAGACGCTGCAGCTGACGTCGACCGCCGGGGTCGCGACCATCGAGTACGACATCGAGGTCGTGTAGGGGACGCAGCGGCGTCAGGGCCGTGCGAGTTCATGTCGGGCGCGCGCCCAGGGCCCCGGACGGCACCGCCGGTGGATAGGGTCGCACTCGTTCCCGAGCCCGAGCTCAGCCGAGTCTCGTGCCCCGCGGACAGGGTGCAGACGGGGAGCGCGACGCATGCCCGGCTTTGAGATCCGCGAGGTCGAGTTCTCCCGGGAGCACCTCCACGGGTGGTCCGACGCGGACCCGCACCTGCGGAACTGGCCGGTGGTCTACACGCTCGACGGGTCGGGGCAGATCTACGTCGGGGAGTCGCTGAACGTCGCGATGCGCTTCAGGCAGCACCTGGAGAGCCCGGGCAAGGCGGCGCTCACCCGGGCACGCGTCGTGATCGACGACATGTTCAACAAGTCGGCATGCCTGGACCTGGAGTCCTTCCTCATCCGGTTGTTCGCCGGAGACGGCCGGTACGACGTCATCAACGGCAACGAGGGCATCACCGACGCCGACTACTACCGGCGCGACGCGTACCGGGCGACGTTCCGCGAGGTGTTCGACGCGCTGCGGGAGCGCGGCCTCTTCACCCAGGGCATCGCGGAGATCGAGAACAGTGACCTGTTCAAGCTCTCGCCGTTCAAGGCGTTGTCCGAGGACCAGCTGACCGTCGTCGTCGACATCGTCGAGGGGCTGTTCGAGGACGTCGAGCGCGGAACCGCGAGCAGGATCGTCATCCAGGGTTCGCCGGGAACCGGCAAGACGATCGTCGCCGTCTTCCTCATCAAGCTGCTCCGTGACATCCAGGGCTTCGACCCCTCACGGCCGCGTCCCGAGATGTCGGCATTCGACGAGTTCTTCACCGAGGGGGCGTCGCAGGCGCTCGATGCCTTCCGGGTCGGCCTCGTCGTGCCGCAGCAGTCGCTCCGCAGGTCCATCCAGAAGGTCTTCGCCAAGACCCCGGGGCTCGACGCGGGCATGGTCATCTCGGCCTTCGACGTCGGGGCGGACCCGGGTCACTTCGACCTGCTCGTCGTGGACGAGGCGCACCGCCTGACCCAGCGGGCCAGCCAGGGCTCGGGTCCCCGCAACAAGCAGTATGCGGAGATCACGGCGAAGCTCTTCGGGGCCGATGACAGGACCAAGACCCAGCTCGACTGGATCATGGCCAAGAGCACCCACCAGCTGTTCCTCCTGGACCGCGATCAGAGCGTGCGTCCCGCCGACCTCCCGGGTCGCGTCATCGACGGGCTCGTCGACGGGGCGGGCGAGCGAGGTCGGCGTTACCGCTTGTCCGCGCAGCATCGCGTGCGCGCGGGGACGGACTACGTCGGCTACGTGCGGGGCGTCCTCGCAGGCGTGCCGATGCAGCCGCGGGACTTCGGCGAGTACGACCTGCGCTTCTACGACGACTTCGGTGCCATGCGGCGGGCGATCCTCGACCGCGACGCCGAGCACGGGCTGGCGCGGCTTGTCGCCGGGTACGCGTGGGAGTGGGTCAGCAAGACGGACCGCGACGCGTACGACATCACGATCGACGGCGAGCGCCTGCGCTGGAACACCCGCCCCGTCGACTGGGTGAACTCGGCGACCTCTCTCGACGAGATGGGCTCGATCCACACCATCCAGGGGTACGACCTCAACGTCGCCGGCGTCGTCATCGGTCGCGACCTGCGCTACGACCGCGAGACCGGACGCATCCGGTTCGATCGCACGCAGTACCGCGACCGCAACGGGAAGGCGAACAACAAGCAGCTCGGTCTCACGTACTCCGACGACCAGCTGCTCGAGTACGTGCGGAACATCTACACGGTGCTGCTGACCCGCGGGATCCGGGGCACGTACGTCTACGTGTGCGACCCTGACCTGCGGGAGTACTTGCGGCCCTTCTTCCTGGTTGGTCGGCGCTGACCTGCTGGGGTCGGTGGCATCGCCTGCGCGCTTCCGAGGATGCCCGGAGGTCGGACGGCTCTCGCGGCTGCGCCTACGGCCACGCCTGAAGCAGGTCGTCAGCGGTCCACACCTGCGCAAGACGGTCGTCGGCGACGGCGCCGGCCGGGCACACCGCCACCAGGGCAGTGCCCGATCCGATGCCGGGGATCTTCGTCGCGTCTGTGGCGAGCGTGGTCAGCTCGGCCGCGGTGACCTTGCCGTCGGGGCGCCACTTGATGGTCCCGACGAAGGCGTAGCGGTCGGCTGGTCGGGCGTTCGCACCGACCAGGTCGATCTCGGGCACGTTCGTCCGCGGCCACCACCCGCCGACTGCGCGCACCTCGGGCCAGCGGGTGTCGGGGAGCAGTCGTTCCAGGGCGTCACGCACGACCGGTTCGATCGCGCGGCCCCGCCAGCTCGTGTAGCCGTCCGTGACCCGTTGGAGCGCGAGGTCCCCGCGACCGCGGTCGATGTCGCCCACGGCAGGCTCGACGTACCGGAGCCAGAACCGCAGGGCGGGGTCGGCGACACGCCACCGGCGATTCTTCGCGTCACGCCTGGTGGACAGCGGCTCGTCGGCGACGGCGACGCGCTTGGCCGACAACGTCTCCAGGGCGTCGGTCAAGGTCGCGGCGTTCATCGGTTTGCTGCCGGTGGACTGGGCGATCGAGGTGAAGGTCCGTTCGCCTTTTCCGCCGATCGCCGTCAGCACGGCCCGAGCCGAGGTGGTCGCGGGGAACTCGCTGTCGAGGATGCGTTGCCCGGACACCACCAGCGGGGTGATCGCGTCCGAGAGCTGCGTCCGGAGGAACGCCTGGCGCGTCATGCCGGGTGCCCAGGCGCGGGTGACGGTAGGCAGGCCGCCGGTGGTCAGCCAGGCGTCGAACGCGTCGATCCCGGACGTGCTGGTCATGCGGGCGACGTCGCGCGGGGACAGCACGTCGAGGACCATCGGGGTGGCGCGGCCGTGGAACGGGGCGTCGTGATGGTCCAGGGACTCCATCATCGCGAGGTCCGACCCGAGCAGGAGGAGCAGGACGGGTTTGCGCGACAGGTCGTGGTCCCAGACCCGTTGGAGCTCACCGGCGCCGCCGGGGATGGCGTCGAGCAGCCAGGGCGCCTCGTCGATCACGACGATCGACGGACGGTCGGCGGGTAGCAGTCGGTCGAGGATCCGGAGCGCGTCGGTCAGGGTCGACGGGGTGGCGGACTCCGCGAGCCATGCATCGGGCAGGTCGGACTCCGCCACTGCGGACATCAGGGCTCGCAGCTCGGTCGCTGGCTCGGCGCCGCGTGCGGCCTGGAAGTAGACCGCGGGATGGTCGGCCCGAGCGATGAGCTCGGACACGAGCCGGCTCTTGCCGACACGACGGCGGCCGCGCAGCAGCACCGCGGTGCCCACGTCGTGGGTGCGACCCGCTCGTGCTCGGGCGTCGATGTCGGAGAGCAGTCCCGTGAGCCGATCCAGCTCGACCGTGCGGCCGACGAAGTCAGACATCAGGGCGCCTTCCGGTTAAACTATGGATCATCATACTATGGCTAACCATAGTAGAGCGCGTTGGACTACGCGACGCTGCGAGCTCGGCCAGCGTCGACGCAGGGTCGTGGACCGCGGACGGTGAGCGCAGCCTGTCCAGCACCCTTCCGAGTGCCGGCCGCATGGGGTGGCGCCTGATCAGTCGGCGTTGTCGCGTGCGTGCAGGCCGATGAGCTGGCCAGGGGCGCGGGTGATGTCGATGCCCCACTCTCCGTCAGAGGTGGGTATCCAGGACTTGTTGTGGAGCGCCCAGTGCGACCAGCCGATCCGTTCGGCCAAGGTGACGGTTCGTCCGATTCCCTCGGAGGTGTACGCGCCACTGGGTGAGTCCGGATCGCTAACCCCGCAATTGGCATTACCCGCAACGAGCAGTTGAAAGCGCTCGGGAACGGTGTGGTGACGTTGCAGGCTGTGATTGGTATTCGGTTGATGAATACGACCCGATAGACACCCGATCGGCGCGGATCGTGTCCGGTTCTGCTGGCTTGATTCTGCGGTTGTGTCGTCGTTCGCCGCCGTCAACGACGAACCGGTGCGTGTTGGCGCGTTTGGCTGGTCATGGTTGCGAGCACCGGGCGAAACGGAAGGTAACGAGCGACAACTTCACGATGATCTGCTTGTTCGAGGTGTGAGTCGACCGGTGGTTGTGAGCGAACGCGGGGTGGCTAGGTCGAGCCGAGCCACCCCGCGTTCGCGTCGTTCACCGGTCAGACGCGCCCGGAACCACCGTTGAGGTGGGGGTCATGGATGCGCCTGTGCTCGCGTCGGTTCGTAGCCAAGATGGAAGCTAGGAGCACAGGCAACCCGACCAGGGAGCCGACCATCAGATCCGACACCGCCTCACGCCCTGAGCTCAGCGCTGAGATCACTACTGCTACCAGGAGCACGACACCCAGCCCTACCGCTGCGGTGATGCGTCCTCGGTACCAGACCGCAACTCCGCTTCCAGAGACTGCGGCAAAGCCGATGACGAGTTCAATGTTCATGTTGTTCATAATGTCAGGTGCAGAAGCCGCCGCGATACACGCTGACGTCCATGTCGTGGGTGAAGAGGTCGACGTGCCATACCTCGCACCATCCGTACCGGTATGCCGCACGGATTATCAGGTTGTGCACACCGCAGATTGCCGCGAGGATGGCGCCGACACCTGGAACGAAAGCAACACCGATGCAGATACCAGCGCCAACGTCCTGGGCATCGTCAGAACGTGCCTTGTTCAGTTGGACGGTGACTCGCCATGGGGTCCACGTGCCCCACGAGACCTGGAACCCGTTCCATGAGTAAGTTGGGTCTGCCACAACGGGGTACGCGACGCTCTTCGAGTGTTCGACGTGCATCGTGATCACGCCGCCGCTGCTGACCTTGTATGACGCTCGTACGGGCTTGCCTTTCGCGTCAACGGCCCACGGTGCACCGATCATGCCGTCGGCGTTGATGGTGACGACACCACCGGTCTGCGACTGTGTGCCGATCAGGATCGATCCGTCGGTCTGGGGGAGCAGTTTCGCGCCCGCGGGGACGTCGACCTTGTAGGTGAAGTCTGTTGGGGCGTCGGAGGATCTGATGACTTCGATGATGCGGGCACCGGTTGGCAGTTTCTGTACAACTGTGTCCGTGTCAGTGGAGGTGTTGTCGGCGACGGCTTGCCCGTCCTTCGTGTGCGTTACCGCGCTGTGTCTGGCGTTAACACGTTGGACTGTTGTGTTTTTCCCCGGCGTGCTCTCGACGCTGAATCCTTGCGCGGAGTCGACGACGTGTGCTGGTGACGATGGATCGCTCGCGGTTTGAAGCCCGGGGACGACCGCAAGCGCTTGGATCGCGCTTGGAGTCTGATCGGATGCGGATGCTGCGCCGACTGGTCCGATGGTCATGATCGCTACGGTCGTTGCTGTGAGCAATCCAACGTGGCTGAGTCTGAGTTTCGAGCGTCTGAACATCATGCCCCCGGTCAGTTCATGGTTTGCCGGCGTTGGTTTCTCTGCGTTGCAGTCCCAACGGAAGTCACGTCTTCGTGACTTCGGGGAGTGTAGTGCCTGTTGTGCGATGTGCGTCAAGCATTCTGGTGCTTGTGTTGGGTTGATTGTTCAATCCTGGTCGTTGCGTTGTAATTGTTCTTGAGCGTCCAGGATGGGTAGTCTGGGAGAGAATCCCGCCTTGCTCGTACGTGCAGCGTCTGCGTGACGTCTTCCGTGAGGTCGCGGTGTCCTGACTGGCGAGGGCACCTGCTGGGTGAACCTCGGCGTCTCCTCATTGCCCTCGCGCCCCAGCGTTCGGCAGGGGGCGACGGTTCGGCGAGTGCGGCGTTCCACGCGTACGCGGCTGAGTGGAACGCCAGCTCGGAGTTAGCACCTCGCGGCTATGAAGGCTGCCAGATGACTGCCGGCGGTGCCCTCGCCGACGTTCGAAGTTGGGCTTCCGTGCGGCGCCAACCAGCCCAAACACCGTGGGCCCAATGGGGCTCGAACCCAAAACTTACGGGCTGCCCTGTTGCGCGCGGCGTCGACGAGCATTGCCGCGACGATCCCCGCGACCGCGACCGCGACCGCGACCGCGACCGCGACCGCGACCGCGACCGCGAGCACGACGAGCGCCCATGCCTCGGTCCGCGGCGCGTGGACCAGGACGAGGAGGCCGGCGATGATAAGCGCGATGACACCGGTGAGTAGGGCCCTGGTGACCGCGCGTGCGGCGGCGAAGCCCTCACGACGCTCCCGGATCCACCACGCCGGTTCAGGCGCGCGGCTCACGGTGCACCGACAAGCGTGCGCACGATCTCGACCGCGTCAGAGCCGTAGTGCACCCCGACGAACGGGCCTCCGAGAAGCTTGAGCATCGCCGGCCGCGTCGTGTCGAGCGAGACCAGCCACGCCGCGAGCGCGTTCGCGCGGGACCACGCCCGCGCGGGGCGCGTCGTGGCGATCTGCATCAAGCGCGTGTGGGGCTCGGACGGGAACGTGATCGTGGAGATGCGGGTCGGGTCGGTCATGGTGATGCCTCCCGAGTCGTCGAAGACGGGAGGAACAGGACGGGTCAGGGTGCTGGGGTCAGGGGCACCGGTGACGCGGCCGCGAGGAACCGGTCGAGCTCGGCGAGCGCGGTGCGGGTGCGGGCAGCAGACCGGCGGTAGGCGTCGCGGTTCAGGTCCAGGTCCTGCTCACCACCGCGCAGGGCCGCGAGGGCCTTCGTGAGGCGGTCGGCTGTCGTGTACGCGGCGTCACGGGCGATCGCCCGGTTCACCGCGGCGTTGTTCGACGTCGGCAGGTGGAACGAGTCGAAGAACCGCGGGGCGCGGGCCGGGACGTCCGCCGGCGTGCGGCCGGTCACCAGCGGTCCCCGCGGCGCGTCTCCAGGTAGAACCCGAAGATCACGCCAGGCGTGGCCCGCACCGGGTTGGGCGCGGCCGGGAAGATCCCCGCGGGTAGGTCCTCCCCGACCGGCCTGTCCACCGCTGGTGAAGCGCCCGAAGAAGCGCGCGCCGCCATGTGGGCGGAATCCCCTACGGTCGGGACACGAGCACCAGGCGTAAGCGCGCCCGGCGCACCGACGACGGACCCGGCGGCAACCGGGAACCGTCCAACCAAAGGGGACGCCTCGTGCCTGCCCAGCGCCGAAACCCGATCCGACGATTCCTGTACGAGCCCTCGATCCTCGGGCGACAGCAGATGGCCATCGTGTTCGGTTCCCGACACCTCAACATCAGCGACATCCGCGACCTCATGCGGGATCTCGACGAACTCGACTTCGTGAAGGAGGCTCGGGACGCGGCCGCGAGCGCGCCTCTCGACGCCGGTGGAAACCGCCCGCTCGAGCACGTGCAGCTGCAGACTCTCGCGCGGGCCTACACCGTGAATGAACTTGCGAACGTCGGGCTCAGTGAGTTCGACGAGTACTCGCTCTCGATCCCGAGGGTCGTTCGGGGCTTCCCCGCGCCGATCAATATCACTCTCGGCAAGACGCGCCGCGCCTGCATCACTTCCGGAGCGACGGGCCTCCTGGAATGGGTAGAAGACGTGGCTGCCGTCGTCGAACGAGTCTTCGACTCCATCGAGGAGCGCCCCATCGGAATGAAGGCCCAACGAGACATCGGCGCCGCGGCACTCGCCGGCGCACTGGGCGTCGTGTACCTGTGGTTCGTCCTCGCCGCGCACCCGGCCGTCGCCAACAGCGTCCTGACCGCGACACTTGGCGCACTCGTCTACTGGCTCGTCGCGAGCCGCATCAGGGCCGACATTCCGATTGACTTCTGGGGATACCCACCCGGCGTCTCGCCCTTGATCAGCACACCGCGCGAAGTCATGGACCAGCGCAGGCACGACAATCGCCTGAACCGACGCACCATATTCTGGACGCTCGCGTTCTCGATCCCACTCTCGGGAATCGTCGGCGCGATCCTCACGCTTCGAGCCGGCCGCCCTTGACTCGAGCCACGCCAGCCGTTCGGGCGTGATGAGGACCTGGCCGACGCTCCCCGCGAGCGCTGACGCCCGACCCAGGCTTCTTCGATACGAGGGCCCGATCGCGAGCGCCGATCCGAGGTAGGCCATCCACGCCCAGATCCCCAGCGCCCAGATGATGACCGGCCACCACACAACTGCGAGGAACCCCTCAGGAACCCCGGCGACCAGGCCCGCGGCGACGCTACGAAGCGTTCTCATGGCGCACTCCATCCGACGACGGCTGGCGCGATGATCAGTGGCGCGGCCGGAGAGAGCCCCGGGGGCGAGGTCTCCCCGGCCGTGCTCGGGGGGTGGAGGACGACCGTGGGTGCGTGGTGTCGACGTCGACGAGGCGCGCCCCAATAGGGCGCGCGAGCCGGTCCACGCGCATCTCGCCCGCACGAACCAAGATCCACTGGAGGCGGACATCGCGCTCCATCGCGCGGATTCGCAACGAGAGAAGGAGCGAGAACCCGAAAAGTAGGCTGGTCACAACCACGAACGAGACCGCGACGCCGCTCACGACGCGCTCCGCATGACGAGCTCGACGGAGCATCGCGACGGCGGCGATCCCGGTACGGTCGCGTCCATGGATCCCAACGTGGCCGTCGATCTCACTAAGACCACCGGGTGGGCTGTCGTTGGACTCGCGACGGGCCTCTCGACCGCGTTGGCGACCGGGATCTCGACGGTTGCCGCCCTGTGGTGGCGGCGGCAGGATCGAGCCGAGGCCGACTGGATGGCGCACGGCGCGAACGCGTACTGGCAGGAGGGGACGACCCCGGCCGGGAACGCGGAGACGCAGCGAGCGTGGGCAACCTTCAGGCTTTCCAACGCCGGCGATGGCGTCGCCTTCAGAGTCTCGATCGTCGGCGTCGACTGCGACATTCACGTCACCCCGATCGGCAACGACGAGCTCGTCGGCCGGTCGCTTGTTCGTCCGGGCGGCATCAGGCGCGATGACGGCCTCGTGGTCGTGATGAGCCCGGGTGACGCTGTGGCCCTCAGGGTCGGATGCGAGCCGCGGTTCTGGGACAGGGCTGACGTACTCATCGAATGGACTCGCTCTCCGACGTGGCGCCGCCGCCGGAGCCGGCGGACGCACGTGATCCACCTGCTCGACGTCGCGCCCCGGCCGACGTACACCGGCGTCCGGGAGGGGAAGCAAGTTCCCCTGCGAGAACCAGAAGGGCAAGAGCTGCTAGGCCGGCGCCGGTCCCGATGGCCGCGAACCAAGGCAGGTCCGCGAGCGCCGCAGTGACGAAGCAGAATGCTCCGGAGGCGAGGTTCGCGACGGCGAGCGGAACGTAGAGATCGCGAAGGTCGCTCACGATGTCAACGCCGGCGCCACGGGGTCATCTTTCACGCGGCGTCGACACACGACGCGGTCCGTCCAGTGTGCTGACCCGAGCTCAGAAGCGCCTCGACGTCAGAGCGACGGAAGCGGCGGGGACCGGTCGGGGTACGCAGCGACGCGATGCGACCTGCCTTCTTCCAGCGCTTGAGCGTGTCCACGGAGACGCCGATGAGCTGAGCCGACTCTCCGATCGTCAAGTGTTCGCCCTTTGGTACAGCATGCTTGATTTGCATGGGGCACCGTTGAGCATGCTGTAGATCGAGCCGTCGAGCGATTCTGATCGGGCGATCTTGCGCATCTATCCCCTGCATGGGTTTGCTGGTGGTGACACACTCACCTCATGAGTACGCAGACTGAGCGCGTGAGCGCGGTGATCCCGCAGTGGACGTTCGGCGATCGCCTACGGAAGGCGCGCCACCAGGCGGGCATGGACCAGCGGAGCTTCGCGGACGCGGTGGACGCGACCCCCGGCTCGCTCGCGACCTGGGAGACCGATCGGTCGCGACCTCGCGACCTTGTCGCCCTCGCGAAGCGCGTCGAGCTGCTCACGGGAGTACCGGCGGCGTGGCTGCTCGGACTCGACGAGTGGGCCCCGTGGGGCTCGAACCCACAACCTACGGATTAAAAGTCCGCAGCTCTACCATTGAGCTAGAGGCCCGGGCGATGCGGGGCACATCGAGAGAACCCCAAGGGAACTCGGTGGCCCGCGCCCGTCGGGGACCAGGGTACGCGGTGGGCCCGAGGCCGACACGCTGCTGAGGAGCAGCCGTCAGCGCGTGGACGCCGACGGGTCGAGCTGGTTCTGCAGCCCGTCCAGGTCGGCAACCAGGCCCTGGATCCGGGTGTGCTCCGCGGTGATTGCGGCAGCCTCGGCCTGGATCGCCGCTTCGCGTGCGGGCAGCGCGGCCTCGTCCCTCGTCAGCAGGTCCTTGGCACGTGCCAGGGTGACGTTCGCCGGGGCCATCGGGAGCTTCGTGCCGTCCCACCACACCCAGGAGAGCTCGAGCCGGGCTTGTTGGGCCGCCGGCATGGCGGCGACCTGCGCCACCTTGGCCTGGTAGGCCTTGCGGTAGTAGTCCACCGAGGCGGCGTCCGCCTGGTACTGCGCCTGGCTCTGGGCGTTCGCGGTCTGGCGGGTGACGAGAGCCTGCGATGCCGCCTGGATGTCCGTCGCCATCTTCTCCAGCATCCCGTTCCAGCCCGTGTACACGGCGACGAGGGCGGCGCGGTCGGAGATGACGCGGGCGTACGCCGCCTCGAGCTGCGGGGCGAGCCCGCCGGGGTGCCAGACCTGGGTGCCGACGTACGCGAACATCTCGGTGGGCAGATGGTCAGGATGGGTGCCGACGGATCCGGCGATCTGCGCATGGATCGGGTCGGCGGCGGGGATCGCTGCCACCGCGGCACTGAGCAGCGGCGTCAGCGTCGACTGCTCCGCGGCGGTGAGCTGCGCCCACGCGGCGTGCAGGGTCTCGTGGGCAGCGCTCGTCACGACCGACCCGTGCAGACGCGGGTCGGCGGGCTCGTACAGGACGATCGAGTTCGACCCCTGCTCGAAGCAGCCGACGGTGCTGTCCGCGGACAGGGAGTGCTGCACCTGACCGTTGCCGCACTGGCCGGCGAATGCCTGTGCCCCCAGGATCTTCGGGTTCGTGCCGTAGAACAGCGCCTTGCCCGCGGCGGACAGGTGGGCCTCGTCGGCGAGGGTTGCGACGTCTGCGGACGGCGGTGCCACGACTGCGGCATGCGAGAGACCGAGGTCCGACGCGAGCGTCGAGACGGTGCCCGGCGCCAGGCCAGGGGCTCCGGCGTACAGCCATGACGCGACGGCGAGCGCCGCCACGATGAGGCCCACCAGCAGCGGCCTCCGGCGTCGGCGAGGCGGCGGTGTGGCGACCGCGAACTGGGGGGCGGGTGCGCGCCACGGTGCCGGGTCGACCGTGCGACCCGTCGCTTGGTCGACGACCCATTGAGGCACACGCCCGGTCGGCGAACGCGGCAGGTCGTCGGGAGGAACGGTCACCTGGACCTCATCGGCACGTCGGTGCCGGTCATGGAGGCCGACGAGGCAACTGCCGCCGCGCGGGCGGCCGGGCGCGGTGAGCGCCGTGGTGGACACCCGCGCATCGTCCGCGATGACCACGAACCGGGCGGTGCAAGAAGACGCGTGGTCGCGACCCGGTCAGGGTGAGATGGCCGTCGTGCGATCTGCGGTGATCGTCAGCGACGGTCTCGCCATGGTGTGACCGCTGGCGGCGGCGTCACAGCGCCGCTGGACCGCCCGTCACCGGCACGACGACAACCCGCCCGTGCACGTCGCAGGCCGCCGCAAGGGTGTTGACCACGGTGCCGAACTGCCGCAGGTTGCGGTGCACGAGGTCGACCCGTCGCTCGGCCTCGTCGGTGACCAGGCGGATCTCGTACTCGAGCTCGACGAACCGTGGCGGGACGTTCTGGCGGCGGGCGCGGAGGTGCACCTCCGCGCTCT